>JAEYTB010000016.1 GCA_023434205.1 Planctomycetota bacterium | reverse complement strand
GTTCAGGAAGGTGTTGGCGGGCTGAATACCGCATCGAAAGGACTCTGGGGAGCGAATCAACCACCAGGAGACTTTCGATGCGCGGCCACGACAAAGAAGAAAAGCCGGCTTCCGACCCGCTCGGCGGAGTTGTCCACACCTACCAGCGGTACGACCCGAAGAACTTTCCCTCCCCTACTTCGCCGCCGCCGGATGTGGCTTCCGCGGCGTTTGAGCACATGCTCGAGTTCGGATCGATGCGGCAGTTCACCGAGGAGGAGTTGGCCCGGGCGATCCACCTGGACCCCTCGATGTTCCCGCAGCTTGGGCCCAGCATCGGCCAGCTGATGGCGATGCTGGAGGAGCGGAAGCGGAAGATCCTGTCCACGTACGAGACGGATCAGGTGCAGAAGTCTGCCGCGGAGGCGTTTGCCCAGTCCGCGGCGGGGGCGACGCCGCCCGAGCAGGCCCGGAGCGCGTTCGACCGGATGGTGCGCGAGGAGCAGCTCGCGGAGCTGGAGCGGTTGTGGTACCGGCAGAAGGACGACACCAGCCCCTTTGCTCGGCAGCTCGTGTCGATCATGGAGCGGCTGGGGGAGAAGTACCAGGTCGATGAGCTGGCGAGCAACTACGAGTTCACGGGGCGCACGCCGATGAGCGTGCCCGAGGCGCTGGAGATCAAGGAGGAGCTGGAGACCATCGACCGGCTGCTGGAGCAGCTCAAGGAGGCCTCGCAGAACGCGCAGCTCGCGGTGATCGACATGGAGGCTCTCTCGGAGTTTGCCGAGAACGGCGACATGGAGAACCTCAACCGGCTGCAGGAGCAGATCGAGGACTACGTGCGCGAGCAGGCGCGGAGCCAGGGGCTGGAGTTCACGCGGGAGGGGTACAAACTCACGCCGCAGGCGTTCCGGGTGTTCCAGAAGAAGCTGCTGCAGGAGATCTTTTCGGAGCTGCAGGCGGCGCGGTCGGGGCGGCACACGGGGCCGGTGGTGGGCGAGGGGGCGGTCGAGATCGAGCGGACCAAGGCGTACGAGTTCGGCGACTCGGTGGCGCACATGGATGTGGTGCAGACGGTGATCAACGCCGCGGTGCGGGGGAACGAGCAGGGGAAGGCGGGCCTTTCGCTGACGCTCGACGACATCACGATCCACCGCACCCGCAACACGCCCAAGTGCGCGACGATGGTGCTGATGGATATGTCGGGGTCGATGCGGTACAACGGGCAGTACATCAACGTGAAGCGGATGGCGCTGGCGCTGGATGGGCTGATCCGGTCGGAGTACCCGGGCGACTTCCTGGGGTTTGTGGAGATGGCGACGTTCGCCAAGCGGCGGCAGACGTCGGACGTGCCGGCGCTCATGCCCAAGCCGGTGTCGATCCACACGCCGGTGGTGCGGCTGAAGGCGGACATGAGCAACCCGGACATCTCCGAGGTGCGGGTGCCGCAGCACTTCACCAACATCCAGCACGCCCTGAGCGTGTCGAGGCAGGTCCTCGCGGCGCAGGACACGCCCAACCGGCAGGTCATCCTCATCACCGATGGGCTGCCCACGGCCCACTTTGAGGGCCCCCACCTCTTCATGCTCTACCCGCCCGACCCCAAGACCGAGGCGGCGACCATGCGCGAGGCGATGCTCTGCAAGCGGGAGGGGATCACGATCAACATTTTCCTGCTCCCCAACTGGGGGCAGACGAGCGAGGATGTGCAGTTCGCGCAGCGGCTGGCGGAGGCGACCGCCGGGCGGGTCTTTTTCACGGGCGGGCGGGACCTGGACCGCTTTGTGGTCTGGGATTACGTGAAACAGCGGCGGAAGATCATCGGGTGAGCATCCCTGTCTCCGACTACCATCCCCGCCGACGCGGGGGTGGCGTCACGGGGTGACAGGGCCAGGATGCAGCCGCCTTCGAGTTCAAACGATTCCGACGCCGGCGTGCCCGACCCGCTGTTTGCCGGTCCCCGACCCGAGACGCCGCACGACCCCTACTTGGCCCTGCGCTCGCGCGACTACCGCCGTTTCGCGTTCGGTTTCGCGCCGTCGTCGATCGGCCTGCAGATGCTGTCGATGGCGGTGGGCTGGGAGATCTACGACCGCACGGGCAGCTTCATGGCGCTGGCGTACGCGGGGCTGGCGCGGGCGGTGCCGGTGCTGCTGCTGGCCCTGCCCGCGGGGCACCTCGCGGACCTGTACAACCGGCGGAACATCCTGGTAGTGACGCAGACGTGCTTCGCGCTGGCGGCGGGCGCTCTCGCCGCGGCGTCGTACCTGCACGCCCCGGTGTGGGTGTATTACGTGCTGCTCGTGGTGAGCGGGGCGGCGCGGTGCTTCAACGGGCCGGCCCGGAGCAGCCTGCTGCCGATGATCGTGCCGGGGCCGGCGTTCCAGAACGCGGTGACGTGGAACACGGGGGTGTTCCAGGTGGCGGCGATCGTGGGGCCGCTGCTGGCGGGGCTGATGATCGATGCCTCGCGGTGGCGGGGCGGGGAGCCCGCGGCGTGGCCGGTGTACCTGGTGACGGCGGCGGGCTGCGCGGCGTTCGCGTTCACCGCGAGCGGGATGCGTGTGCCGGCGTCGGCGGGACCGCGGGTCAATGGGAGCGTGTTCTCGTTCTCGTCCATGGTGGCGGGCATGTCGCACGTGTACAAGGACAAGGCGATCCTGGCGGCGCTCACGCTCGACATGTTCGCGGTGCTGCTTGGCGGGGCGACGGCGCTGCTGCCGGTGTACACCAAAGACATTCTGCACGCCGGGGCGGTGTGGCTGGGCATCCTGAAGGCCAGCCAGTTCGTAGGGGCGCTGGTGATGTCGGTGTGGCTGGCGCACCGGCCTCCCTTCCGGCAGGCGGGCGCGACGCTGCTGTGGTCGGTCGCGGCGTTCGGCGTGTGCATGATCGTGTTCGGGTTTTCAACGAACGTGTGGCTGTCGCTGGCGGCGTTGTTTGTGTCGGGGGCGGTCGACACCATCAGTGTGGTGATCCGGCACGTACTGGTGCAGACGCGGACGCCGGACCACGTCCGGGGGCGGGTGTCGGCGGTCAACAGCGTGTTTATTGAGAGCAGCAACCAGCTCGGGGAGTTTGAGTCGGGGGCGGTCGCCGCGGCGGCGGGAAAGTGGCTTGGGCCGGTGGGCGGGGCGGTGTTCTCGGTGGTGAGCGGCGGGGTGGGGACGATCCTGGTGGTGGTGGGCATCGCCCTGGCGTGGCCGGAGATCCGGAAGCTGAAGCGGCTGTAGGCGGGACGCGTGACTTTCGATAGCATGCCGCCCCTATGCAGACGCAGTTGGAGCCTGCCCCTGTCCCGATCGCGCCACTTCAGCCGGCCTGGCTGTGGGGCCTGACGCGGTACCAGTGGCTCGTGCTGATCGCAGCGTGGCTGGGCTGGGGGTTTGATGTCTTTGACGGGCTGCTGTTCAACTACGTGGCACCCGCGTGCGTTCCCGACCTCCTGGGCATCACCCGCGACATGCCGGGTTACCAGGGGCAGGTGAGCTTCTGGACGGGGGCGCTCACGAGCATCCTGCTGATCGGCTGGGGCGTGGGCGGGATTCTTTTTGGGAAGCTGAGCGACCGCATCGGGCGGACGCGGGCGCTGCTGCTGACCATGCTGCTGTACTCGCTGGCGACGGCGGGGTGCGCGTTCGCGACCAACATCTGGATGCTGGTGTTCTTCCGGATCATCGCAAGCCTGGGGATCGGCGGGGAGTGGGCGGCGGGGGCTTCGCTGGTGGCGGAGACGGTGCCGGAGAAGAAGCGGGTGTGGGCGGGGATGATGCTGTACACGGCGTCGCCGTTCGGGATTCTGCTTGCGACGTTTGTGTCGGATTTGTTCCTGCACCAGATCGACTTTGCGAAGGTGGGGTTCGGGAACCCGAGCTGGGGGTGGCGGGCGGTGTTCCTGACGGGGCTGGTGCCGGCGTTTGTGGCGCTGCTGATCCGCATGAAGGTGAAAGAGCCGGAGATGTGGAAGCCGGACGCCGCGGCGGGGCGGGTGCGCGAGCTGTTCAGCCCGGCGATGAAGCGGCGGACGATCGGTGGGCTGGCGATGGCGGTCATCGCGCTGCTGGGGTGGTGGTCGTGCTTCGCGTTCATTCCGCTCATCGGCAACCGGCTGGGGGCGACGCCGGAGGAGAAGAGCACGATGGTGTTCATCGGCACGGCGGCGTACAGCCTGGGCGGGCTGATCGGGACGATTCTCACGCTGCCGATCGCGGTGACGCTGGGGCGGCGGTGGATGTTCGCGCTGTACTTCGCGTTCTCGGCGGGGGCGATTGCGCTGGGCTTTGGCGGGGACTGGAGCCCAACGGCGCGGATGTGGATGATGCTGCCGGTGGGGATGGGGGTGTTCGGCGTGTTCGGGGCGTTCACGTTCTACCTGCCGGAGCTGTTCCCGACTCGGCTGCGGAGCACTGGGGCGGGGTTCTGTTACAACACGGGGCGGTTCATCGCCGCGGGAGGGCCGTTTTTGATCGGTGCGCTGGCGCGGCAGCCGTTCGACACGCCCGAGGACAGCCTGGCGTTCCTGCTCAAGTGCGTGGCGTGGGTGGCGGTGTTCCCGGCGGTGGGCGTGCTGCTGGTGCTGATCGGTGTCGGCGAAGAGACCAAGGGCAGGGCGCTGGCGGACCATGGCTGACATCAACCCCTGGCTGCTGTGCATCGACACGGGGGGCACGTTCACCGACTGCTTCGGCGTTGACCCGTCGGGGGCGCGGCGCACGGCGAAGGTGCTCAGCAGCGGGCACCTTCGCGGGCGCGTGGTGCGGGTGTGGGACCGCGGGCTGGTGGTCGCGCTGAGCGTTGCAGCGGGCGGGGACTTCTTCGCGGGGTTCGTTGCATCGCTGCGGGGTGGGGGTGATGTGCGGGTGGTCGCGTCCACACAGACAGAAGACGGTGTATCGCTCGAGCTTGAGGGGGCGCCGGGCGCGCGCGCGGGCGACTTCATCTCGCTGAGCACCGGGGAGCCGGCGCCGGTGCTGGGGGCGCGGCTGATCACCGGCACGGCGCGGGGGCGGGCGTTCCCGCCGTTGCGCGTGCGGTTTGCCACGACCCGCGGGACGAATGCCCTGCTCGAACGGCGCGCCGGGCCCGCGGCGATGTTCCTGACGGAAGGGTTCGGCGACCTGCTCGAGATCGGGACGCAGCAGCGGCCCGACCTCTTTGCGCTCAACGCCCGCAGGCCGGCGCGGCTGGATTGCGAGGTCGTCGAGGTTCGCGGCAGGCTGGATGCGCGGGGGCGTGAGGTGCGGTCGCTCGATCTGGAAGGCGTGCGCGAGGCGGCTGCGACGCTCGTGGCCCGCGGCGTGCGGTCCGCGGGAGTGGCCCTCATGCACGCGTGGCGGAACCCGGAGCATGAACGGGCGGTGGCGGCGGTGCTCCGCGGGGCCGGCTTTGCGCACGTGTCGCTCTCTACGGAACTGGCCGGCGAGATCCGGTACCTGGCGCGGGCGCAGACCACGCTCGCGAACGCCGCGCTCGCGCCTGTCATCGAGGGCTACCTGGGCGAAGTCAGCGCGTCGATGGGGCTGGGCAGCGCGGAAGGCTCGGGCCTGCAGGTGATGACCAGCGCGGGCGGGCTGATGCCCGCGGCGAGCTTTCGCCCCAAGGACAGCCTGCTGAGCGGCCCTGCGGGGGGCGTGGTGGGCGCGCTGGGAGCGGCGCGGGCGTCGGGGTTTGAGCGTGTGCTGACGTTCGACATGGGTGGGACGAGCACGGACGTCGCGCGGATCGACGGGGAGTTGGAGTATGTGTATGAGCACCGCGTGGGCCCGGCGCACATCATGGCCCCGGCGGTGGGAGTGGAGAGCGTCGCGTCTGGAGGCGGGTCGGTGTGCTGGGTGGATGAGGTGACAGGGATGCTGCGCGTGGGGCCGCACAGCGCGGGGGCGCAACCCGGGCCCGCGTGCTATGGCGCGGGCGGGCCGCTCACCATCACCGATGTCAACCTGCTGCTCGGTCGCGTCGCGGAGGACCTGTTCCAGGTGCCGCTGGACGCGGCGGCGGCAGGGCACGCGGCGGGGGCGCTGCTCGCGCTCGCGGCGGCGGGGCGGCCTGGGCTCACGCTCGATGTCATGCTCGCGTCGCTCATCGCCATCGCCAACGAGCAGATGGCGCAGGCGATCCGCACCATCTCCGTGCAGCGCGGGTACGACCCTTCGGGGTATGCGCTGGTCGCGTTCGGCGGGGCGGGGGGGCAGCACGCGTGCGGCGTCGCGGAGCTGCTGGGGATATCGACGGTGATGGTGCCGCGGGAAGTGGGTCTTTTGTCGGCCAAGGGCTTGTCGCTGGCGGGCGTGGAGCGGTTTGCGACGCGCCAGATCTTGGCGGAGCTGGACGCGACGGACCTTGGAGGCGTGCTGGAGGAGGCGGCGAACGAGGCCCGGGCGGCGCTCGTTGCCGAGGGCGCGCCGCCCAGAGAGGTGCAGACGCCGCGGCGCATTGTCAGCCTTCGGCTCCGGGGGCAGGAGGCGGCCATCGCGGTGGATGTGGGTCCTGGGGTTGCCGATGTGCCGACCTTCGTTCGGGCGGAGTTTGCGCGGCTGTTCACGCAGCTCTACGGCTACCCGCCTGCGCCGCGGCCGCTGGAGGTTGAGTCGGTCCGTGTGATCGCGGCGTGGCGGGTGGGTGCACCGATCGACCAACGGACTGCGTCAGGCGCGGGCGCCGGCGAGGCGCCGGGGCGCGGGATGGCGGTGTACCACCGCGATGCGTTGGCGGAGGGCGCGGTGATTGACGGGCCGGCGATCATCGCCGAGGCGCACGCGACCACGGTCGTGGACACAGGCTGGACGTGCGGGGTTGATCGCGCTGGGGCGCTCGTTCTGCGGCGCGTTGCGGATTCCGCGCGGGCGGCGCCGGCGGTTGCGGGCCGCGAGCTGATCACCGCGCGGCTGACGGGCATCGCGACCGATATGGGTGAGACGCTGCGGCGGACGGCGCTGTCGACCAACGTGAAGGACCGGCTTGACTTCTCCTGCGCCGTGCTGGACCCGGACGGGGAGCTGGTCGTCAATGCGCCGCACATCCCTGTCCACCTGGGCGCGCTGGGCCTGTGCGTGCGGATGGTGAAGGCGGCGGTCGCGCTGGGGCCCGGCGATGTGGTGGTGACGAACCACCCCGCGTTCGGCGGCTCACACCTGCCGGATGTCACGGTGATCACGCCGGTGTTCCATGAGGGGCGGCTCGTCGCGTTTGTGGCCTCGCGCGCCCACCACGCCGAGATCGGCGGCTCGCGGCCGGGGTCGATGCCGCCGGGAGCGCGGACGCTGGCCGACGAGGGCGTGGTGATCCCGCCGATGCACCTGGTCCTCGCGGGCGGGCCGCGGCTGGAGGACCTGCGTCAGCTCTTGCTTGCGGGGCCTTTCCCGACCCGCAGCGTCGAGGAGAACCTTGCGGACGTCCAGGCGCAGCTCGCGGCGAACCAGCGGGGCTTTTCGGGGGTGCTCGCGCTGTGCGCCGAGTATGGGCCGGCCTTGAGCGCCGCCATGGATGAGCTTCGCACGCACAGCGAATCGCGGGTGCGGGCGGCGCTCGGGCGTCTGCCGACCCTGCTCCACGCCCGCGAGGAGCTTGATGACGGCTCGGTGATCGCGGTGGGCATCACGCGTGAGCGCGGGCGCACGCGCATCGACTTTACAGGATCGTCACCCACGCACGCGTTCAATCTGAACGCGCCGCTGGGCGTGATTCGCAGCGCGGTCATGTACGTGCTGCGGCTGCTGGTGGATGAGCCGCTGCCGCTCAACGAGGGGCTTCTCCGGGCGGTCGAGCTGGTCGTGCCGGAGGGAACGATGCTCAACCCGCGGTTCGGGGCGGACCCGGCCGCGTGCCCGGCAGTGTCGGGGGGCAACGTCGAGACCAGCCAGCGGGTGGTGGACACGCTGCTCAAAGCCCTGGGCCTGTGCGCGTGCAGCCAGGGCACCATGAACAACGTGGTGTTCGGCAACGACCGTTTCGGGTACTACGAGACGGTGTGCGGGGGCGCGGGCGCGGGGCCGTCCTGGCATGGCGAGCCCGCGGTACACACCCACATGACCAACACGCGGATCACCGACCCCGAGGTCCTTGAGCACCGCTACCCGGTCCGGCTTGAACGCTTTGCGGTTCGGCGCGGATCGGGCGGGGCGGGTGCGTTCCGGGGCGGCGATGGCGTCGTCCGCGAGCTGACCTTCCTGGAACCGGTCGCGCTCTCGCTGCTGACGGAGCACCGGCGCACCGGGCCGTATGGGCTGAGCGGGGGCGCCCCGGGGGAGGCCGGCGTGCAGACCGTGGTTTCTCCCGACGGCTCGCGCCGGGTTCTTTCGAGTGCCGCGGCGGCCGACCTGCCCGCGGGTTTCCGCCTGATTCTGGAAACCCCGGGCGGGGGTGGGTACGGACCGATAACCGGAGCACACCGCTGAGCGTTCGCGGTCTGCCGGGCGCGTGATGCCGAGAAAACGCGGCGCGGCGCTTATCAGGACCGGCGTACGGGCCGATTCCTTCTGTTGGGAGGCGCCCTTGCACCACACACCTTCACACCGCCTTGAGAGCCAGCTCGCGCACGACCCGGACATGGCGGAGCTGCTCGAACACTTCCTGCGTGAGCTGCCGCAGCGCGTGGAGAGCGTGTCCAGAGCGTGGGAATCTCGCGAGCTGAGCACGCTCAAACGGCTGGCGCACCAGCTCAAAGGTTCGTGCGCCGGGTACGGGTACCCGACGATCGGCAATGCCGCGGCGAGCGTGGAGAGCGGCCTGGCCGCGGATGCGCCGCTGGAGCGGGTCGCGGCGGACGTGGACGAGCTGGTGGCGTTGTGCCGGCGGGCGATGTCGCCGAACGCGGGGAGCCCGCGGGCATGAGCACGATCCCCGCCATCACGCGGCCGATGGACGACTCCCGCCCCACGGTGCTCATCGTGGATGACAGCGTGGATGTCCACCGGCTGCTGCGGCTGAACCTCAAGAACGAGGAGCTGGAGTTCATCAGCGCGTACGACGGGCTGGAGGGGCTGCTGGCGGCGCAGCAGTACGTGCCGTCGCTGATCATCCTGGACCTGGACATGCCCTCGATGGACGGGGTGAACGTGCTCAAGCGGCTGAAGGAGTGCAGCAAGACGCAGCAGATCCCGGTGATCGTGCTGTCGGGGCAGCAGAACCCGGCGGACAAGGTGGCGACGTTCGACCTGGGCGCGATCGACTTTGTGACCAAGCCGTTCGAGATGACGGAGCTGCGGGTGCGGGTGCGCTCGGCGCTGCGGATGCAGCAGCTTGTGCAGATGCTGGCGCAGCGGGCGCAGATCGACGGGCTGACGGGGCTGTGGAACCGCACGTTCTTTGACCGGCGCTGGGCGGAGGAGCACGCGCGGTGCACGCGGCACGGGCACCCGATCTCGGTGGCCCTGCTGGACCTGGACCACTTCAAGAGCGTGAACGACTCGCACGGGCACCCGGTGGGCGACATGGTTCTGCAGACGGTCGCCAAGATCCTGCAGCGCGAGTGCCGGCAGAGCGACCTGGCCTGCCGCTACGGCGGCGAGGAGTTTGCGCTGCTGATGCCCGACACGCGAACCGAGGACGCCGTGAGCGTGTGCGAGCGGGTGCGCGACAGCGTGGAGCAGGCGCGGTGGGCGCGGATCGCGGGGCTGCAGGTGACGGTGTCGATCGGCATCGCGGGGTGCAGCGGCACGTGCCCGATCTCGCCGGAGCAGTGGGTGGAGGAGGCGGACCGCAACCTGTACGCGGCGAAGCGGAGCGGGCGGAACTCGATCGTGTCGGCGGAACTGTCGCTGCCGCCGCGGAGCACGCGGCTGGCGGGCTGAGGAATCTCGAAAAACTAGAAGGGCAGGATGATGCCCGCGTAGAGCATGAGGCCATCACGGCCGGGGTTATCGTTGTTGCCGCCGATGCGGGCGTTGCTGACGTGGTGCCAGCGGAGGCCGACATCGAGGCGCGCGCCCTCATTGCCCAGGGCGCGGGTGAAGCCGCCGCCGAAGCGCGGGGTGAAGTTGAAGCTGGAGCCCTCATCGGCGCCGGAGCGGTTGACGGGGTCGGTGCTGAAGAGCAGGCCGATGCCGCCGTCGACGTAGACCGTCCACGTGCCGTTGTTGTACCAGTGGTAACGCATCACGAAGGATGTGTTGAAGCCGGTGGCGTCCTTGCCCTCCTGGGCGAAGTTCCAGACGCCCAGTTCGCCGATGATCTCGATGTTGCGGGCGACGAAGTACTCGTAGCGGCCGAAGAGGTTCATGTCCGTGTCTTCGCCGTTGCTCGCGGCGCCGAAGCCAAGGCCGATCCACTGGGAGCCGGTGTCGCCGAACTCGAGGCGCTGCGGGCCCGGGTTGAGTTTGGTGTCGGCCGGCGTGGAGGTTGGTGCTGGCTCGGGCTGCGCGGCGGGCTCGGGCTGGTCCAGCGTGACCGCCGCGGGGGAGTAGGAGAGCGTGGGGAGGTCGTGAGCGAGCGCGGGCGCGGCGCCCGCGGCGAGGAGCATGATCGAGAGGGTGCGGTAGGCCATGGGGCGTAGACTATACCGGCAGAAAGGGAGTGGGCGTTGGCGGGCGAACCGAACAGCCTGAACGATCGCGTGGAGCGGCTGGAAGAGGCCCAGATGTTCGCCGAGCGGCGGATGGACCTGCTGAGCGAGCAGATGACAGCTTTGGAGCAGAAGTTGCGCGAGGTGGGCGAGCGGCTGCGGCGGATCGAGGAGAACGTGGGGCGGATCGACGAGCGCCTCAGCACACCCGAGGACCCCGACACCGACCTGCCCTAGAGCAGGCTCTCACCCGTCATGGGCGCGGGCTTGTTCAGGCCCATCATCGCCAGCGCGGTGGGCACGATGTCGCCCAGGCGGCCGCCCTCGCGGAGCTTGCGGCCTTTGAAGGCCTCCCCCACTACGTACAGCGGCACGTCGTAGGTGGTGTGCGAGGTGTGGGGGCAGTCGTTGCCGGGGTCCCACATCTGCTCGGCGTTGCCGTGGTCGGCGGTGACGATGAGGCTGCCGCGGCGGGCGAGGGTGGCGTCGATGATTTGGCCGACGCAGGCGTCCACGGCCTCGCAGGCCCTGATGGCGGC
>JAEYTB010000285.1 GCA_023434205.1 Planctomycetota bacterium | reverse complement strand
ATCGACATCCTCACCATCTCCCACGACGTCGAGGTCCAGCAGAACGCCCGCCTCAAGGCTTTCAAGGACAAGCGCGACGCCAAGGCCGTCGCCGCCGCCCTCGACCGCATCCGCACCGCCTGCCGCGAGGGCGACCCCAAGGCCGCGGACATGGGCCTCAACAAGTTCAACGTCATGCCCGCGCTCGTGGACGGCGCACTCGCCAACTGCACGCTCGGCGAAATGGTGCAGGCCATGGCGGACGTCTACGGGCGGTACACCGGCGGGCCGGAGTGGTGAGAAGCACATGGACCCCGCACAAATCAAAATCGGACTTGAGGTAGTTGCTGCAGTGTTCAGCGCTCTGAAACCGGCGCCTTCGACTACCGTTCCGCGCAAGCTTCAGTGCGACTATTCTCGACACGAAACGGCAGTAGGCGAGCACATGCGAGCGGTCGAAAGTTGGTCCGCAACGGTACAAGCGAGAGATGCTTATCGGCCACTTCACGAGATTGTGGTGCAACTCGAAGTATATGCGGGTGACGAACGGCGAAAACCGACGAATCGAAAAACAGCTTCGGCGAAGTCGTTGCTGCGAAAAGGCCACAGCTGCGTGCTCCTCGGCGGTCCTGGGGCTGGAAAAACCACCACATTGAAGCAAATTGCTACGCACATTCTGCACGAAGAACCGAACGAGCGTGAGGATATATTTGCCTATCCGATCGTGGTGCGAGTAAGAGATATGGCGAGGGGCGAGGATCTTACTGGCCATATTCTAAATCTATTGGGTATACGATTAGAGTTTTCTCCGCCCATTCAATCAGTGGCTGCGGGTCCCGAGTCAGAGGCTGAACTTCAGCGACTTCGGTTTTATTTGGCAACAGTCCAGCAGCAAGTCCTTTGTGAGTTGCTCCGGAAGGTGAAGCCGCTGGTGCTGGTGGACGGGCTGGATGAGGCACATGTTTCGGATATGCGACAGTTGTCGATCGAGCTGGAACAACTGATTAGCAAGTGCGGCGAGGCAGCATTTGTGATCTCGTGCCGACACGGAGCATACGTAACGGTTATTGCGGGGTGCACCGCGTACACTCTGCAAAGCTTCACGGACGAACAAATCACTGAGTTCGTTCAGCGATGGTTCGGTGACCCGGTCGTGGCCGCGGAGTTTATGGCTTGCATCCGCCTGAAGCCTTATCGTGATCTCGCAGCCATTCCGCTGCATGCGACGAATTTCTGCATGATCTATGCGTCATACGGGGATTTGCCACATGAGCATACTCGGGTTTACGAAAAGATTGTTGACATCAGGGTCAGGGAGTGGGATTGGGATCGTGGAGTGGTTCGAAAAAGTGCGATTGCGGCATCTTTTGGCCCAGAGGAGAAACGGCGGTTTCTGGCCGCCACTTCGTTTGAGCTTGCCAAGTTGGATCAGGGTGCCTCATTTAACGTGCACAGATTCGATGCCGCGTTCGGCGCGCTGCGCGGAAGATTCAAGATGGAGTCTGTATCGGCGCGAGAAGTGCTGAACGAAATTGAGGCGCACACCGGGCTTATTTACTTAAGTTCTTTCGAGCGGTACGACTTCATCCACAAGACCATTCAGGAGTTTCTGTGCGGTGAATATTTGTCGCGGGTGCCAATCGTCTCGGAGTATCAGTACTTCCTGCGAAACATGCCAGACGCGTGCGCGATCGCGACGATACTGTCGAATGAGCCTGACTGCATGGTTCTCTGCATATGGAGTGGCTTGTTTTCGTCAGCATCGCCCTTGAATTCTGCCGACTGGGTAGTGTTCTGGGCTCAATACTTCGCCCGACTCGCGGCTGAACGTGCCGGGTTTGCCGGTAACAAGATTCTTGGGCTTGGCCTAGTCAACGTGGTGTCGCAGTGCTACCACGGCCGCGCCGCGACGAAAGGAGATTTTCAACAGAGGTTGATCCAGTCACTGACTGAAGTCGTGAAGCTTACGGGCGTACCTGAAGGTTTAAACGCGTGCCTCCAACACGCACGGATCATCGATAAGGCCCCTCCAAAGTGGGGCGCTGATTGGGTGAAGATGGAGTTTTCGCGAGTGATCGGCGTGTCGGATAGCTTTGGGCGATATACCTACCCCGATCAAGTGGTGATTCCGAAGTTCCTGTTGTCGGCGTGAGAGTCATGGGTGATGTGCGGCGGCTGCGCAATGTGCACCTCTCGTTCCGGCATCAGACTGTGCCTTGTTGAGCCGACGGTGTCTAAGAAGGTGTTGTCTGCCAATATCGGGCTTAGTAGGTGCTGAGGTCGCCATGTCGTCGATGACTCTCTCGTCCCAAACTCCTCTTCAAAAATCCCACCATCCGCCCCTGCAGCCTCAACGTCACCTCCGGGTCCGGCACCATGTGCGTGAACCCCGTCAGAGGCAAAAACTCGTGCGCCTTCCCCGCCCGGAACAGCGCCTCGCTCATCTTGAGCGCGTGCATGAAGTACACGTTGTCATCCGCCGTGCCGTGCATGATTAGCAGCGGCCGCTCCAGGTCCTTGCAATACGTCAGCACGTTGCTCGCCTCATAGCCCGCCGCGTTCTCCTCCGGCAGCCCCATGTACCGCTCCGTGTAGTGCGTGTCATAGTCGCGCCAGTCGCACACCGGAGCCCCCGCGATCCCCGCGCTGAACACATCCGGCCGCCGCATCACCGCCATCGCCGCGAAGTACCCGCCGAACGACCATCCCGAAATCCCCACCCGCCCCATGTCCATCTCCGGGTACTTCTCCCCCAGCGCCCTCAGCCCCGCCACCTGGTCCTCCAGCGGCAGGTCGATCACATTCCCCTTGATCACCCGCTCAAACCCCCGCCCCCTCTGCGGCGAGCCCCTCCCGTCAATCGCCACCACGATGAACCCCTGGTCCGCCAGCCACTGGTGCAGCAGGTACCCGCGCGCCGTCGCGTTCACCACGTTCGTGTGCGGTCCCCCGTACACGCTGTTGATCACCGGGTACTTCTTCCCCGCGACAAAGCCCCGCGGCCTGATCACCGCCGCCCGCAGCCGACGTTCCGTCACCTCCGGCCACTCCACCCGCGGCATAAACGGCGGCTCTTCCGCAACGCTCCGCACCTCGCCCACCCGCGTCCCGCCGCTCCGCACCGTCATCCCCATCGACCCGTCCGCCAGGCTATACGAGTGAACCCACGTCCCCGCGGCACCCTCCTTCGCGAACGTCGCCCCGTGCTGCCCGACCTCGCGCGTAAGCGCCACCGGCGTCCCGCCCGCCAGCGGCGCCGACCACACCTGCACCTGCGTCGGGTCCACGCTCGCCGTGATGTACGCCACGCCCGCCTTCTGATCCGCCGCGATCAACCCCTGCAAGCCGAAGCCCTCGGGCGTGAGCACACGCACCAACGCCCCATCGCGCCCGCGCAGCTCCAGCGCCCACTCCCCACCCCGCTCGCTCATCCACAGAAACCCGCTCCCATCCTTCAGCCACAACGGGCAGCTCTGCTCCAGATTGATCCATGCGCTGTCCCGCTCCCGCAGCAGCTCCGTCGTCTCCCCGCTCTCCGTGTCCACCGCGAGCAAGACCTCCTCCGTCTGCGTCCGGTTCTGCACCAGGATCGTCAGCGGCGCGTTCTTCGCCCACTTCACCGTCGCCAGGTACGGGAACGCTTCGCGGTCCCAACGCACCCACACCGGCTCGCCGCCCGCGACCTTCACCAACCCCAGCTTCACATCCGCGTTCTTCTTCCCCGGGCGCGGGTAAGGCCATGCGTGCGGCTCGTTCTCCGGGTGCATCGGGTCCGCGATGTGAAACACCTCCATCCCCGCGGTGTCCGTCTGCTGGAACGCGATCACCGCCGAGTCCGGCGACCACCAATACCCTCTGAACCGCCCCATCTCCTCCTGCGCCACAAACTCCGGAAGCCCGTTGCTCACCGTCCCGCCGGCCCCGCTCGTCACCTTCCGCTCTTCGCCCGATGCCAGCTCCGTGACATACACCTCCGAGTCCCGCACGCACGCCAGCAGCTTCCCATCCGGCGAGAGGTGCGGGTCCATCGGCGACCCCGCGCTGCTCTTCACCTCAGTGCTCCGCCCGCTCGCGCGGTCCACGATGAACAACCTCCCCGACAGCGGCACCACCAGCTTCGTCCCATCCTCCGACAGCTCATACCCCGAGATCCCCCGCGTCGCCATCCGCATCCGCTCGCGCCGCGCCCGCTCCTCCGGCGTCAGCTGCTCCTCACTCCCGCCCAGCACCTGCTCCGCCGTCAGAAGCACCCGCTCCTTCCCGCTCGCGACCTCAAACTCGTACAGGTCCTGCACAAAGCTCCTTGGCCCCGACCGCAAAAACAGCACCGCGCTCCCGTCCGGCGTCACCGTCACCGCCCGCGGCCGCCCCAGCGAGAACCGCAGCGTCGCCGCGTACTGCCGCAGAAACGCCTCGTTCTCCGCACCCACCGCCACGCCCGAGCGCGCCGCCTCCGCCGGACGCGCCGCCTGACGCCCCGGCCCGCAACCCGCCAGCGACGCACACAGACCCACAACCGCCGCGACCGAACGCATCACTCGTTGCATGACAAGCTCCCGATAGACCGCGACAGCCTAGCGACTCGCACCACCCCGCGAGCCTCACCACTGGCCCCACGCAGCGCCGCATCCGCGACGCTCGTGCCGATGTCTCCCGCGTGACCTGATCCAGCGTTGAAGCCTCTCCCGCCCTCAACCTCCTCACACTGCGAGGAAGAGACGGGAGACGTGCCTGGGAGTCAGACAAACATTCAACGACAAGCCCCGCCCCAACCGGCTTTGTGCGCAAAAAGCCGGTGCATGCACCGACCCCTCTTGAACCCCGCCCCGCAGTGTGTAAGGTGCCCGTATGGTCACCGCCGACCATCCCGCCGCACTCACGCCCGCCCAGCAGCAGGCCATCGCCCAGCTCGAGGCCATGCACCGCGAGCTCAGGTCCACCCTTGCCGCCGCGGACACCTTCAGCCAACTCCGGCGCGACCTCGACCACGCGCACACCGACGCCCAGACCCTCCGCGCCGCCACACGCCTCCTCGCCTTCACCACCCGCGGCGAGCTCCCCGATTCCCCCGCCGCGCGCCGTGCCGCTGCGCCACGTGCGGCCCGCCCGCCCGCCTCACGCCCCGACCGACTTCACCACCTCCGCGAGCAGCCCGTCGAGCGCCGCGCGGTCCAGCCACTTCCCACGCACGACCACCCCCTCGATCTTCCGCGTCGCGCTGATGTCGCGAGTCGGGTCGTCCCCCAGCAGCACCAGGTCCCCGCGCAGCCCGACCTCCACCCGACCGAAGTCCGGCGCGACGCCCACGCCGGAGCCCTGCCCGGGCAGGCCGCGCAGGTACTCCGCGGGAGCCGCGGTGGCCGCGTGCAGGGCCTCGAGCGGCGTGAGCCCAGCCCGCACCAGCGCCCCCAGCTCATCGTGCAGCGCGAAGCCCGTAACCAGGAAGAACTGCGGCGAGTCGGACCCCGCCATCATCGGCACGCCCTGCTCCTTCATCTCCTTCACCATGCGGGCGCGGGTGGCCGTAAACCAATCCCCCAGCCCGCGCTCCGCGAAGGGCCCCTCCGCGCGGTTGTGGTCCCGCTGCATGCCCCACTGGGTCAGCGCCTTGGGCAGGATGTACTTGTTCTCCGGCCGCGCCACCAGTTCGGCGGTGGGGGTCTTCACATCCGCGATCATCTCGAACAGCGCCAGCGTCGGCGTCGCCCACACCCCGGCGGCCTTCATTTCCTGCACCACGACCCCGACTCGCCCCAGGTCCGCCTGCTCTTTCACCTCGCCGTGCGGCATCTGCACGAACGTCTCCCGCAGGCCCTCGGGCACCAGCGCGCCCAGCATCCCGTCCAGGTGCTCGATCTGCATCTTCGCCTGGTACGCCCGCTCCAGTCCCACCTCGTTGTCCACGTGCCCCGCCACCGCGATCCCCTGCGCCGCGGCTTCCTCGTGCAGCGCCTCAAAAACCTCGGGCACCACCAGCCGGTGCGCCTTGATGAGGTCGAACCCCTCGCCCTTGAAGAACCGAACCTTTTCCCGCGCCTGCTCCGGGCTCTTGGCGCTCTGCACGTTCAGCGGCGGGCTCGCGAAGTAGCACCACGGCCCCACAAGCTCCCCGGCGGCCAGCTTCTGCCGCATTTCCAGGTTCGGCTTACTCCCGATCATCCCGCGGGCCGTCGTCACGCCGTTCGCCACCAGCAGCGTCGCCGCGCGCCACGCGGCATCACCCTCATTCCCTGGCTCCGGCGGGAAGTGAACGTGCATATCGCTCAGGCCGGGGATCAGCCACTTCTTCCCTTCGCACTCGACCACCCGCTCCTTCCCCAGCGTGGACACGTCCAGCGAGTCCGTCACGGTCTCGATCCGCCCGTTGTTCACCACCACAAGCTGGTTCTTCAGCGTCCCCCGCGCCGTCATCGTGACGACGTGGACATCCCGGAACACCGTCGCTTCGCTGTCAAGCGGCCGAACCTCGAGCTTTGTCGCCCCGGCGGGCGCGGCCGCGGGCTCCTGCGCGCCCGCAACCCCCCCTAACCCCAGCACCACCGCCGCCATCCAGCTATTGCGCATCGTCGTTCTCCTGTGGGACGTCCCCCACCAGATGCTCCCGCGCCCGGGTCCCGTCACACCCCGCGCGTAACATCCACCCGTGAACCACCCCCGGCACTTCCAGGTCATCGTCATCGGCGGCGGCCACGCCGGCGTCGAAGCCGCCTGGGCCGCCGCAAACCTCCTGGGTGTGGCTTCCCCGTCCCTTCGAGAAGGGTCTTCTCCTCCGGTCGCCCTCATCACCCAGGACCCCGCCAAGATCGGCGTCATGTCCTGCAACCCCGCCATCGGCGGCCTCGCCAAGGGGCAGCTCGTCCGCGAGATCGACGCCCTCGGCGGCCTCATGGGCCTCGCCGCCGACGCCACCGGAATCCAGTTCAAGGTCCTCAACACCAGCAAGGGCCCCGCCGTCCACGGCCCGCGCGCCCAGTGCGACAGGCACGCCTACGCCGATGCGGTCCAGCGCCTTATCGCCTCACGCCCCGAGATCGAAGTCATCCCCGGCACCGTCGAACACCTCCTCGTCGAGAACGGAGCCATCACCGGCGTCGAAGTCGCCTCCTCCGCTCTCCGCTTCCCGCTTTCCGCTTTCGCAGTGGTCCTCACTACCGGCACCTTCATGCGCGGCCTCATGCACACCGGCGAGTCCCAGACCCCCGGCGGCCGCCACGGCGAGTCGCCCGCCCTCGGCATCTCCACCGCGCTCAAAGACCTGGGCTTCGACCTCGGCCGCCTCAAGACCGGCACCCCCCCGCGCCTCAAGCGCAGCTCCATCAACTGGGATTCCCTCCCCCAGCAGCACGGCGACGAAAACCCAACCCCCTTCTCCGACCTCACGCTCTCGTCACTCGACCACCCGACCACGCGACCACTCGACCTCTTCCCTCCCCTCCCCCAAGTCGCCTGCGCCCAGACCCACACCACGCGCGAGGCCCACGACCTCATCCGCGCCAACCTCCACCGCGCACCGATGTACTCCGGCCAGATCGAGTCCATCGGCCCGCGCTACTGCCCCTCGATCGAAGACAAGGTCGTCCGGTTCGCCGAGCGTGAGACCCACGCCGTGTTCCTCGAGCCCGAGTCCCTCCGCGACGACTGGGTCTACTGCAACGGCATCTCCACCAGCCTCCCCGCCGATGTGCAGGACCAAATCGTCCGCGCCATGCCCGGCTGCGAGAACGCCGAGGTCTACCGCTACGGCTACGCGGTTGAGTACGACATGGTCCGCCCCCACCAGATCCGCGCCACCGGCGAGACCCGGCCCGTGCGGAACTTCTTCCTCGCCGGCCAGATCAACGGCACGAGCGGCTACGAAGAAGCCGCGGCACAGGGCCTCATCGCCGGCATCAACGCCGCCCGACGCGCCCGCGGGCAGGACGAGTTCATCCTGGGCCGCGACCAGGCGTACATCGGCGTGCTCATGGACGACCTGGTCACCAAGACCCCGGTCGAGCCCTACCGCATGTTCACCAGCCGCGCCGAACACCGGCTGCTGCTGCGGGCCGACAACAGCACCGACCGCCTCACGCCCGTCGCCCAGCAGCTCGGCCTGCTCAACACCGACCTGGGCCAGGCCCGCCTCAGGCTCTTCGACCAGCGCCAACGCGACCTCGCCGCCATCCACGCCGCCATCGACGCAACCCGCGTCAACGGCGTCCCCCTCTCCAAAGCCATGATGGCCGCCGAGTTCTCACTCGACGACCTCGTCGCGGCACTCCCCCATTCCGCACTCCGCAATCCGCGCCCCGCACTCCAGACCGCCTTCGCCGACCGCCGCTACGCCCCCTACCTCGCCCGCCAGCGCGCCGAGATCAGGCGCCAGGCCGAGCTCGAGCACCGCCGCCTCCCCGAGGATGCGCCCTACGAGTCCTTCCACCAGATGCGCACCGAGGCCCGCCACGCCCTGGTCAAGTTCCGCCCTCGGACCTTCGGCCAGGCCGGACGCCTCGAGGGCATCACCCCCGCGGACCTTACACTCCTCGCCGTCCTCGTAGGGAAGCGATAACGTGCTCCTCGCCCAGCAGGCCCAACCCAACACCGCCGTCGACCTGGTGGTCGTGCTCGCCACCGCGGGGCTCATCGCGCTGCTCTTCAGCCGCGTGCGCCTGCCCACCATCCCCGGCTACCTCATCGCCGGCGCCCTCATCGGCCCCTACGCGCTCGGGCTCATCCGCTCCGTTGAGGCCGTCTCCGAGATCAGCCGCCTCGCCACCATCCTGCTGATATTCACCATCGGCCTTGAGCTCGACCTCGCCCGCGTCAAGAAGGGGCTCTTCTCCATCGTCGGCGGCACACTGCTGGCCACCGGCCTCTGCCTGATCCTCGCCTTCGGCGTCGCCTACGCCTTCCTGCGTGACGTCATTCCGGCGCTGGTCATCGCCATGAGCGTTTCCTGCGCCGCGACCGTCGCCCCGCTCCGCATCATGGAGCAGCGCCGCGAACTCAACACCACCTACGGCCGCCTGGCCTTCGGCATCACCCTCTTCCAGGACCTCATCGCCGTCGCCATGCTCGCCCTGCTGCCCGTGCTCGTCGCCTGGCGCGGCGGCGTGGCCCAGCAGACCGCCCCGGACGACGCGCTCCGGGCCGGCGCCCTCGCCATCGCCGGCATCGCCGCCCTCATCGTCTTCGGCCGCTACGGCCTGCCCAAAGTCCTTGGCGAGGCCAGCCGCCACGGCGGGGAAGTCCTCATCATCATCTCCGCCGCCGTCGCCCTCGCCAGCGCCCTGTTCACCGCGTGGCTGGGCTTCAGCCCCGAGATGGGCGCGTTCCTCGCCGGGCTGCTCCTCGCCTCGACCCCCTTCCGCTACCAGGTCGCGGGCCAGCTCGTGCCCGTGCGAGACCTCTTCCTGGCCGTGTTCTTCACCGCCGTGGGCCTCATGCTGCCCATCGGCGATGTCGCGCGCGAGTGGTGGGTCGCCCTCCTCGCCGTCGGCGCACTCGTGGTCGTGAAGATCGTGGGCATCGGGGTCGCCTCATGGAGCCTGGGTGCATCGGCCCGCATCGGGATGCTCGCCGCGGCGGTGCTCGTGCCCGCCGGAGAGTTCACGCTCGTGATCGTCTCGCAGGCGCGCGAGAAGGGCCTGCTCGACCCCCGACTGGTCGGCCACTGCGTCGCCGTGGTCGTGATCTCAACCCTGCTTTCACCGCTGATCGCCGCGGCGGGGCGGCGGCTGGCCGGCAAGCTCCAGCGGGTGCCCAACGCCCCCTGGGCGCGCGGGTCGTCGCTGCGGGAAGACCCTTCGGAGACCCAGGAGCGCGATGATGCGCGCCGCACCGGGTTCCACGTCATCATTGCAGGCTTCGGGCCCGTGGGCCGCGCCGTCGCCGACGCCATCCAGCCCGAGGGCGTCGAGATCACCGTGATCGAGCTCAACCCCAACACCGTGCAGCGCCAGTCCGTGCTCGGCCGCCGCATCGTCTACGGCGACGCCAGCAACCCCGACGTGCTGCTCTCCGCCGGCCTCGAGACCGCCAACGCCGTGATCCTCACCATGCCCGACGAGGAGGCGATGCTCCGCGCCTGCCGCACCGTCCGCCAGCTCAAGAAAGACGTCTTCCTCGCCGCCCGCGCCAACGCCCTGAGCAAGGGCCTGATGGCGATGCAGCTCGGCGCCGACCACGCCGTCGTCGAGGAAATGGCCACCGCCGAGGCCATGGGCAAGGAAGTCCTGCTCAAAATCAAGGACCGCATCGCCGGCACCGACACCGGCCCCCGCCTCTACGAGTTCCAGCCCTAACCGTCCAGCGCCGCGGCGTTCACCAGTGGCCGCCCGCCCATCGCCGCGTAGAAACCCCACCCCACCAGCGCCAGAACCGCCGCGGCGCTGAACAACGTCGGCGTCGCGTACCACGCGCTGGTATCCAGCACCGCCGGGGTCCGAAGGAACGCGATCGCTGTGAACGCGAGGCTCGCCGTCGCCAGCACGCCGAACCGCTTAAGCACCGCCACCAGCACCACGCTGACCAGGACCGCCCCGGCGGCCGCGCCCGGCGTGAAGCGGATGTTCTCAAGGAAGTTCGACACGAACACCAGCACGATCAGCAGCCCCACGCCCAGCGCCTCCACCCGAATGGCCATCCGGAACATGACCAGCAGCAGGCTCAGGGTCAGCGCCACGATCAGCCCCGTGTACAGCGAGAGCACCACGGTCGCCAGCCCCGCCCGGACGCCCGTCAGTGCTCCTAGGTCCAGCGCGATCGGCGTCGGCGGCGGCGAGCCCAGCAGCTTCGCCACCATAGCCTCTAGCGGCGCCGCGGCGAGCACAACCGCGCCGCCCAGCGCACCGACCAGGATGTCGCGGCCCACCAGCGGGTCCTTCAGCCGGCCGTCGAGCAGCCGCGACCATCCCACAATCGCGTGCGGACGCGTTCGCCGCATCGCCGGCTCCAGGGCTGTGTACAACATCCACCACACCACCGCGAAGAACACCGCCCGCACCAGCGTGTTGCCGAACAACGCGGCGAACAGCCCGGCGCCCGTGCCGTACAGCCATGAGGAGAGCATCAAGCATGCCATCCCGCACATGGCCAGTCGGAACGCGCCCCGGCGGTCGGCCCGGCCCAGCCGCAAGTTGCGCCGCGCCAGCACGATGCACGTTGTAATCATCGCCATCTGCAGCAGCTCGCCCGCGAGCTGCGCGCCCTCCAGAACCCGCGCCTCTGTCCCGCCGCCGCCCGGTGTGCCCACGGACGACCACGGGTAGACCGTGATGAACGACACCAGCCTGCCCCGTTCGGTGGCCGCCTCGAGCCGGACCGGAGTCGCGGGGCTTCCCGGCAGTTCACCCTTCCACGCCAGACGCGTGTCGCAGGCCACCGGCGGGGTCCGCTCCGACGCCACCGGCTCGAACGCGGCGATCTCCAGCCCCGCGGCGCGGAAGAGCACCGCGGGATCGAACACTTCCGCAGGCGACTGCGACCAGTCCGCGTCGGGATAGCGCGTCAGGCTGCGCAGATGGCCCTGGGCGTCGGCGACTACCTGCACCGCCCCGTCCATGCGCGGCGGCGGGTCGTCATAGGTGACGCGCGGATTGGACCACGCCAGCGTGCGCAGCGGGCGCGGGCTGGCCCGGTACCAGAACGAGACAGGGGCCTGGTTGGCCGCGGCCAGCGTGTCCCACCGGTCGCGAGAGGTGTCGGTCGACGCGATGGACCGCAGCAGGGCGGTGCGGAGCGAGAACCCGTAGGCGCTGTAGGGCGCCGGCCCGGCGTAGCCAATGGACCGCAGGTGCTCCTGGACGCGCGCGGCGAGGACCTCGGCGGAGTGCGGGAGCGGCGTCTTGCGGAACAGCGAGAACTGCGCGCGGGCGGCCAGGGCCGCGCCCAGCGCGACCAGGACGGTCACCGCGAGCAGGATCACAGCGCGCGGCGCGAGCACTCCCGCCTCGCCAGACTGGGCGACCAGCTGGGGCGAGGGCGTTTCCCCTGCGGCAAGAGCTGCGGCAAGGGGGTCGCCGCCCGGGAGCGCGCCGGCAACGGCGAGCGCGGACGCGGGGCGGCGCGAGGGGTCGGCCTCCAGACACCGGAGGATGGCACGCTCCACATCGGGCTCCAGCTCGCGGACCAGGTCGGTCGGGCGGGCGGGATCGCGGGTGCCGGGGGCAGCGGTGTCGCGCGGGTGGCGGCCGGTAAAAAGCTCGTAGAGCACGACGCCGAGCGCGTAGATGTCGGAGCGGCGGGTGGCGGCCTTGCCGTCGTGCTGCTCGGGGGCCATGTAGGCCGGCGTGCCCGCGCCGGCGTCGTGCCCCGCCGCGAGCGGCTCGGCCAGGCCCGCGATGCCGAAGTCCATGATGCGGGCGTTGCCGCGCCCGTCGAGCATGATGTTGGCGGGCTTGAGGTCGCGGTGGACGACGCCCTGGTCGTGCGCGGCGGCGAGGCCGAAGCAGAGCTGGCGGGCGATCTGCACGGCTTTGTCGGGCGGGAGGCGGCCGATGCGGCGGAGCAGCGAGCTGAGGTCCTCGCCGTCGACGTACTCCATGGAGATGAACTGCCGGCCGTCGGCCTCGCCGATGTCGTAGACGCGGCAGACGTTGGCGTGGCTGACCTGGCGGGCGATGCGGACTTCGGACTTGAGGCGGTCAAGGAGGGCGGGGTCGATGGCGTCGGCGGGTGGGAGGAACTTGAGCGCGACGGGCAGGCCCAAAACAAGGTCGTCGGCACGGTAAACGTCGCCCATCCCGCCGCGGCCGAGGTGGGTGACGATGCGGTAGCGTTGGTTGAGCGTCTCGCCGGGCTGGAACGGGCGCGCTGGCGTCGGGCGCGCGGCGATGAGGGTTTCCGCGGGCGACAGATGAGCTGGGGGAGTAGTTGGCGACTCGTCGGGCACTTGGAGAGCCTACCCGATCACTCTTGAGGCTGTCTGGCGGGTCATGCCGGGAGGAGCGGAACCCCAGCCGCCGCTGCGGCCGCGCGGAGCCGGCGATCCCTCGTCGCGAGGGTACTGCCGGTGCGGAGCGCCAGCTCAAGATAAGCCGCGTGATAGAACGTGAGCGTGTAAAGCAGTGCCAGTGACAACGCGCCGCTCTCGTTGGGCTCGGCATCGATAGTAATGCGGAGGTTGGCCAACTGGCGGGTGAAGTCCTGCGTGCTTTCCGGCGTCATTCGGCCCCTACGTTCAGCGAGGACATGACATTCCGAATCTCGAGCTACCAGAGCGATGGCACTTTCGCCCCATCCGCTTTGATGAGCAGCAGCGGCGACTCAAGCCCTGCCTGATCCTCATCCGTCAGCGCGAGCGGAGCGATCGCCCGATGAATCAAGGACCAGCATCAGGAGCGACGCCCCTGGTGCCGCATCTCGCTGATTTCGTCCATAGTGAGGCTGGAGGTCAGGTGGTGGCGTTGACGGAACGTGAGCAGCGCTTTGATCGCATCGTCCGTCTGCTGGTCGTTGGGTGGGTCAGGGGGACCAGCTTGGCGACCGGCCCGCCCTTCCGCGAAATGCGTACTTCTTCACCCCGCTCAACGCGGTCAAACAGGTGATCCAGGTTCGAGCTTGAGTCGTACTTCACGGTCCATTCGGAGGATCCTACCCGTTCTGGGTGGTGGGGGTGTCTTTGAGCTGCTTTAGCTCGTCCCTGAGGATCGCGGCCAGTTCGTAGTTTTCCTGCTCGATGGCCTTGGCGAGGCGCTGGCGGAGCTCGGTCTTCTGGGAGATGGGGAGCTTGGGGACGAGGGCATCGCGCATGCCGCGGAGGAGTTCGACCTCGGTGGAACTGTCGAACATCTGGGGCTTGCCGGAGTCGTTGAAGTAGGAGCGGAGGGCCTCGAGCCCCTCGTCCAGGGCGTGGATGGCGGCCTTGGGCTCGTTGTCCTTCATGGCCTGGCTGGCGAGGGCGCGGGAGCGCATCATGGTGATGTAGGGGCGGAACTGTTCGAGGAGGGTGCGGTCGTCCTCGGTCTGGCCGTGCTTGGCGCACAGGTCCAGGACGCGGAGGTTGCGGGTGGTGTCGCGGACGACGCGGTCGTAGTCCTCGAGGACGAGCAGCGCGAGGTAGCGCTGGTAGAACTGGGCGGCCTCTTCGCGGAGGGCGCGGCAGTCGTCCGGGGACAGCACCAGTTTATCGGACTTGCCGTCGGGGCCGGGGAGGTCGTCCTCGTCCTGTTCGATCTGGGCTTCGTAATACTCCAAAAGGCTGGGATACCCGAACGGCTGTTCGCCATCGGGACGCCCGTCGGCATGCATCTGGATGATTCCGAGGTCGAGACGGACCTGGACACGGGACTCGCCGTCGGCCCCGGTGATGAGGCGCGCGTTGATCTGGCCCGGCTGGAAGGGCCATTCTTTCAAGAGGTTAGAGATATCCTGGGACATGGGTGCTCGGGGAGGGAAAGGCCTGATAACCACGCCCGACTCGGTGGCCCCGAAATATACGTCGGCACGGCGACATGGGTGCTGGAGGAGGGGGGCGCAGAAAAAGTTGAGGCGCAGCGCAGATTTTTCCGTATGTTCCTTGCATTTGGCGCAAATGGGGCCACCTTCATAGTGGGGAGAGGTGCGCGAGAGAGATCCTTCAGCCCTATCGCCCCAGAGTCGATGAAACCCCAGGACGGGGTCGCACGGATATTGGGATGCTGCCCGGGCCTTAGCGCCCCTGCGAGTCGTGTGCAGAATGGGTGGTACGGCGGCTCTCGCCGGGAAGGGTGGAGACGTGAGTCGAGTCAGCGGTTCCACAGGAAAGCCCACTACGGGGTCCAAGTCCGTTCAATCGGACCTGTCGCTGTACCTCAAAGAGATCAACCGGTACTCGCTGCTCACCG
Organism: Planctomycetota bacterium; assembly: GCA_023434205.1. Taxonomy (GTDB): domain Bacteria; phylum Planctomycetota; class Phycisphaerae; order Phycisphaerales; family UBA1924; genus JAEYTB01. The sequence continues at coordinate 6,109 of JAEYTB010000285.1, read as the reverse complement.
CCGAGGACGAGCGAGAGCTTGGCTGGAAGATCATCAATGACAACTGCGCGGCGTCGCGGGAGCGGATGATCCGCTCGAACCTGCGGCTGGTCGTGTCGATCGCGAAGAACTACGTGAACCGGGGGTTGTCGCTCACCGACCTGATCGAGGAGGGCAACATCGGCCTCCTGCGGGCGGTCGAAGGGTTCGACCCTTCCCAGGGGGCGCGCTTCAGCACGTACGCGTCGTGGTGGATCAAGCAGGCGATCAAGCGGGCGCTGATGAACGCGACGCAGCCGGTGCATATCCCGGCCTACATGGTGGAGCTGATCGCGAAGTGGAAGATCGCGTTCCGCAGGCTGGAGGCCGAGCTGGGGGCGCCGCCCTCGCTGCAGGACCTGGCCAAGGCGATGGACCTGCCCCTCAAGAAGGTGCGGATCATCCGGCGGTCGATCCGGGCGTTCCAGTCGCCGTCCACGGCACGGGACTCCTCGGGCGAGCTGATCAACCTGAGCGAACTCGTGGCGGACAGCCGCGTGGGAATGCCCGAGGAGCGGGTGTTCCAGCGCGAGGAGCTGACGCTGCTGAAGCGGCTGCTGGAGTCGATCGACGAGCGCGAGGCTTCGGTGCTGCGGATGCGGTTTGGCCTGGATGGGTGCGAGCCGCTGACGCTGAAGCAGATCGCGGACGAGATCGGGATCAGCCGCGAGCGTGTGCGTCAGATCGTGGATGAGGGTTTGACCAAGCTGAACGCCCGGCTGACGGACGAGAAGCCGTCGCGGTTCTTCCGGCGGATCGACCCGGAGCTTGAGGCGCTGATCGAGAAGTCGGCGCACAAGGGCGAGTCGGCGAACTGAGGTTGTCGGACAACTGAGCCGTTGAGACCCCGGGCCTGGACCCGGGGTTTTTTGTTTTTTGGGGGAGTGGAGGGGGTCGGGTGGGACGAAGGCATCGGGGCATGAGGCATCGGGGCATCGAGGCGGAGAAGCCGGCGCGGAGCGGCGGGGTACCCAAGGCTGGTGGTTTGACGGGTTGGGCGATAGAGGGGAACATGCGGCTTCCGACGTGGGGAGGCTGCCGTGCTGTGCCCGTTCTGCAACTCGAACGATGACAAGGTGATCGACAGCCGCGCGAGCGACGGCGGGAAGATCATCCGCCGGCGGCGGGAGTGCTTGGGGTGCGGGCGGCGGTTCACGACCTACGAGCGGGTGGAGCAGACGGCGCGGCTGATCGTGGTCAAGCGGGACGGCACGCGGGCGCCGTTCAGCCGCGAGAACATCATGCGGGGGGTGCAGGCGGCGTGCGGGAAGCGGCCGATCCCGGAGGATGTGAAGGAAGGGCTGGTGAGCGAACTGGAGGAGTCGCTGCACCGGGAGTTTGACCGGGAGGTGGAGAGCCGGGTGATCGGGGAGCAGGTGATGCTGCGGCTGCGGGATATCGATGAGGTGGCGTATATCCGGTTTGCGAGCGAGTACTACAAGTTCAGGTCGGTGGATGAGCTGCGGCAACAGTTAGAGTTGCTGGACGGGCGGGTCAAGGATTCCAAGGACCAAGGGCGGTTGTTCTGAGCCGGAGGGTCGGATGAAACGAGGACATCTGGGCATGGGGCATCGGGGCATCGGGCTGCTGGTGCTGGTGTGCGTGGCCGGGTGTGCTTCGAAGCGGCAGGGGGCGGCGACGCCTGTGCGCACCGCCGCGCCGGCGCCGGCGGTGAGCACGCCCGCGCGTCCGGTGCCGAGCCTGGAGGAGGCGCAGCAGCGGCAGGCGGACCGCGCGGCGGCGGCGCTGAGCAAGCGGGTCGGTGTGACGCTGGAGAAAGTGGAGGGCGCAGCGCCGGGGTGGTGGCAGGCGCGGGCGGGCGCGGGGCGGGGTCAGGCACCGACGCTGGAAGGGGCGTACCAGGCGGCCGTGAAGCAGGCCAAGGGGAGCGCGCGGGCGGGCTACGCGCGGACGGCGACGGGGGAGTACGTGGTGTGGGCGCTGGCAGAGAGTGCTCCGGTGGCGGCACCCGTGGTGGCCGCCCCGGCGCCCGAGGTGGCGGCGCCGGCGGCCCGGGCGGAGGGGGATGCGCCGGCGTGGTTTACGACCTCGGCTCGGGAGGTTGACGGGCGTGTGCAGGTGGGTGCCGCGGCGGACGCGGCGACGGTTCGCGATGCGCCGCGGATGGCGACGGAGGCGGCGCGGGCGGCGCTGGGGCAGGTGCTGGGGCGGGAAGTCACGGACCTTCGGCTGGAATCGACGTTCGTGAAGAAGGTCGGGGAGCAGTACCGGGCGTATGTTCTGGTGAGTGCGCCGGGGGCGTTGAGGAAGTAGGGGTCGCGGAGGATTCACCCCCTCCGCCTCGCAGAGCCTCGGCACCACCCCCGCAGAGCCGGGGGAGGAGTGGCGAAGAGTTACGGAAGGAACTATGGCGACGAAGATCTACAGCGATGCGAAGGCGGCGTTGGCGGACCTGCGGGGCAAGGGCGTGCTGCGCGACGGCATGACCGTGATGGTGGGGGGGTTCGGGCTGTGCGGGATCCCCGAGACTCTGATCGTGGCGCTGCGCGATTCGGGCGTCAAGGGGCTGACGTGCATCAGCAACAACGCAGGGGTGGATGACTTCGGGCTGGGGCTGCTGCTCCAGACGCGGCAGATCCGGAAGATGATCTCGAGCTACGTGGGTGAGAACGCCACGTTCGAGAAGCAGTTCTTGTCGGGGGAGCTCGAGGTTGAGTTCAACCCGCAGGGGACGCTGGCGGAGCGGATCAGGGCCGGGGGCGCGGGGATTCCGGCGTTCTACACGGCGACGGGCGTGGGGACGCCGGTGGCGGCGGGGAAGGAGATCCGGGAGTTCTACAGGCCGCGGGAGGACGCGGCGTTCCAGAACCGGCACCCGGAGATGAGCACGAACTACCTGACGATGGCGGAGAAGGTGCTGCCGAGGGGTGCGGCGGTTCCCCAGCGGCGCGAGTTTGTGATGGAGACGGGGCTGTTCGCGGACCTGGCGCTGGTGAAGGCGCACAAGGCGGACCCGTTCGGGAACCTGGTGTACCGGAAGACGGCGCGGAACTTCAACCCGATGATGGCGACCGCGGCGGGGTTCGTGATCGCGGAGGTTGAGGAGGTGGTGGGTCTGGGCGAGATCGACCCGGACCAGGTCCACACGCCTGGGAACTATGTGAAGCGGATCGTGAACAGCACGCCGGAGAAGCGGATTGAGCAGAGGACGGTGAGGGGGTGAGGGTCGGGGAACGGCCCGGGATGAGGATGTGTCGGTCGAAGGCTCAATAAAAAACCACCGAGATGAGGACATCTCGGTGGCACAGTTGACTGTCCGTGTGGGGTTAGCGGCGGAAGAACATGAAGAAGAAACCGCTGCCGGAGCGGCTGATGGTGCGCTCGGAGCGGTCGTTGTTGCCGCTGTTGCCCGAGCCGCTGTTGTTGGAGTTGGAGCCGCTGTTCGACCCGTTGCCTGTCGAGCCGCCGGAGACGATGGAGCCGCCGGAGTTGCTCTGACCGTTGCTGGTGTTCACCGCGGTGGTGTTGTTCTGGAAGCCGCGGAACATGGCGAACATGCCGCCGAAGAAGCGGCGGACGTTCTGGACGACGATGACGCCGCGGCCGCGGTTGTCGTCGATGTCGATGCTGTGGTCGATGCTGTGATCGATCGAGCCGCCGCGGTCGATGGACCCGCCGCGGTCGATGCTGTCGTTGTCGTAGTGGTGGCGGTGGTTGAACTTCTGGCCGACGTTCTGCGCGAGAATGGTGGAGTTGACGATCGAGCCCTTGAGGTCAACCTTCCCGATGTTGCTGGGGCTGAGGAAGATGTCGCCGGGGTTGCCGACAATTCCGTCGACGGGGTCGACGCCGGCGGCGATGACGGAGTCGATGAGGCTGCCGCGGATGCCGAGCTTCTTGATCATGCCTCCCGAGAAGACATCGGCGTTGGCGTCGGCTCCGCCGAGGCGTGCATCGTCGCCCAGGTCGGCGCCGGCGAGGACGGTGACGCCGTCGGCGCCGTTCTTGAGGTCGAGCTCGTCGATGGAGCGGGCGGAGAGGGTGGCGTCCGCGAAGGCGCCCTTGACCTTCATGCCGCGGAAGTGGCCTTCGATGCCCATGGCCCAGTTGCCGGTGATGGAGTCGGCGTGGAACTCACCGACGTCGCCGGAGATGAGCCAGGTGCCGCCGACGATGTCGCCGGCGTGGATTTTCTTGATGGCGTCGGCGTTGATGTTGAAGTTGGTGAGGTCGTCGATCTTGAAGTCGACGCGGCCGCCGTCGATGGTGAGGGTGCCGTTGCTGAGGTCGTCGGCCTTGAAGTCCTTGACGGGGCCGGTGATGGTGATGTTGCCGTCGACATCGACGTTGTTGAGGTGGACGCGGTGCGCGGGGCCGTTGATGGTGAGGCCCTCGAGCACGGGGTCGTCGCCGGCGGCGTCGCGGCGGATGTGGAGGTGGGTGCGGTCGGTGGAGCCGTCAACAACGACGAAGAACTGACCGTTGTCGTTGATGAGCTGGCCGGTGCCGGGGCCCACGATCTGGAATACGGTGCGGACGCCGTTGAGGTCGCTGGTGGTGAGGGTGACCCGCTGGCCGTTGACGTCGCCGAAGTACTGCGTGCTGGTGGGCGGCGGGGGAGGCGGGGGCGGGGGCGGTGGGGGCGGCGGCTGGATGGGGTTGCCGATCACGAGGATGTCGGGGCTGATGGCGACGTTGTTGGCCGGGTTGTCGGGGGAGCCGTCGGCGAGGATGAAGGTGGCGATGACGTGGTAGTTGCCGTCGGGGATCGAGGGCTTGGGGAGGCCGAACTGGTAGGTGACGGCGTCGGAGGTGGTGTACTCGCCCAGAAAGCGCGAGTCGAAGGTGACGTCGTCGGGGCTGGGGGTCTGGTCGAGGGAGAGGAGGATGACGAGGCTGCCGCCGGCGCTGTACGTGGCGTCGCCGGGGTTGGAGACGATGGCCGCGACGTTGACCAGCTCTTCGGGCGTGCCCGGGTTGGAGATGGTGACCGGGCCGATCGACACGGCCAGGTCCGCGGCGAGGAGGGTGCGGGACTCGAGCGACTCGATGGGGTGGATGGCGTCGGCGAACAGGCTTCTCATGGGGTCGAACTCCGTGTTGGTCACCCAGCTTGACCGGCTGAATGGTAAATCGCGCCGGGGAAAGTGGAAGGGCTTTTTGATGGTATGAGGGAGGCTTCACGGCCCGTACGGCGTCGGGGAGGAGCGGGGCCGCGTTTTTGACTCGGGAACGGGGGTCGGCGGGCGGGGCGGTTGTCCGCTACGCTCTGCGTTTCCACGAGGGAAACGCCGCATGTTCCGCGACATTGAGAAGGTTTTGATCGGGAGAGAGCGGATCGCGGGGCGCGTCCACGAGCTGGGGGCGCAGATCGCGGCGGATCTGATGCGGGAGCTGGGGGACGACGGCGATCACACCGGCGAGGTGGTGCTGGTGTCGGTGCTGACGGGGTCGATCGTGTTCGTGGCGGACCTGATCCGGCAGCTTCCGGTGAAGCTGAGCCTGGGGCTGGTGGCGGTGTCGAGCTACCCGGGGACGTCGGTGGAAAGCAAGGGCGCGATGATGCGGAGCGAGCTGCCGCGGGACCTGAGCGGGAAGCACGTGCTGGTGGTGGACGACATCCTGGACTCGGGGCAGACGCTGGAGGTGCTGTCGCGGCTGATCATGGAGCAGCGGCCGGCGAGCCTGCGGATGGCGGTGCTGCTGCGGAAGCCCGGGAAGGCGAAGGTGGCGGTGAAGGTGGACTACGTGGGGTTCGATATCCCGGATGAGTTTGTGGTGGGATACGGGCTGGACTACGACGGGTTCTACCGGAACTACCCGGAGATCGCGACGCTGAAGCCCGAGGCGGTGATGCGGGGCGGGGGCGGGTGAATGCAGGTCTGGACGAACCCCGACAACCCCGAGGAGCGCGGGAAGGTGGGCGAGCCGCTGCGGGGCATTCTGCGGCGGTATGTGCCGGCGGATGAGCACGTGGTGCTGTGGCTGCACCCGTCGGCGTGGTTCATTTTCCTGCGGTCGGTGTGGGTCGTGGTGTTCGTGGTGCTGCTGGTGCTGGGTGTGCGTTACGCGGCGGGCGTGGTGGACCTGCCCCGGGTGGTGGAGTGGGCGGCGTGGATCGGGGTGATGG
>JAEYTB010000260.1 GCA_023434205.1 Planctomycetota bacterium | reverse complement strand
CCCCCGGACCGCGTCGGGCCGCACATCCCGCTCGCCCACGCCCGACAGCCGCACCCCCTCGAACGCGATCTTTTCTTCCTGACTCTCGACCTGGTTGGACGAAAGTTCCACGTGGAACACGAGGTTGAGCTCATGCCGCACCCGCCGGCCTTGCCTGAAGATGTGCTCGTGAACGAACGCCAGGTCGCCCACGTTCACGTCGATCCCCGCCTCCTCCTGAAACTCCCGCGCCAGCCCCGCCGCCGCCGTCTCCCCAAACTCTACGTGCCCGCCCGGCAGGTACAGGTACCCGTGCTTCTCGTTCCGGCACAGCAGCACGCGCCCATCCTCAATGATCAGGCCGCGGCTGATGACTTCCACTTCCAATGCGTCGGACATGGCGGAGTTCCTGTCGCGTGCAGCACGCGATGCGGCTTGGTACCATCTGACTCATCGACACACAACTGAAAGGAGTTTCGCATGGAGGCGACCAAGAAACCTGCCGCGCCGGTCGAGGCGAAGGCCCCCGTCCGCCGGCTCGGCCGAGGCCTCAGCAGCCTGATGGCCCTGGGAACACCCATCCAGGTTGCACCTGAGCCACAAGTGACTGCAACGAAAGCAGTTAGCACCGCACTGCTCGCGTCCGCATTATCGGACTTTCAGTCCGTCGCAGTGGGGGAGATCTCCCCCAGCCGCTACCAGCCCCGCAAGACCATCGACCCCGCCGCCATCGCCCGCCTCGCGGACTCGATCAAGCGCTCCGGTGTCATGCAGCCCGTGATCGTCCGCCCGCTGGGCCCCGGCAAGTTCGAGCTCGTCGCCGGCGAGCGCCGCTGGCGCGCCGCCCAGGCGGCCGGGCTGACCGCCGTCCCCGCCCTGGTCCGGCCCATGTCCGACGAACAGGCCGCCGAATGGGGCCTGGTTGAAAACGTGCAGCGCGAGGACCTCAACCCCATGGAACGCGCCTGGGCGCTCAAGGCCCTGGCCGACAAGTTCTCGCTCCAGCAGTCGCAGCTCGCCGAACGCGTCGGCCTCGAACGCTCCACCGTCGCCAACCTCATCCGCCTCTGCGAGCTCGAGCCCGAGATCGCCCAGATGATTGTCAAGGGCGAGCTCTCCGCCGGCCACGGCAAGGCGCTCCTCGCCGCCGCCCCCGGCCAGGGCCGCGTCAGCCTCGCCAAGGAAGCCGCCTCCTTCGGCTACTCCGTCCGCAAGCTCGAAGGCCTCGCCGCGGCAGTGGGGGAGAGCAAGGCCCTCAAGAACCGCACCGGACCGATCGACGAGCTCGGCGCCCGCCTCGCAGGGCTCCGCGACCTCGAGCGCCAGATCGGCCAGCAGCTTGGAACAAAGGTCCAGATCAGCACCGACCGGCGCGGCAAGCGTGGGCGGCTCGTGATCGAGTTCTACGGTCTTGATCACTTCGACGGCCTGCTGCAGCGACTCAACGTCCGCACCACCTGAGCCTTACCGGACCCCCGCGCTCTCGGACCCATCAAAGCCTCAAGACCGTCACGACAGCCGCGCCGACCGCCCCCGCCGGCACGGTTGGGTGGCGAGACCGCCCCGCGAACCCAACGCTGAAGGGTGAATCACGGACGGCGGGCCGCGTGCGCGCCGTCACGGAGGGCCATTGATGCGCTTCAAGCCATGCCCCTGGTCGGTCCTCGGAGGCCTCCTCATCGCCTTCTCGATGGCCGTCGTCATCTTCGCACAGGCCGGAAACCTCCAGCCGCTGATCAACTCATGGGCCGTCGCGAGCCGCGCGCCCCAGAAGCCGACCGTGAGCACCGCCGAGCTCAAGTCCGTGGTCGCTCGCCTCGAAGAGCTGGAGCGTAAGCGCGCCGCGACGCCGCCCCCGCCCCGCCCGGTAATCTCCCCCGACTACCACAAGGTGACCCAGACCCTCGCGCGCCTGGAGGCGATGGAGCAGCGCAGGCTCGCCGCGGCGACCGGCGCTCAGCAACCCGCGCCCAGCGCACCCCAGACCACCGCCCGCACTCCGCAGAAAAAGCCCCAGGGCGCCTTCGTCAAGAGCAACGCCAGCGCCCCGATCTCGTTCGGCGCAGCCGCCTCGGCCCCCGCCCCGCTCGTCACCCTGGGCGCCACCGTCGCCGCCCCGCGCTCCAAGCGCCAATGAACAAGGCCCGGTCCCCCGGGCCTTGCACGATCAACCATCAGTTCTGCCACGCTCAGTGAGACGTGCCCACCGGCGAGAGCCGGCTGGGCCGGTCCAGCAGAATGAACCGGTGCCAGTCGCTCCACAGCATCCGGTTGTTCGTATCCAGCGTCAGCCCGCGCATGTTGCGGTAGTCCACATCCCGCTGGTGCAGCGTGAGCATCTCGGGCGAGTAATCGCTGCCAACCGAGGTGCAGCCGCCCAGGCCGCAGCCAAGGGCCAGCACAAACAGGGACGCGGCGGTACGGGCGGTGCGGGTGCGCATCAGAAACTCCTCGTGGGGGTGAGTTTGTAACTCAAAGCCGGCCGCCCGTCAAACCCATCCGGGGGCGGGGGCCGGCCTCTGCGCGGCATCCGCCGCGGCCGCAGCACGATACGGCACCCGGCTTCAGCCGGTTGCCCGGGCCGTGCAGCCCGGCTGCAAGTCCCTGTCGCCAAAGGCCCGGACCTGTCAGGACGGCAGTGGGGGAGGGGCGGGTTGGCACCGGCGTGCCCCAGAAGCACCCTTCTGGTTGGCGCGCCCCTTGCACCACCCCTCCCTGATCGGTGCCGAACAGGCAGACAGGAGCCACCATGCGACCGGACCGGATGACCACCACCGCCCAGCAGGCCCTCGCCGACGCCCAGACCCTGGCCAGCGGCCGGTCCAACCCGGAAGTCACGCCGCTGCACGTACTTGCGGGACTGCTCTCCGACCGCAGCGGGCCGGGGTGGTCCCTCCTGGCCAAGGTCGGTGCCGACCCGGCCCGCGTGGCCCAGCTCGTCGACACCGAAGTCGGTCGCCTGCCCACCACCAGTTCCGGCGCGGGCAGCGCCGGCCGCGCCATCATGGACCTTCTGGGCAAGGCCGACGCCGAGGCCCGCCGGATGAACGACGCCTACGTCAGCTCCGAGCACCTCCTCCTCGCCGCGGCAGAAGTGGGGGGGACCGCCAAGGAAGTCCTCGCCGCGGTCGGCGTTACCAAGAAGCGCCTGGAAGAGGCCGTCAAGTCCATCCGCGCCGCCTCGGGCGTCTCGAGCATCTCCGACCAGAACGCCGAGGCGAGCTTCGAGTCGCTCAAGAAGTACGCCATCGACCTCACCGAACGCGCCCAGCAGGGCAAGCTCGACCCCGTCATCGGCCGCGATGAGGAAATCCAGCGCTGCATGCAGGTCTTGAGCCGCCGCACCAAGAACAACCCCGTCCTCATCGGCGAGGCCGGCGTCGGCAAAACCGCCATCGCCGAGGGCCTCGCCCAGCGCATCGTCAACGGCGACTGCCCCGACGGCATGAAGAACAAGCGCATCATGGCGCTCGACGTCGGCGCCCTGCTCGCCGGCGCCAAGTACCGCGGCGAGTTCGAGGAGCGCCTCAAGGCCGTCCTCCGCGAGGTCATGGGCAGCAAGGGCGAGATCATCCTCTTCATCGACGAGCTGCACACCATCATCGGCGCGGGCGCCGCCGAGGGCGCCGTCTCCGCCGGCAACCTGCTCAAGCCCGTCCTCGCCCGCGGCGAGCTCCGCTGCATCGGCGCCACAACCCTCGACGAGTACCGCAAGCACATCGAGAAGGACCCCGCCTTCGAACGCCGCTTCCAGCCCGTCTTCGTCGACCAGCCCTCCGTCGAGCAGACCGTCGCCATCCTCCGCGGCCTCAAGCCCCGCTACGAGGCCCACCACGGCGTCCGCATCCTCGACGGCGCCATCCTCGCCGCGGCCCAGCTCAGCCACCGCTACATCGCCGACCGCTTCCTGCCCGACAAGGCCATCGACCTCATCGACGAGGCCGCCGCCAAGCTCCGCATCGAGAACGACAGCATGCCCGGCGAGCTCGACGAACTCCGCCGCCGCATCATGCAGCTCGAGATCGAGCGCGAAGCCCTCAAGATCGAGGCCCAGGGCGCCAAGAGCGGCACCACGCAGCGCGAGCTCGAACGCCTCGAAAAAGACCTCAGCGAGCTCCAGGAGCAGAACCGCGCCCTCACCGCCCGCTGGGAGCAGGAGAAGAAAGAGCTCGACGCCGTGAAGGACATCAAGGAGCAGATGGAAGCGAAGCAGGTCGAGCTCGAGCAGGCCCAGCGCCGCGGCGACCTCGAACGCGCCGCACGCATCCGCTACGGCGAAGTCCGCGAGCTCCAGGTCAAGCTCGAGCACGCCGAGAAAACCCTCCAGGAGCAGCAGGACCGCGGCGAGGCCCTCGTCAAGGAGGAAGTCGACGCCGAGGCCATCGCCACGGTCGTCTCCCGCTGGACGGGCATCCCGCTGTCACGCCTCGTCGAGGGCGAACGCGAGAAGCTCGTCCATATCGAGGCCCAGCTCATGAAGCGCGTCGTGGGTCAGGAGCACGCGCTCAAGGCCGTCGCCGACGCCGTCCGCCGCTCCCGCGCCGGCCTCAGCGACCCCAACAAGCCCATCGGCAGCTTCCTCTTCCTGGGCCCCACCGGCGTCGGCAAGACCGAGACCTGCCGCGCCCTCGCCGAGTTCCTCTTCGACACCGAAGAGGCGATGGTCCGCATCGACATGAGCGAGTACGGCGAGAAGCACGCCGTGGCCCGCCTCGTCGGCGCGCCCCCCGGCTACGTCGGCTATGAGGAGGGCGGCCAGCTCACCGAGACCGTCCGCCGCCGCCCCTACTGCGTCGTCCTGCTCGACGAGATCGAGAAGGCCCACCCCGACGTCTTCAACGTCCTGCTCCAGGTCCTCGACGACGGCCGCCTCACCGACGGCCAGGGCCGCACCGTCGACTTCAAGAACACCATCATCGTGATGACCAGCAACTACGGCTCCGCCCAGATCCAGGAGCTCACCAGCCAGGGCGCCGAAGACTGGGAGATCGAGGCCGCCATCCGCGAGCTGCTCAAGCGCGGCCCCGCCGGCCTCGCCGCGGAAGAGTTCGGCAAGGCCGCGGGCCTGCCCAGCAAGGTCACCGACGTCATGAGCCGCGCCGCGATGTCCATGAGCGGCGGCCTCATGCGGCCCGAGCTGCTCAACCGCATCGACGAGGTCGTCGTCTTCCACCAGCTCCGCAAGGAAGCCCTCACCACCATCGTCGAGATCCAGCTCGGCCGCCTCCGCAAACGCCTCGCCGAACGCGGCATGTCGCTCACCCTCACCGACGACGCCAAGGCTGCGCTCGCCAGCGAAGGCTGGGACCCCGCCTTCGGCGCCCGCCCCCTCAAGCGCACCATCCAGCAGCGCATCGAGAACCCGCTCGCTTCACGCATCCTCGCCGGCGAGTTCGCCGCGGGGGACAGCGTGCGCGTGGGCTTCCAGGGGCAGGTGTTCGTGTTCGAGAAGGGCTGAACCGATACGAAAGCCAGCTTTACTAGCCGTAGGCGTTGATAAAGTTTTTCGGGTATGGTTTAATCAACGGCCATGGTTGATAAAGCGACTCAGAACAGCGGAAGGCGGGCAGCACCACGGGCGGGGGTGTACCGACGCCAACCCACAGGTTATTGGGCCTTCATACCGTGTGCTCTGCCACCGGTCGATCCCCCGATTGACCTTGCCGCGCTCGAGCCGGACTTGTCCAACGCCAACCTGGCTCTCGGCAGACTTGATGGAATCGCCGAGTTTGTTCCCAACCCTGACCTGTTCGTCACGATGTACGTCAGGAAAGAGGCGGTCCTGAGCTCCCGGATTGAGGGCACCCAGGCCAGCCTCTCAGATGTCCTTGAGGACGAGTCCGGTCTTCAGAGCGATACGCGTCCTTTCGATGTCGGCGAGGTGCGCAACTATGTCCGCGCGCTCAACGCCGGGCTGCAGCGACTCCCGGACCTTCCACTCAGCCTTCGGCTCATCCGTGAAATCCATGCGGTGCTCCTCACCAACGCACGCGGCCATGATCGAACCCCGGGCGAGTTCCGCCGGAGTCAGAACTGGATCGGTCCGGAAGGCTGTACGCTCGATGACGCCGTCTTTGTCCCGCCGCCGCACGCCGAGCTTCAGCACCATCTCTCGGACCTCGAGCGGTACCTCCGGTCGGACGACAACACTCCCATCCTGGTGAGGGCCGGCGTGGCCCACTCGCAGTTCGAAACGATCCACCCGTTCCTGGACGGGAATGGCCGGCTCGGCCGCCTGCTGATCACGTTCATGCTCTGCGAGCGGGGCGTGCTCTCTCGCCCCCTCCTGTACCTCTCGGACTACTTCACGCGCCGGAAGTCCCAGTACTACGCCGAACTGATGCGCGTTCGGGAAACCGGCGAATGGGAATCATGGTTGCGGTTCTTCCTTCGGGGCGTGGCGGACGTTGCGGATGCGGCGAAAGCGACGGCCCAGCGGATCGTCGCCCTTCAGGCGCAGGACCGCGACAAGGTCATCACAAAGTTCCCGGCGAAAGCGAACCTTCTCCGGCTACTGGGGACGCTGTACTTGCGGCCAACGATGACGGTCCAGCTTGCAGCCAGGCTGATCGACGTGTCGCTGCCCACTGCGAACGTGCTGGTGTCCGACCTCGTCTCACTCGGCATACTTCACGAGATCACCGGCCGCCAGCGCGACCGCGTGTTCAGATACCGTGACTATTACGCGATGCTTTCCTCGGACACGTGATGTTCGGAGGTCCCTCCCTCAGCACGCCCCCCCCGCCAGCACCCGGAAGAACGCCTCGATATCCGCGTCCGTCCCCGTGTCGCCGTCCGCGTCAAAGTCCGCGCTCCCGCACGTCGGGCAGCACGCGCCGGCAAGGCACGCGAAGAACGCCTCGATATCCGCGTCCGTTCCCGTGTCCCCGTCGCCGTCAAAGTCCGCGGAGTTCACCGCCAGCGAAACGCTCTCGCTGGTATCCGAGCCGCACGTGTTGGTCACCACGCAGTTGTAGTTGTTCGCCGCGTCGCCCGCGTCGATGCCGCTGATCGTCAGCGTCGGCGTGTCCGCCCCGCCGAACCGCGGGCCGGACAGGTCCGTCGTGCCGCGCCGCCACTGGTACGACAGCGGGCCCGTCCCCGACGCCGCCACGCTGAACACCGCCGTGCCACCCGCGCACGCCGCGGCGTTCGCCGGCTCCTGCGTCACGCTCGGGCACTGAGACTCGCACTCGTCCGGCACGCTGTTGCCGTTCACGTCCGCCGACCGGCCCGACGCGATGTCGTCGCTGTCCGCGATGCGGTTGTTGTTGCAGTCCGCCACCGCCGTGATGCACTGGAACGAGTTGACCGTAAAGTCGTCCAGCGCCGCCTCCACGATCGAGCCCGTCGCCAGGTCCTGCGCGATGAACCGCATCCGCATCTGGCTCGTGGGCGGCAGGATGCTCGACACCGGGAACTCGTGGAACACCCAGCCCGGGCTCGTCCCCGTCGGGCCCACCGTCTCGGCCCGCAGCCAGCTCGTGCCCCCATTGTTCGAGATATCCACCAGGAACGTGTCCGCGTTGGGCGCGTTGCCCGTCGCGTTCGAGTACCACCGCCAGTAGCTCACCGTAGGCGTCACCATCCCCGTCGCGTCGAACACTGGCGAGAGCAGCGTCGTGAAGCCGTTGTCCACGTCCGCGCTGCCCAGCGGCGCGCCCACGGCGTCCGCCCCCGTGAACCAGCAGTTCACCCCCGGCGCCGGCGTGTGGTCATCCTCCGGCTGCGCCAGATTCCCGTTGGGATTGCCCAGCACCCACTGCCCGCTCGTCGCCGTGTCCCCCGCCACCCCGCCGACCCAGCCCGCGGCGCCAGACTCAAACGTGTGGTCCACCGCGACGATGTTGTCGCCCACGCTCGCCGCATACGGACCCGCCTCGCCCGCGAACGGGCTCGACACCGAGCCGCTCACATCGCCCGCCGCCGTGATGTAGAACTCCGGCGTCGCCGTGCACGTCGCAGGCGGCAGCGTCGCCGTGTAGCTCGTGCCCCCCACGTGCGTCAGCGGGATCGACAGGAACGCCCCGCCGTCGTACCGCACGTGCAGCCGCGTCGAACTCGGCACCAGCGACTGCCCCAGCGGCGTGATCTCCACCGGGATGTTCGTCGCAACCCCGGGCGCCACCGCGCTCGGCACGCCCCCCGGCAGAATGACGCTCACCCGCGGCACGGTCGCCAGCTCCGGCGTGATCCCCACCGAGAACTTCTGCGGCCCCTGCGGCACGTTGAACCCGGTGATCCGGATCCGCCACGTCCCACCCACCGGGTTGTTCACCAGCACCTGCTCAATGTTGTCCCGCCGGTTCTCCGCCGTCTTCACCGCCGGCGACTGCGGGCTCGCCGGGTTCAGCGTCCAGGGCAGGTGCGTGTTGTTCAGCGGGTCGATCGCGACGATGTCCAGGTCGTTCACCAGCGCCACCGACGCCAGCGCCACCGCCGGGAAGTCGTCCCACGCCAGCGTCGCCTTCAGCACCGGGCTGCCCCCGGGCACCTCCACCGTGTACTCCACGCTCTCGCCCTGCACAACCTCGTCGTTCTCGCGGAAGCTCCCGGTCCGCATGAACTCGATGGCGTCGATGATGCGCACCGACCCGTACCCGTACTGGTAGTCCGGTCCTGCGTTGCCCAGGTCCACCGCCGTGTGCGCGTAGATCACCTTCAACGTCGAGTTGCGCGGGTCCGGCTCCCCCGCAAACTGCACGCGGTAGTCCTGCAGCAGCAACGCCGAAAGCCCCGTCACCGTCGGCGCGGCCATCGACGTGCCGCACGAAACCGAGTACGACGTATCGCTCTGCGAACTGGTGGACATCACGCCGTTGTCCCCGCCCGCCTGGCACCCCGGCGCGGCGATGTCGGGCTTCAGCCGCCCATCATCCGTCGGCCCCCAGCTCGAGAAGCTCGTCATCGAGTCGTCGTTCGCGTTGAGCGCGCCCACCGCGATGTGGTTCTTCGCCCCGCCGGGGGGCGCCACGCTGTAGTAATCGCCGTGCCCTTCCACATCGCACCGGCTGCCCTGACGCTCGTTGCCCGCCGCCCAGATCACCCGGAACGGAGCGCCCAGCGAGCCCCGGACGATGTTGTCGATCAGCGCATCGGTCACGCCGTAGTCGCCCTGGAACGCGCAGTTGAACCCGTTGGGCTCCGTGTTGGACCCGATGGAGTTGTTGGAGATCACCACGTTGTGCGTGTTGATCGCCTCGTTGTAGTTCGACTCGATATCGCCCGGGTTCGTGTACAGGAACGTCCCCGACCCGTCGTGCTGGAACCCGTACGACTGGATCGTCACGCCCGGGGCCATGCCCCGCTGCGCGCCCCCGGACGCCTGCCCGCTCCCGCCCACCGTGCCCGACACGTGCGTCGCGTGGCTCGACAGGTTCGCGTTGTCGCGCACCGTCAGCCGCCCGCCGAAGTCCTGGTGGCTCGCCCGCGCCACGCCCCCGTCGTACACCATCACGTTCACGCCCGCCCCGTTCAGCCCGTACGGCGCCGCCTGCGCCGTGTCCGCCCCCGTGATGATCCGGTTCTGCGCATTGGTCGTGCTCATCCGCGGCAGCGCCGGCTCAATCCACAGCACATCCTCTTCCGCCGCCAGCGCCGCAAGACTCTCCACCGGCACCTCGATCACCGCGCCGTTGATCGTCTCCAGCACATCGCGAACCGTCGCGCCGTGCCGCAGCATCGCCCCGTCCTTCGCCCGCTCCGCGGCGTCCGGCTGGAACAGGACATACGCCCCGATCACCGCCGAGCCCTTCGCGTCCGTCCCCACCACCGCGTGCTCTGGCGCTTCCCCCTTCTGGATCAGCGGGTGCAGCTTCATCGAGGGCTCCAACGCCCCCGCGCCCACCAGCGTCGCCACCTGGCCGACCGCCCCCGCGTCCAGGTGCTTACCGGAGATCGCCGCGACATACGCGTTCCCACCCACGTACGACTGGAGCTCAACGCCCGCCGCCGCCAGCTTGGAGCGGGTCCCCGCGTCCACCGGCCCGCTGAACCGCACCAGCGCGTGCCGGCCGGCCTGGGTCAGGTTCTGGAGCACGGCCGCGGCCTGTGCCGGCGTCCGCTCGGGCATCTCCACCACGCCCGACTTGAGCACAAGGGGTTGTGCCTGGGCCGTGCCACAGGCGAGAAGGAGGGCGGCGATAGGAAGGGCGGACGCGCAGGAACGCAGTGAACGCATAAGGGCACCCCTGGGGATTCAGTTGAGTTCGACCAGCATACGGACCGGTTCCACTTCCGCAACAGTCTTGGCCACTTATCGGCCCCCGCTCCGGGCGATTCCCCCGGACCCCCCGCCACCGGGCACTACGCTTGGCCCATGGCCACGGTGTTCCTCAACGGACGTTTCACCTCGCGGGACGAGGCCCTGATCCCCGCCTTTGACGCGGGTTTCCAGCACGGCGTGGGCCTCTTTGAGACCATGCTCGCCGTCCGAACCGCCGACGGATTCCGCACCATCCACGCCCGCGAGCACCTCGACCGCCTCGCCGCTTCCGCCCTCCAGCTGGGCCTCTCAGATTCCCTCCGCGTCGCCGCCCTCGAAGAGGCCGTCCGGCGCACCGTCGAAAAAGCCGGCGAAGAGCTCCCCGACCAGAAACGCCTCCGCGTCCGCCTGACCATCACCGGCGGCGACCTCAGCATGCTCGGCAGGCCCGCGGCCGTCCCCGGTTCCACAACCGAGGGCGTCGCCCCCACCCTCCTCATCGTCGCCCAGCCCGCCACCGAGTACCCCGCCGAGATGTTCGACCGCGGCGCCGCCGCCGTCCTCGCCGATCTCCGCGTCAACCCCCTCGACCCCTTCCAGGGCCACAAGACCCTCAACTACTGGCCCCGCCTGCGCGAGCTCCAGGCCGCCGCCGCCAAGCGCGTCGGCGAGGCCCTCGTCTTCCAGGTCACCAACCACCTCGCCGGCGGCTGCGTCAGCAACGCCTTCCTCGTCCGGGGCGGCACGCTCTACACCCCCATCGCCCGCGCCGAAGAGCAGGAAGTCGCCGCGGGACAGGACGACGACGACCAGACCGCGCAGCCCGCCGCCCCCGGCGCGGTCATGCCCAGCCCCGTGCTCCCCGGCATCGTCCGCCGCTGGGTCATCGACTTCGCACGCGCCGAGGGGCTCGACGTCGAGCGCCGCATGCTCACCATCGACGATGTGCTCAGCGCCGACGAGCTCTTCCTCACCAACAGCAGCTGGGGCGTCCTCCCCATCGTGCAGGTCGAGAGCCGCGGCATCGGGGGAGGGCGCGTGGGTGAAGTTTCTCGGCGACTCATGGATGCCTGGCAGGAGCTAACCGGGTAGTGTTGGGCACGCGGGTCGCCGCACCAGCCCTTGGGGGGAACGGGCCGGGGGCGGCGGGTCGTGAGCGCGGCGATGGTGCCGCGCCAGACTTGAGAGGGCCGCGACATGCTCGATTCGTTCAACGACTTCCTCGCCCGTGAGTTCCTGGGCAACACCGTCTCCGCCTGGCTGTGGGCCGCCCTGATGGCCGCCGCGGTCTTCACCGCCGCGTGGATCGCCCGCCGCATCCTCCTCGGCCGCGCCCGCGCCTTCGCCTCCAACAAGGCCACCGGCGTCGCCGAGATGCTCCCCCGCCTGGTCCTGCGGACCAGCGTTCTGGTCGTCTTCATCGTCGCCCTGGTCGTCGGCACCCTCCGCCTGACCCTGCCGCCCACCCTCGAGCGCTTTGTCCAGGTCCTCGTCGTCGTTATGGTCGCCATCCAGGCCGCCCTCTACGGCGCGGTCCTCGTCGACTTCGCCGTCTCCGAGTTCATCCGCCGCCACAAGAGCGGCAACGACGCCACCGACGCGTCCCTTGCCACCACCATGGGCGCCGTGCGGTTCCTGGGCCTGGTCATCCTCTACGCCGCGGTCGTCCTGCTCGCCCTGGACAACCTCAACATCGACGTCACCGCCATGATCGCCGGCCTGGGCGTGGGCGGCATCGCCGTGGCCCTCGCCGTCCAGAACATCCTGGGCGACCTCTTCGGCTCGCTCTCCATCGTCCTCGACAAGCCTTTCGTCGTCGGCGACTTCATCATCGTCGGCGACAAGCTGGGCACCGTCGAAAAGATCGGCCTCAAGACCACCCGCGTCCGCGCCCTGGGCGGCGAGCAGCTCATCTTCTCCAACAGCGACCTGCTCGGCAGCCGCATCCAGAACTACAAGCGCATGAACGAGCGCCGCATCGTCTTCGGCTTCAGCGTCGATCACAGCACCACCCCCGACCAGCTCGAGAAAATCCCCGCCATCGTCAAGGACGCCATCCTCCACCAGAGCCGCACCCGCTTCGACCGCGCCCACTTCAAGGCCTTCGGCGCCTATTCCCTCGACTTCGAGGCCGTCTACTTCATGCTCGTCCCCGACTTCAATGCCTACATGGACGTCCAGCAGGGCATCAACCTCGAGCTCTTCCGCCGCCTCAAGGAAGAGGGCGTCAGCTTCGCCTTCCCCACCCAGACCCTCCACCTCGCCAGCGCAACCCCCCTCCGCGCCGAGGTCGCCGGCCGCGACCGCGCCCCCGTCGCCTCCAACGGCCACGCCTGACCGACCCCCGCACCGACCGAGGCACCCCCAGACCATCGGTTAGCACATACAAACATTCCATTACCGTTTATTCCGACTTTCGGATTTTCGGGCGAACCGAAATCCTGAATATCACGTACCTTCGAAGGCGATCCGGCCGATGCAGCCGTCAGCTCGGCGAGGGAGGCCTCACATGGAAACCGTCCAGATCGGATCCCGCGGCACGTTCGTCCTGCCCGCCAAAATCCGCAGATCTCTCGGCCTCGACGAAGGAACCCTCATGATCGTTCAGGTTGAGGGCGCCGTCATCACGCTGCGCAAGGCGGTCGCGGTCCCCGCCGAGGAATACTCCCCTCGACGCCAGGCAGAGTTCATCCTCAACAACGCCGTTGATCAGGCCGACTACGCCGCGGCACGTAAACGGGTACAACTCATGGGAATCGACCCCGACTCGATCCCGCATGACAAACCTGGATAAGGCCAAGCCCGCACGAGCCTTCCTCGACGCCAACGTCCTCTTCTCCGCCGCGATCGGCGGTGGCGTGATCACACTGTGGTCCATGAAGGGTGTGGCTCTGGTCACTTCGGAGTACGCCGCGCACGAGGCGCACCACAACCTGCAAAGGCGAACCGACGGGCCTGCCGTCCTGACGAAACTCGAGGACCTGCTTGCCCAGATGGAAGTTCACCCCGGACCCGACCTGAGCCAGCCCCTGTTCTGCGCGTGGAAACTGCCCGACCCGAACGACGTTCCAATCCTGATGGGTGCCATCGAGGCCAACTGCGAATACCTGGTAACCGGCGACAAAGCGTGCTTCGGCGAGTACTACGGACGCACCCTCGACGGCGTGATGGTGCTCCGACCCTCGACATTCATCCACCTGCTGGCCGCGCGAGCCCGACCCGACGCACCCCCCGACCCTACATCCGGCTGACCACCCAGGCGATACCCGACGGCGCCGCTGCCGCGGCGGCGCACACGAACGGCGATGCGACGACCGCCCTCACCGAGGGCCCACCCTCAAACTCTCCCTGCCGCCGCACCCAGTGGTACACCGCGGGGATCGCCGCCAGCACCCAGATCACACCGAACACGCCCAGGAAAAAGACCAGCACCTTCATGAACGGCGAGCCCGCGAACGCCCGCGCCACGCCCCACACCACCCACGGCCACACAATCACCGCAAGGTGGACCATCCAGCGCCGACCGTTCGCCTCGGGCCCCCACGCCGTGTGCGCCCGCCCGCACTCCGGGCACGTGACGCTCCCGACCTCATGCGCTGTCAGGTCATAGCCGCACCGCACGCAGCGCCCGGGCACGCCTCAGCCCTCCGTGCGCTCCACGACCCGCACGTTCCGCCGCCCATCCAGCAGCCCGTTGGGCTCCTTCGTTCGGATGAACAGCCCGCGCACCCACCCGATCCCCATCCCCACGAGAAACACCACCGCGATCACCAGAATCACAGGAATCAGAATCGCCAGCGCGACCAGCACACAGACGATCAGCCCCGCGCTGGCCGCGAGCCGCGATACCCAGCCGGGCTGCCGCTGCACCACCTCGATGACCCGCCCCATCGAGGTGGCCTTCTCACGGATGGTCGTGATCGTGAACACGGGAGCATTCTAGGGAGCCGACCCCTTGTGGTTTCGCTGTGGCTTAGGTGTCGGTTCGGGTGACCTCGATATCCTGTGTTCATGGCCGACGGACCGTCCAGCCCCCCGCCCGACCTGGGCGAGTTTGTCCACCTGCACCTCCACACCGAGTACTCCCTGCTCGACGGTGGCAACCGCATCGACAAGCTCGTCGCCCGCGTCGCCGAGCTGGGCATGAAGGCCGTGGGCGTCACCGACCACGGCAACATCTTCGGCGCCGTCGCCTTCTACCAGGCCTGCAAAGAAAAGAACATCAAGCCCATCCTGGGCGTCGAGGCCTACGTCACGCCCCCCGGAAAGCCCCGGACCGACCGCACCTACAGCGGCGGCGGCGAGGGCGGCTACCACCTGGTCCTCCTCGCCGAGAACAACGAGGGCTGGCGCAACCTGCTGGTCCTGTGCAGCGAGGCCTACCTCACCGGCTTCTACTACAAGCCGCGCGTCGACCGCGAACTGCTCCACAAGCACAGCGCCGGCCTCATCGCCATCAACGGCCACCTGGGCAGCGAGATCGGCGAGCACCTGCTCGCCTACACCCGCAGCGCCGACAAGAAGTACTGGGACGCCGCCGTGGAGTCCGCCCGGTGGCACGCCGCCCACCTGCCCAAGGGCAACTTCTACATCGAGCTCCAGCACCACGTCCCCGAGCAGAACGCCATCAACCCCCTGCTCATCAAGCTCGCCCGCGAGCTGGACCTGCCCCTGGTCTGCGACAACGACTCCCACTTCCTCCGCGCCGAAGACCACGACAGCCACGACACCCTCATCTGCATCAGCACCGGCAAGAGCAAGCACGACACCCAGCGGATGAAGTACCCCCGCGAGCTCTACGTCAAGAGCCCCGCCGAGATGCGCGAGGTGATGGAGGAGTACGCCGACGCCGGCCGCGACGCCCTCGCCAACACCGTCAAGATCGCGCAGCGCTGCAACGTCTCCCTCCCCATCGGCGCCAACCACGCCCCCATGGTCCGCGTCCGCGTCACCGCCCCCGGCCAGCCCGAGCCCGGCGGTGGGGGGGTTGAACGCTGGCCGCTCACCTCCCTCCCGCACCACGCCGACCCCCGCTTCGCCGGCGACCTCACCGCCTGGTACAAGGCCTACTGCCAGTGCTTCGAGGTCATCCCCTTCCACGTCCAGGACGGCTGCGACGAGGCCGAACGCGAGCGCCTGCTCGCAGAGGCCAAGACCGAGTGCGACACCGCCCTGCGCCTCCTCTCCGAGGCCGGCATGGTCTGGCGCTACGGCCCCCGGGGCACCCCGCCGCCCCGCGACGGCTCCGACGAGGTCGCCGCCCGCACCGCCCGCCTTGAACGCGAGCTCGGCATCCTCGCCGGCAAGAACATCTCCGCCTACTTCCTCATCGTCTGGGACTTCGTCAACTGGGGCCGGCAGAACGGCGTCCCCGCCCTCGCCCGCGGCTCGGGCGTCGGCACCATGGTCGGCTACGTCCTGGGCCTCTCCAACGCCTGCCCCGTCCGCTACGGCCTGCTATTCGAACGCTTCACCGACCCCGACCGCTCCGAATACCCCGATATCGACATCGACCTCTGCCAGGACGGACGCGCCAGCGTCATCAACTACGTCCGCAACAAGTACGGCCACGTCGCGCAGATCATCACCTTCGGAACCCTCAAGGCCCGCGCCGCCGTCCGCGATGTCGGCCGCGTCCTCGAGATGCCCCTCGCCGACGTGGACAAAATCGCCAAGCTCATCCCCGAAACCCTGGGCATGACGCTCGAGGACGCCCTCACCGCCGAGCCCGACCTCAAGAAGCTCTACGACAAAGAGCCCCAGGTCCGCCAGCTCATCGACAACGCGATGGGCATCGAGGGCCAGGCCCGCCACGCCAGCGTCCACGCCGCGGGCGTCATCGTCGCCACCCGCCCCCTCCACGAGATCGTCCCGCTGTACCGCCAGACCAACGCGGCCGACAACGAGGTCGTCACCCAGTGGGACGGCCCCACCTGCGAGAAGATGGGCCTGCTCAAGATGGACTTCCTGGGCCTGCGCACGATCTCCATCGTCGCCCGCGCCCAGAAGCTCATCCGCGAGACCCTCAGCGAAGCGGAGATCTGGAACGCCGTCGGCCGCGCCGACGACTACGCCGCCATCCAGGCCGGTACAGAACCCGCCTCCCGCGCCCACCCCCTCGACCTCGACCGCCTCGACTTCAGCGACCAGAAGGCCTTCGACCTCTTCCGCCGCGGCGAGACTACCGGCGTCTTCCAGTTCGAGTCCGGCGGCATGCGCCGCCTCCTCGTCGAGATGAAGCCCGACCGCCTCGAGGACCTCATCGCCGCCAACGCCCTCTTCCGCCCCGGCCCGATGGACCTGATCCCCGACTACAACCAGCGCAAGCACGGAACCGCCGAGGTCCCCAAAGTCCACGACATCGTCGACCGCTACACCGCCGAAACCTACGGCGTCATGGTCTACCAGGAGCAGGTCATGCAGATCGTGCACGGCCTGGGCGGCATCAAGCTCCGCGACGCCTACTCCCTCATCAAGAACATCAGCAAGAAGAAGCACGACAAGATCGAGAAGGAGCGCCCCAAGTTCGTCGACGGCGCCCAGAAGCAGGGCCTTACAAAGCAGGGCGCCGAAGAGCTCTTCGAGCTCATCCTCAAGTTCGCGGGCTACGGGTTTAACAAGTCACACAGCACCGGCTACGCCATCGTCGCCTACCAGACCGCCTACCTCAAAACCTACTTCCCCAACCAGTACATGGCCGCCTTCCTCACCTTCGAGTCCGGCGCCAACAAGGTCAGCGACTGGATCCCCTACCTCGAAGACTGCCGCCGCACACGCTTCATCGACCCCGCCACCGGCCAGCAGGTCAAGGTCGGCGTTGAGGTCCGCCCCCCCGACATCAACCTCTCCCTCTCCGACTTCGCCGTGGTCTTCGACGAGTCCGAGCCCCGCACGGCCCGCCACGGCCACGTCCGCTTCGGCCTGAAGGCCCTCAAGGGCGCCGGCGACAAGGCCATCGAGTCCATCATCACCGAGCGCCTCAAGAGCGGCCCCTTCACCAGCCTCTTCGACTTCTGCGAGCGCATGCCCCCCGGCTCGGTCAACAAGAGCACCCTCGAGGCGCTCATCAAGTGCGGCGCCTTCGACAGCGTCCACTCGCGCCCCGCCCGCAGCGCCATGGTGGCGACCATCGAGCAGGCCCTCAGTGCCGGCCAGCGCGCCGCCGCCGACAAGGCCGCCGGCCAGGCCGCCCTCTTCGGGGGCCCCGCCGCCACCACCCAGCCGCCCGCCATCGCCCTCGCCAAGTCCGAGCCCTGGAGCGAGACCGAGACCCTCGCCCAGGAGAAAGACGCCCTGGGCTTTTACGTCTCCAGCCACCCCCTCGACCGCTGGAAGAGCTGGGCCGGCATCTTCACCACCGCCACCACCGCCGCCATCAAGGAAATGCAGCAGGACCAGCGCGCCGTCGTCGCCGCCATGGTCCAGTCCGTCCGCACCCTCATCCTCAAGACCGGCAAGAACGCCGGCCAGAAAATGGCCATCCTCACCATCGAGGACATGCACGGCGCCTGCGACTGCGCCCTCTTCTCCGACAACTTCGCCAAGTACGGCCACCTCGCCGAGGTCGAACGCGTCCTCTTCGTCCTCGGCCGCGTAGACCTCAAACGCGGCGAGCCCCAGCTCATCATCGACCGCCTCGTCCCCATCGAGGGCATCCCCCTCGAGGGCGGCCGCGTCCGCTTCATGGTCGATGAGGTCCGCCTCAACGGCGCCGCCGCCGACGCACTCCGCAACGTCGCCTCCCTCCTCAC
>JAEYTB010000211.1 GCA_023434205.1 Planctomycetota bacterium | reverse complement strand
GCGTGCGCACCTGCACCGTGCTGGTCTGGCTGCGCAGCATTCGGGGCGACTTCACCCTGGCCGGGTCGTCGACGTAGAAGTTGTCGATGGGGTCTCGGGCGGGGTGGTCCGCGGGGATGTTGAGCTTAACGAAGTTATGCTCATCGTCCTCCAGCTCGGGGCCCTCGGCGGCCTCAAAGCCCATGCGGGCGAAGACCTCGACCAGCTCATCGCGGACGCGGGAGATGACGTGCGGGCGGCCGGCGCCGAAGCCCTCGACCAGGCCCGGCTCTGTCATGTCGATCTGCTCACCGGCGGCGGTGGGCGCGCCCGCTAGCCGCGCCTTGCGCTCCGCGAACGCGGCGTCGAGGGCCTGCTTCACGCCGTTGAGGCGGGCCCCCACCGCCGGCTTCTGGTCCTTGGGGACGTCCTTGAGGCCGCCCATGGCAGCCTTGAGCTTGCCGTGCGCGCCCAGGTAAGCGATGCGCCAGGACTCGAGGGCATCGGCGTCGCGTGTGGACGCGAGTTGAGTCAGGGCGTCGGATTCGAGCTGGTTGAGGTGGTCGATCAAGCGGGGAAGGGTAGGGAGCCGGTCACGACGCGGTCGGACGCGGGTACCAGCCCGAGAGCTGGAGCGCACAGGTTTCTCCCTCGTCAGCGTGGTTAGGGTTGAGCCACCAGCGGGCGAGCGAGACGCGGACGAGCGTGCCCTTGGGGATGTGCGTGGGCGGCGGGGCGGTGCCGACGTACGGGATCTTGAAAATCGGCCTGGTGTGCTGGAGGAGGAAGCGGCGGTCGCCCTCACGGGGCAGGAATATAAGTGCCGCGGGGAGCACCCAGAAGCCCACACTGCGCACCGGCTGCGGCCCGTGGCGCGGGAGGTAGGCCGTGCCGGACTTGCGGACCCGCAGTGTTCCATCAAACAGCGTCTCCGGGCCGCCCATCCACGGCTTCTTCACCCACCGCCGCAGGAAGGGGAGGAGGTCGTCGTGATGACCCACGAGGCGGCCGTTCCACTCGTCGTGGTCCTCGGTGTGCGGAGGCTCGATGGAGTTCCGCGGTCGCAGGTCCAGGTCCCAAACTTGGCCGACCTGAAACGGGGTGTGGGGCGGGTGGCAGTACGTGCCGCGGGGGAGGAGGCGGACGGGCCGGCCCGTGTCCTCGACCATGCCGCCGACGCACACGCCCTGACCCATCTTCGTCCGGCCCAGGATGACGACTCTCATGGGCTCAGGTTCAGCACCGGAACAGAGAGCTGATCTCTTAGGCGTTTGGCGATGAGGGAACGGTGGCAGGCGTCGGCCTCGCGCTCGACGCAGAAGAGCGCCGGGCGGCGGGCCGGTCCGCAGACGCTGGCGACAAAGTGTGCCGGGTCAAAGCCGGCAAGGCAGGCCTTCTCGTACGAGTGGACGAACTGGTCGCTCAGCGCGGCCCGCGTGCGCTTCGCCACGCCCTGCGCTTCGTCGACGCGGTACTGAGCCTGGCGGATCTCCCTGGGCGGCGCGAGCTCCACGACATGAGCGTACCCGATGCCGGCCTCGGCGAGCGCGGCCTGGAGCCGCTTGGCGTTGGCGAAGGCATACTCGCTGCCGCGGACGCCACGGCGGGCGCGGACGTCGATGAAGAGGTCGACGCCGGCGTCGCGCAGCGCACGGATAAAGCGGTCGGCGTTGTAGCCGTAGGCGCCGATTGTGACGATCTGCTCGATCATCCGTCGCCCTCCGGGGGGCTGGGCTGGTACTTCTTGCGGGAGGTGAGGTCGGAGCCGAAGAGCTGCGCCTGGCCGCCATCGAGCCTCGCCATCACCCGCTCCTGCGTGACAACCTCTCCATCGTCGTCGATATGCGCGATGGGGACCCCCATGTCCTTGAGGGCCTCGCCCACCAGCTTGCTGCGGTGGCAGCGCTCGGGCTCGAGCTCGGCGCACATGATCGCGATCCGGCGTCCGTCATGCACCCCTTTGGCGAGGCGTGCCAAGCCCGCGCGGAACCACTCCTTTTCGCGGCAGGCCGTGTAGCTGACCTTGCCGTCCACGAAGCACGTCGGGTCCGAGGGCAGACCACCCAGCGAGTCGCCCATGAACACGTACTTGAACCCGGCACGGGTGAGGATCGCGGCCAGAGCGTCCTTCGAGAACTCCGGCCGGTACTTGGAGAACGGCTTGCTGCGCACATCGACCAGGTACTCGATCTCGTACCGGCGGAGGAGCGCGATGAAGTCCTCGGAGGCTCGGTCGTTGCCGTAGCCGATGGTGAGCAGTTGCGAGGCGGGTGGTGCGCCCTGCGGATGGGGAGTGTCTGCGACCACGGGCGCATCGTACGGAATGCGTCAGGGCTCTGCAACCGGCGTAGCCGAGCGGGGCGGTGCAACAAAAACAACGCCGCCGGCCCAGGTGGGGCCGGCGGCGTCTTGAAATCGGGAGTTGAGGGGCTCAGTTCTTCTGGCCGCAGCCGCTCTTGGGGGCGACGGCGCCCATGCTGGCCTTGTCGGTGCACTGGGTCTTGGTGGTGCACTCGCCCTTGACAGCGCCCATGCTCGCCTTGTCGGTGCACTCGGACTTGGTCGTGGTGCACTCGCCCTTGACGGCGCCCATGCTCGCCTTGTCGGTGCAGGACTTGGCGCAGTCGTCGGCCTTCACGGCGCCCATGTTGGCCTTCTTCTCGGCGCAGCAGCCGTCCTTCTTCGCGCCGACGGCGCCCATGCTGCCGTCCTTGCTCGAGCAGCACTCGGTCTTGCCGCCCACGGCGCCGGCCGAGGCCTTGTTCTCTTTGTTGCAGCCAACGACCATCAGCAGGCCGGCGGCGCAAACGACGCTCATCAGCTTCGCGATCTTCATGCTCAAACTCCTGGGGAAATGAGTGTGGATGCGTTCCTCGGCGGCACCGCCGATTCAACCTAGTAGACGATAGCCGAGCCGGTCTTGTTTCGCTAGGGGATTCGATTCCCAAGAAAAAACGCCCGGGAAGCCCGGGCGTTGGGGGAACATTCGGTAGAACAGCCGTTTATTCGGCCTTGGCCTCGGTCTTGGCCTCACCCTTCTCCTTGCGGAGCTTGGCGTAGAAGGCCGTGCGCTTGTCGCCGATGCGGCGGCGCTGGCTGGGGCGGCCGCCGATCTCGGCGCCCTCCTCGGCCCCGCAGAACTGGAGCACGCAGAGCTCGGTGCCGTCGCCCACGCGGTGGCGGCCGAGCTTCACGATGCGGGTGTACCCGCCGGCCCGGTCCGCGAAGCGGGGGGCGACGTTGTCGAAGATGTGCTTCACGATCTTGGGGGCCTTGCGCAGCTCGCCGTAGCGGTTACGCTCGACCTTGGAGCTGTCGGGCACCTCGAAGAACGCCGTGGCCTGGTCGCGGAGCTTCTGGACATGCTCCTTCTCGGCCTCGCTGGCGTTCTTGGCGGTGTAGAGCCAGTCGAAGCCCAGCCGGTCGCCACCGAGCTTGGCGATGATCCGGCGGCGGGCCGCCAGGTCGCCGGTCTTGGCGGCGGTGATGATCTTCTCCACGAAGGGCTGGACGGCCTTGGCCTTGGGGATCGTCGTGACGATCTGCCCGTGCTCAAAGAGGCCCGCGGCCAGGTTGCGCAGCGTGGACGTGCGGTGGGCCGTGGTTCGGCCCAGTCGGTAGCCAGCTCTGCCGTGACGCATACTCCACACTCCCAGGTCCCGGCGTTGTAAGTGCTGCCGGGGTAAAGGTCTTGAACTGTTCGGCCCTGCCGGGCAGGGCCCCAACTCTAGGCGGTAACCCCGCCTTGGATCCGGCCGCTCAGGCCGGGAACTGCGGGGCGGTGACGGTGTAGCCCTCGGGCAGCGACATGCCCAAATCCATGCCGATGTCGGTCAGCTTTCGCTTGACCTCGCGGAGGCTGGTGCGGCCGAAGCTGCGGAGCTTGAGCAGGTCGCCGTCGGACTGGGTCACGAGCTGGCCCACGGTCTCGATACGGGCCGACTCGAGGCAGTTGCTGGCGCGGACGGAGAGCTCCAGCTCGCTGATGGGCATATTGAGCTTGCGGATGAGGTCCTCGTCCACGCTCGCGGCGGCGGCCGCCTCCTCGCTCACGCGGTCGTCGCCGAGCTCGAAGTACTGGACGAAGGGGTTGAGGTGCTTGCGGAAGATCTTGGCGGCCTCGACGAGGGCCATCTCGGGCGGGACGGTGCCGTTGGTCCAGATCTCGATGGTGAGCTTGTCGTAGTTGGTGCGCTGGCCGACGCGGGTGTCCTCGATCTTGTAGCGGACCCGCTGCACGGGGGAGTAGATGGCGTCCACGTGGATCTTGCCGATCTCCTGCTCCTCGCCGGTGTTGTACTGCTCGCTGGCGGGGACGTAGCCGCGGCCCTTGGTGACCTCCAGCTCCATCTCGAAGTCGACGGCGTCGGTCAGCGTGGCAAGGACCAGGTCCTTGTTGAGGATGTTGATGGCGGTGTCGGCCTGGATCATGTCGGCGGTGACCTCGCCGGGCCCGCGGGCGGCGAGCTTCATCGTGCGGGTCTCCTCGCCCTCCATGCGGACGATGAGGTTCTTGACATTGAGGACGATGTCGGTCACGTCCTCCATGACGCCCTTGAGGGGGCTGAACTCGTGCGTCACGCCCTTGAGCTTGATCGAGGAGACGGCGGCGCCTTCGAGGCTGCTGAGGAGCACGCGCCGGAGGCTGTTGCCCACGGTGGTGCCGAAGCCGCGTTCGAACGGCTCAACGAAGAACCGGCCGTAGGTATCGCTCTTGAACTTGGGGTCGGTGACGACCCGGGTGGGCAGTTCGAGGCCCCGCCAGCGGACACGCGTAGTCATAGCTTCATTCCATCCAGTTCCAGCAGTTTCTCACCGGGGTGAAGGCCGGGGTCCGGGGTCACGAGCAGACGGCGCCCTGCTGGGCAACGCCGCGCTCTTCTGCCCCGATCGGCCACAGAAAACGGCCTCGGGGGCTTGTGGCCACCCGAAGCCGTAAAACTCGATCAAACGCGCCGACGCTTCTTGGGGCGGCAGCCGTTGTGCGGGACGGGCGTGTGGTCTTCCACCGCCGTGACGCGGAGGCCGCTGGCGGTCAGGCCGTTGACGGCCGACTCGCGCCCGCTGCCGGCGCCCTTGATGCGGATCTCCACCTCGCTCATGCCCATCTTGCGGCACTTGCTGCCGCAGGTCTCCGCGGCGCGGGTGGCGGCGAAGGGCGTGCTCTTGCGGGCGCCCTTGAAGCCGATGGTGCCGGCCGAGTCCCAGGCGAGCGTCTCGCCGTTGGTGTCGGTGATGGTGACGATGGTGTTGTTCTGGGTCGCGCGGATGTGCGCGATCCCTCGGACGACGTTCTTCCTGACCTTGCCCTTCTTCGACATTCAAGTCTCCTCGGATCAACCGACCCGCGCGGGGTCGTACCCGAAAGTGGTTGGTTACTTGGCCTTGACGCCCTTCTTGCCGGCGACGGTCTTCTTCTTGCCCTTGCGGGTGCGTGCGTTGGACTGGGTGCGCTGGCCGCGGACGGGCAGGCCCTTGCGGTGCCGGTCGCCGCGGTAGGACTTGATGTCCTTGAGGCGCTGGATGTTCTGCTGGACCTGGCGGCGGAGGGCGCCCTCGACGATGTAGTTGGCGTCGATGATGGCGTTGATCTGAGCGAGCTTCTGCTCGTCGACCTCGGCGCTGCGCTGGTCGGGGTTCACGCCCGCCTCAGCCAGGATCTGCGCGGCGAACTTGGCGCCGATCCCGTGGATGTACTGGAGCGCGAAGAAGATCTTCTTGCGGTCAGGGACGTCGATACCGGCGATACGTGGCACTGGTGTATTCCCTTCAGCCCGGCCCGGGAGGGCGGGGTACCCAAATCAGCCCTGAACCTGCTTGTGCTTGGGGTCGGACTTGCAGATCACCCGCACCTTGCCCTTACGGCGGACGATCTGGCAGGCGTTGCACATTCTCTTGACGCTGGCCTTCACCTTCACAGGTCACCTCTCAAAACCACGCCACAACCAGCCCGGTTTGGCGGGGAGGGGATGGTAGGCCAACCCGCCGCGGGAGTCACTGCGATTTCGGATGGCAGGTTTCGGAAGTTGGAGGTTTCCGGCCCGGGAGGTGGCGGCCTCCGCCACACCGAACCGGCGTTCGGGCAGGGGGCAAGGGGCCCCGGGGCGGGGGGCCCTCAGTGCCGGAACGTGATCCGGGCCTTGGAAAGGTCGTAGGGGGAGATTTCCACCGTGACCCGGTCGCCGGGGAGGATTCGGATGTAGTTCATCCGCATCTTGCCGCTGACGTAAGCCAGAACCTCGGACTTCTGCTCGTTGGGGAGCCGCACCTTGAACATCGCGTTGGGGAGGGCTTCGGTGACCACTGCCTCGAACGTGAACTTGTCGTCCTGTTTACCCATGCGCGTCTGCGTGCTCCGTGATCCCCCTGAAAGCCGGGGAGGGACAAGGGTAGCCGACTCGGGCCCGGCCTGCACACCAATTTTTCATCGGGTCAGCACTTCGGGGCCTGTTTCGGTGATGGCGACCATCCGCTCCTCGAACGCGGACCATCTCCCGGAAGCTGACGAGAGCGTCCAGCCGTTGGCGTCGGTCGCCAGGTCCGGCTCGGCCTCAAGCACCACGGGTTCGACGGCGAGGACCAGGCCGGGCCGCAGCCGCACGTCGGGCTGGTCGGGGCGGGCGTGGAAGAGCCAGGGGAGCTCGTGCATCTCGCGGCCGATGCCGTGGGCGACGATGCCGGGGAGCAGGTGAAGTCCGAGGTTGCCGCAGGCGACCGAAGCGTGGGCCATGACCTCGGACCACCAGGCGCCGGGCTGCATGGCGGCGAGCATGGCCTCGAAGACGGCGCCGCTGGCCCGCAAGAGGCGGGCGGGGCGATCGTGGCTGTCGATCCCCCCCACTGCCACCGAGGTCGCGGCGTCGGCGTGCCACCCAAGGGGCGTGAGCAGGGTGAGGTCGATGGTGGCGAGGTCGCCCGGCTCCAGCACCCGGCTGCCCGGGACGCCGTACATGGCCTCTTCGTTGACGGACACGCTCGCGGCGTGGGGGAACGGCGGCGAGCCCCTGAAGACGAACTCGCGGCTGGTGGCGATGCAGCCCTCGGCGTCGATGAGGCGCTGCGCTTCGTCGGCGAGCGCCAGGGTGGTGACGCCCGGGATTGCACGCTCGGCGACCCGCCGGAGGATGGACCACGCGAGGTGGCCGGCGTCCCGCAACTGGGCGAGCTCTGCGGGGGTGCGGAGCGCGGTCTTCATGGGCCGGGTCAGCGCGGGGCGTGGCCGCCCAGGCGGGTGGAACCTCCGCCGCCGTCCTCTCCACCCAGGAAGCCCTGGTAGTTGCGCATCATCAGGTTGGCCTCGACGCGCTGGAGGAAGTCCATGCAGACCGAGACCACGATGAGCAGGCCGGTGCCTCCCAGGAACTGCGTGACCACCATGTCCACGTTGAGCGCGGAGTTCACGACCGTGGGCAGCACGGCGACGATCGCGAGGAACGCGGCGCCGACGAAGGTGATGCGGGTGATGACGGTCTCGAGGTACTCGGCGGTGCGCGGGCCGGGGCGCAGACCGGGGATGAACGAGCCGTGCTCCTTGAGCTGCTTGCTCATGTCCTCGGGGTTGAACTGGACGGTGATCCAGAAGTAGCTGAAGAAGTAGATCATCGCGATGTAGAGCAGGATGTAGAGGAACGCGCTGTGGTTGAAGTTGTCGGCGAGGAACCGCGCGATCGAGAGCAGGGTCTGATTCCCGCCGCCCGTGTTGACGGCAGCCTGGGCCCACTCGCGGAGCTGGGTGAAAATCACGACCGGGAAGATCATGAGCGAGCTGGCGAAGATGATGGGCATCACGCCGCCGTGGTTGATGCGCATGGGGAGGTAGGACTTCTGCCCGCCGTAGACCTTGCGGCCGCGGGTGTGCTTGGCCTGCTGGACGGGGATCCGCCGCTGGGCGACCTGCATGAGGACCGCCGCGGCGATGACCCCGACGAAGCCGGCGCTGAGGGTGATGAGGCCCATCCAGCCCATCTTGCCGGTCTCGCCGGTGGCGCTGAAGTTGGCGACGACCATGCGGATGGCGGTGGGGATGTTGGCGAGGATGCCGGCCATGATGATCATGGAGGCGCCGCTGCCGATGCCGTGCTTGTCGATCTGCTCGCCCAGCCACATGAGGAAGACGGTGCCCGCAGTGAGGGCGGAGACGGCCATGACCCACCAGAGCGGGTTGCCCAGCCACTGGGGGTAGATGAGCTCGGAGTTGGTGAGGTAGGCGAGCCAGCCAAGGCCCTGGACGATGCACAACGCGACGGTGGCGTAGCGCGTGTACTCCATGATCTTCTGGCGGCCCGTGGGGCCCTCCTCCTGGATCGCCTTGAGCTGCGGGAGGAACGAGGCCAGGAGCTGGAAGATGATGCCCGCGGTGATGTAGGGCATGATGCCCAGCCCGAAGATCGTGGACTGGGAGAGGCTGCCGCCGGAGAACATCGTCACGTAGTTGGCGATGGCGCCGAAGGCGGAGCCGGACTTCGCCGCGTTGTCGAAGAGCTCCTGGAGCTTCTCCTGGTTGACGCCCGGGAGCGGGATCCAGTGGCCGATGCGGAACACCAGCAGCATCCCCAGCGTGAAGAGGATCTTGTTGCGGAGTTCTTCGATCTTGAAGACGTTGATCAACGTCTTGAGCATTCAGAGCCTTTCCTGAGCAGAAACTGCGGGCGCGGACGGGGCGTCCGCGGGGGGTAAGGGTAGGCGGCCGAAGCCCCGGCAATCCTCGCCCTGGAACGAAACACGGCACGGGCGGGGCCGTGCCGTGCTGACAGTCAGGTTGGAATCCCCGGCTTAGGCCTTGGTGTCGGCTTCGGGGGTCTCGACCTTGGGCTTCTTGGCGCTGCTGCCGCGCTTGAGCTTCTTGGTGAGGTTCTTGGGGGTGCGGTCCTCGCTGGTGAGGTCGATGCCGCGGGTGCGGTCGCGCCGGGTGCCGAGTTCCTTCACCGAGCCGCCGGCGTCGGTGATCATCTTCTTGGCGCTCTCGGAGACGCGGTTGGCCTCGACGGTGAACTTGGCCTTGAGGCCCTTCTCCTTGCCCATGCTGCCGAGGATCTTGAGGTCGCGGCTCTCGTCGCGGACCAGTCCGGCCTTGATGAGAGTCTGCGCGTTGACGGCGCCGCCCTTGGCGAAGGCCTGGTGGCCGACGATGTCGCCGAGGTTGACGGTCCAGAACTTCACCTTGAAGGGGGCGTTGGTGAAGCCGAACTTGGGCAGGCGGCGGAAGTAGGGCATCTGGCCGCCCTCGAAGGCCTTCTTCGCCGCGTTGCCCGAGCGGCTGCCGGCGCCCTTGGCGCCGCGGCCGGAGGTCTTGCCGTGGCCGGAGCCCTCGCCGCGCCCGACGCGCTTGCGGTTCTTGTAGGCGCCGGCGATGGCGGTAATGTCGTGAATCATCATGACCGTGTACTCCAAACGTCGCTGTCATCGCCAGCACAGCGGCTGGCGGGGTTGATCATTGAACACTCAGCCCGCGGCAGGCGCATCACCGGCCGGCGCTGCGGCCTCGGGCGTCCCGCCGGGCCCACCCTGCCCGCCCCCACCGTGACCGCCGCGACCACCACGACCGCCGCCGGGGCCGCCGCGACCGCCGCGACCACGACCCTTGCGGCCGTCGTCAACGGTGTTGACCGGGCCGCGGGCCTTCTCGCGCTTGGGGGCGGAGGGCATGAACCGCTTGCCCTTCTCGATCTTGGCCTCGATCTGCGTGGTCTCGAGCTGCTGCTTACGCAGGTCGGCGACCTGGCCGGGCTGGCGGAGCTGGGCGAGGCCTTCGAACACGGCCTTGACGATGTTGCGCTTGTTGGTGCTGCCGTAGCACTTGGTGAGGCAGTCGGTGATGCCGGCCTTCTCAAGGATGGTGCGGACGGTGCCGCCGGCCACCACGCCCGTGCCGGGGGCGGCGGGGACGAGGCGGACCTTGGAGGCGGAGAAGGTACCCTCGACCTGGTGCGGGATCGTGGTTCCCATGAGGGGCACGCTGACCATGGCCTTGCGGGCGTACTTCTCGGCCTTCTCGATGGCCGCCGGGACTTCGTTGGACTTGCCGTAGCCGAAGCCGACCCGGCCGCGCCGATCGCCGACGACGACCAGGGCGCCGAAGCTGAAGCGTCGGCCGCCCTTGACGGTGGCGGAGGTGCGGTCAACGCCGATGTTGGCGGACTCGATCTGGCTGGATTCGGAGAAGTTGTCGTTCATGGGTATCTCGTGAGCTGGCTTCGGCACGACCTTCAGAGCCGGTCGTGGCACGGATCGGAACTTAGAACTTGAGGCCTCCCTTGCGGGCGGCGTCGCCGAGGGCCTTGACGCGCCCGTGGTACTTGAAGCCGCCGCGGTCGAACACGACCTGGGTCACGCCGGCGGCCTTGGCGGCCTTGGCGATGGCGTCACCCACGGCCGCGGCGGCGGCGCTGTTGCCGGTCTTGTCGGCCTTCACGGCCTTGTCCATGGTGGACGCGGCGGCGAGGGTCTTGCCGTCCAGGTCGTTGATGATCTGGGCGTAGATGTGGTTCAGCGACTTGTAGATCGAGAGGCGCGGACGCTCGGCGGTGCCGCTGATGCGCTTGCGGATGCCGATGCGACGGCGGCTGCGCCTGACCTGCTTTCCAACGTTCTTGTTCATGGCTTGAACTCTCTTCAGGCGGCTTAGGCGCCGAACTGCTTGCCCTGCTTGCGCTTCACGACTTCATCGGTGTACTTGATGCCCTTGCCGTTGTAGGGCTCGGGCTTGCGGACGGCCCGCATGGAGGCGGCGAAGTGGCCGACGATGCCCTTGTCCGCACCGGTGACCTTGACGAACTGCTTCTCGACGGTGACGTTGACACCCTGGGGGATGTCGAGCATGATCGGGTTGGCGTAGCCGACGACCAGCTTGAGCTGCTTGCCGGCGAGGGAGGCCTGCCAGCCCACGCCCACCACCTCGAGGTTCTTCTCGTAGCCCTTGGTCACGCCCTCGATCATGTTGCGGATGTGGGCGCGGGTGGAGCCCCAGTAGGCGTTGGCTTCCTTGTCCTCGGGGGTGTACCCGGGGGCCAGGGCGACGCTGATGGACTTTTCGCTTTCGGCCCAGTTCACCTTCACCTCGGGCCGGAAGGTCAGGTCGAGCTTGCCCTTGGGGCCTTCGACGTGGACGACCTGGTCCTTGACCGAGATCTTGACGCCGGCGGGCACTGCGATGGTCTTCTTTCCGATCCGTGACATTCCTGGCTCCTCGTGCGTCTTGCTCACCGGCCCGCTTCAGCGTGCTGGCCGGGCTTCCGCGTGTTCCTGTTTACTCGATGGTGCAGAGCAGTTCGCCGCCCACCCGCTCCGTGCGGGCCTTGCGGTCGCTGAGCACACCCTTGCTGGTTGAGACGATGGCGATGCCCAGGCCCTGGAGGGGGCGGGGGAGCTCGTCCACCGAGTTGTAGACGCGCCGGCCCGGCTTGCTCTCACGGTGGAGCTTGTGCAGCACCGCCTCGCCGGCGGGGCCGTACTTCAGGCGGACGCGGATCTGGCCCTGGCGGCCGTCCTCGATCACGTCGTAGCCGTCGATGTAGCCCTCGTCGCGGAGGACGTCCGCGATCCCGCGGCAGACCTTGCTGTTGATGCAGGTCACCATCTTGGAGCGGTTGCGGACCGCGTTGCGGATCCGGGTGAGCATGTCTGCGATTGGGTCGCCGATCGCCATAGTTCGTGTCCTAAGTCCTGGGTCAAAGAGTCCTGGGTCGTTGATCGCCGCGGTGTTTACCAGCTTGCCTTGCGCATGCCCGGGATCTTGCCCTCGAGCGCGAGCTTGCGGAGCATGATGCGGCTGATGCGGAACTTGCGGTACACGCCGCGGGCGCGGCCCGTCAGCTCGCAGCGCCGCACGATGCGGGTGCTGAACTTGGGGGTCCGCCTGGTCTTGGCCATCT
This sequence comes from Planctomycetota bacterium, assembly GCA_023434205.1. GTDB lineage: Bacteria > Planctomycetota > Phycisphaerae > Phycisphaerales > UBA1924 > JAEYTB01. Next base: position 12,802 of record JAEYTB010000211.1, on the reverse strand, counting down.
GTGCCTTGGTGGTCATGGTCTGGCTCCGGCTGTCTGCCGTGGGGGTTCCTGGGGTTTACTTCTGATCGGGCTTGCGGAAGGGCATGCCGAGCTGCTCGAGGACGAAGCGGCTGCGCTCGGGGGTGGAGTTGGAGAAGCAGAAGTTGATGTTCATGCCGTGGGTGAACTGGGCCTCTGCCATGTTGATCTCGGGGAACACGCCCTGCTCGGTCAGGCCCATGGCGTAGTTGCCCTGGCGGTCAAAGGCCTTGTCGGGCAGGCCGCGGAAGTCCTTGATTCGGGGCGTCGCGAGGTTGATGAGGCGGTCGAGGAAGTGCCACATGCGCTCGCGCCGGATGGTGACCATCGCGGACGACTCGAAGCCCTCGCGGAGCTTGAAGTTGCTGACGCTCTTCTTGGCCTTGACGACCACGGGCTTCTGGCCGGTGACCTTGGTGAGGGTCTCGATGACCTGGCCGCGGACGTGCGGGGGGAGCTTGCTGCCCTCGAGGTGGCGGCCCATGTTGACGTTGAGCACGATCTTCTCGAGCTTGGGCATCTCCATGGGGTTGGTGATGCCAAACTTGTCGGAGACGGCCTTGCGGACCTGGTCCTGGTACATGACGCGGAGGCGCGGGGGCGCCTTGGGACCGGCCGCCGCCTCGGCCTCGACGGCCTCGGAGACGTGCTTCTTGCCGGAGCCGGACGGCTTCTTGCCGCTGGGCTGGCCGCCCTTCTTGCCTTCCTTGGCGGCGTGCTCCTTGGGAGCGCCTTCCTTGGGGGCCTGCTTTTTCTGTTCTTCCTTCGACATGGTTCAGCTCGCTTCGCTGTGGGTTCAGGCCGCGGCCTGGATTGGATTACTTCTTCTTGCTGGCCTTCTTCTTCGCCGGGGCGGCCTTCTCGGAGGCGGCGCGGATGGTGCCGAGGACCTTGAGCTCCTTGCCGGCGTGGCGGGCCACGCGGACCTTTGAGCCGTCGGCCTCGATGCGGAAGCCGACGCGGACGGGCTTGCCGTCGACGACGGGGCTCACCTTGCTCAGGTGCAGGGGCATCTCCTTGGTGATGATGCCGCCCTGGGGCGCGATGCGGGTGGGCTTGACGTGCTTGGTGTGCAGGTTGACACCCTTGACAAGCACCTGGTCGGTCTTGGTGATGACGCGGATGATCTCACCGACCTGGCCCTTGAAAGAGCCGCTGGTCACCATCACTGTGTCACCTTTGCGGACGTGGCGGGGCATGACTGGGTCCTTCTTCTCGGTCAGATCACTTCGGAGGCCAGGGAGACGATCTTCATGTAGTTCTTGTCGCGGAGCTCGCGGGCGACGGGGCCGAAGATGCGGGTGCCCTTGGGGTTGCCGTCGTCCTGGATGAGGACCACCGCGTTGCTGTCGAACTTGACGTAGGAGCCGTCGGCGCGGCGGGTGGGCTTGGTGGTGCGGACCACGACGGCCTTGCTCTTGTCGCCGGGCTTGACGTCGGCGCCGGGGAGGGCCTTCTTGATCGACACGAAGACACGGTCGCCCACGCCGGCCGTGCGGCGGGTGAACTTGCCCGTGGCGGTCGAGCCGCCGTACACGCGGATGACGTAGGCGATCTTCGCCCCCGAGTTATCCGCGACTTCACACCTGGTTTCCTGCTGCAGCATGGCTCAACTCTTCTTCTGCCCGGGAGGCGGGCTTACTGCATTTCCTTGACGCTCTTGATGGCCGCGGCGAACTCGGCCCGCTTCTCGACGATCCGCACGAGCTTCCAGCTCTTGGTCTTGCTGATGGGGCGGCAGGGCACGACCTCGACCAGGTCCCCGGACTTGCTCTCGTTGTTCTCGTCGTGCACGTGCAGCACGGTCCGCTTGCGGATGTACTTGCCGTACTTGGGGTGCTTGTCCTGGTAGTTCACCACGACGCGCCGTGTCTTGTTGCGGCCGTCGGTGTCTACCACGCCGATGCGGGTGGCCTGGGCCTTCGCGGCCGGGGTCTTGGCGGGAGCCTTGGTGGTGGTCTTGGTGGTCGCCATCGTGTGTCCTCTTACGCCTTCGCGCCCAGGGCCCGCGAGCGGCGCTCGGTGAGCAGGCGGGCGATGTCCTTGCGGAGCTTCTTGAACTTGGAGGTGTCCTCGACCTTCTCGGTGACGGACTGGCTGCGCAGGTCGTACAGGTCGTTGCGCAGACGGGCCAGCTCCTGGGTGAGCTCCTCGTCCTTCATTTTGTGTGCTTCTGCTGCCTTCATGGCCGTCTCCAACTCCGCCGCGGGGCGGTTTGTGTTTCGGTTAGACGCGCACCCGGCGGCCGACGAACCGGCACTTGACGGGCATCTTCATCGCGACGCGGAGCAGGGCGAGCTTGGCGGTGTGCTCGGGGACGCCGGCCATCTCAAAGAGCATGGTGCCGGGCTTGACCCGCGCGGCCCAGTACTCGACCTCGGCCTTGCCGGTGCCCATTCGCGTCTCCAGGGGCTTCTTGGAGATGGGCTTGTCCGGGAAGACGCGGATGAAGAGCTTGCCCTCGCGCTTGACGAAGTGCATCGCGGCGATGCGGCCGGCCTCGAGCACCTGCCCGCTGACCCACGCGCCCTCCAGGGCCTGGAGCCCGTAGTCGCCGAAGGCCACATAGTTGCCCTTGGTGGCCTTGCGGTCACGGACTCGCCGCATTTCCTTGCGGTACTTCACTCGTTTTGGCATCAACGCCATCGATCACACTCCAACCGGGCCCGGGGCCCGTTCAAACTCACTTGCGACCACGGGCACGGGCGCGGCCGCCCGCGGCGTTCGAGGTGTTCTCGTCCGCTTCCGTCGTGTACATGCCCTTGTAGACCCACACCTTCACGCCGATGACGCCGTACGTCGTGCGGGCCTCGGCGAACCCGTACTCCACCCGCGCCTGCAGCGTCGAGAGGGGGAGCGAGCCCAGGCGGACCGCCAGGACGCGGCTCATTTCCGCGCCGCCCAGGCGGCCGGAGACCTGGATCTTGGCGCCCTTGGCGCCGGCCGTCATCGCGGCCTCGCACTTCATCTTGACCACGCGCCGGAAGCTGGCCCGCTTGACGAGCTGCTCCGCGACCGCCTCGGCGATGAGGTTGGGGTCCAGGTCGGCGTTCTTGATCTCGATGATCGAGATGGCGACCTTGCGGCCCGTCATGTACTGGAGCTCTTCGGTCATCCGCTCGACCTCGGCGCCCTTGGGGCCGATCACCAGGCCCGGGCGGGCGGTCTTGATGATGACCTTCAGCTCCTCGCGGGTGCGCTCGATGTGGATGTCGGAGACCGCGGCGTTTGGGGGTCTGCGGTTGAGGCGCTTGTCGAGCCACTTGCGGATCTTCTCGTCCTCGACGAGCAGCTCGCCGTACAGCGCCTTGGGGGCGTACCACCGGCTCTTGTGCGCCTCGGTAATGCCCAGCCTCAGACCGAATGGATGCGTCTTTTGTCCCATGCTTACCTCGCCCCCGCCTTCGCGGTGCGCTCTTCAACGCTGATGGTGATGTGCGACAACGGCTTGAGGATCTGGTGCGCCCGCCCGCGGTCCTTGGGCTGGAAACGCTTGATGACCGGGCCGTGGTCGACGCGGCTCTCGCTGACGAACAGGGCCGTGGTGTCCGCCCCGGACACTTCGGCGTCGGTGATGGCGGCGTTCAGGCACTTCTTGAAGTTCACCGCGGCCTTCTTGGTGGTGAACCGCAGGAGGTCTTGGGCCGTGATCACGTCCTTGCCGCGGATCAGGGCGGCGATCAGGCCGGCCTTGCGGGGGCTGCCCCGGTGGTGGCGGACTTCGCTGGTGAACGCGGCGATGTCCTTGGCGTCGCACTGGAGGGCCGCGGCGAGCTTGGTGATCATCGGCGCCTTGCAGCGCGGGTGGTCACGGCCGGCCATCCAGTTGTTGATGGCGCTGACGGCCCGGTCGACGCGGAAGCCTTCATCGGCGATCGCGGCGGCGAGCTGTTCCACGCTCAGGCCAGCGTCCTGGGCCCGCTGCTTCAGTTTGTTTCCTCGAATCCTCACGGTTGAGCCCTCGGTCTGCGGTGCTTACTTAGCCCTTGGCGGGCGCGCCCTCGATGCCTTCCTTCTTGTTCGTGTGGCCCCGGAAGGTGCGGGAGATGCTGAACTCGCCGAGCTTGTGCCCGACCATGTCCTCGGTCACGAACACGTCGAGGAAGGCCTTGCCGTTGTGCACCTTGAAGGTGTGCCCGATGAACTCGGGGACGATGGTGCTGCGGCGGGCCCAGGTCTTGATGGGCTCGCGCCGGCGGTTGGCATTGAGCTTCTCGACCTTGCGGAAGAGCTTCTCGTCGACGTACGGACCTTTCTTGAGGCTGCGTCCCATGGTGGTTCTGTCCTAAGTCCTGGGGTCCTGGGTCGGGGTTACTTCTTCTGGCCGTAGCGCTTGCTGACGCGCCGGCGGATGATGAGCTTGCTGGAGTGCTTCTTGCGGTTGCGGGTGTTGCCGCCCTTGGCGTGGACGCCGGTGGGTCCGCACAGCGGGCGGTTGCCCTTGCTGCGGCCCGAGCCGCCGCCCAGCGGGTGGGCGTGGTGGCTCTTGGCGACGCCGCGGGTGATGGGGCGGACGCCCATCAGGCGGGAGAGGCCGGCCTTGCCGAGCTTGCGGAGGCGGTGGTCGCCGTTGCCGACCTTGCCGATGGTGCAGCGGCAGTCGAGCGGGACGCGCCGGATTTCGCCGCTGGGGAAGGTGAGGGTGGCGTAGTCACCCTCCTTGTTGGTCATCTTGCAGTAGGTGCCGGCGGAGCGGCAGATCTTGGCGCCGCGCCCGGGCTCGAGCTCGACGCAGTGCACGTCGAGGCCGGTGGGGACGAAACGCAGCGTCATGCAGTTGCCGGGGGTGGGCTCGACCGGATCGGTGCTGGAGGTGAAGATCGCCTGGCCCTCCTGCAGGTGCTCGGGCGAGGGGATGTAGCGCTTTACGCCGTCGGTGTACTCGATGAGGGCGATGTGGCAGGAGCGGTTGGGGTCGTACTCGATGCCGATGACCTTCCCCTCAATGCCGTCGCGGTCGCGGCGCTTGAAGTCGATCATGCGGTACATCTTCTTGACGCCGCCGCCGATGCCGCGGGACGTGATCTTGCCGCTGTGGTTGCGCCCGCCGGTCTTGGGCAGGGGGGCCAGGAGCGACTTCTCGGGGAAGTTCTTGGTGACTTCCGCGTGCTCGTTCACCGACGCGTTGCGGCGGCCGGCGGAGGTTCTTTTGTATACACGGATGGGCATGGCTGAGTCCTTCTCTCCTGACGGTCAGAAGAGTTCGATGGAGTCCTCGGGGTGCAGGCGGACGGTGGCCTTCTTGCTGTTGGCGGGCTTGACCACGCCGTAGCGGAGGCGCCGGGCCTTGTGCTTGCGGACCTGGGTGTTGATGCCCACGACGCGGACCTTGTAGATCGCCTCGATGGCGTTCTTGATCTCGTCCTTGGTGGCCCGGGGGTCAACCTCGAACGAGTACAGCTTGTGCTCGTTCATGTTGTACGTGCTCTTCTCGCTGAGCATCGGCTTCTTGATGATGTAGATGGGATCGACGTTCGCGGGCATTTAGGCGACCTCCACCTTCTTGGCGGCCTCGCGGCCGAGCGGGTTGATCTTCGCGTCCTTGCCGGTCTGGGAGACGGGGCCCTTCAGCCAGGCCTCGAGGTCGGCCTTGCTGATGACCAGGTACCGGTGGTTCAGCATGTTGAAGCAGTTGAGCTGGTCGGCGCGGACGAGGGTGATGTCCTCGACGTTGCGGCCGGAGAGGCGGGCGTTGTCGGAGGCCTCGCCGTCGAAGGGCAGGGCCACCAGCGCGGAGCGGTCGACCTTGATCGCCTTGAGGAACTGCTGGAACAGCTTGGTTTTCGCCTCCTTGAAGGCGAAGCCGTCGACGATGCGGACCTCGTTGTCCATCAGCTTGGAGAGCAGCGCGTTGCGGTTGGCCTTGCGCCGCATCTTCTTGGGCATGTCGAGGCGGTAATCCTCGCGGGTCCGCTTCTTGGAGTGGCCGTGGCCGCCGCCCTTGAAGAGGTTGGCCTTGCGGTCGCCGTGGCGGGCGTTGCCGGTGCCCTTCTGCTTGTAGATCTTGCGGGTCGAGCCCTCGACCTGGGTGCGGTTCTTGGTGCGGGCGGAGCCCTGGCGGAGGTTCGCGTGGTAGCGGACGTACGCCTGCTTGATCAACGCCGCGTTGATCTCACCGCCCAAGGACTTCTCGTCGATGGTGAACTGGGCAACTTCCTTGCCCTGCATGTTGTAGACGGGGACATTCATCGTGTCTTCCACCTCGTCTGACGCCTGACGCGTACGGCGGGGGCATGCTGCCCGACCTCACGCGTCTCTTTGCCGCCTATCCGTCTCACCTCCAGTCCCTCGCGGGTACACGCACCGTGCGTGCGGGGTGGATCGGAATCGACTCGGCTGTCTCGAATCTGTTGTCGCTGCCTGGTGGTTTCCGTCGCCGGACCTTCCGGGCCCGCCGATCGTTCTTTCAAACGGCCGGCGGCTGCAACCCTTCCAACTCCTGTCTTCCCGGCCCAACGCTGGGCAGGGTCATGATCCTAGGCCCTGACGCGGCTTACTTCTTCGCCGCGGCGAGCTTCTTTGCCTTGCTCTTGTACAGACGGACGGCGGGGCGGACCTCCACCAGGCCGTTCTTGCCCCCCGCGACCGGCCCCTTGACCAGGAGCAGGTTCTTGTCGGCGTCGATGCGGACGACGTCGAGGCTGCGGGTGGTGACCCGCTCGTCGCCCATGTGGCCGGCCATTTTCTTGCCCTTCTTGAGGCCGCCGCCGAAGCCGCGGTTGGAGCAGAGCGAGCCGATGGAGCCGGGGGAGCGGTGCTTACGCTCGGTGCCGTGGGAGGCGAAGAGGCCCTTGAAGTGCCAGCGCTTCATGACGCCGGCGAAGCCCTTGCCCTTGCTGCGGCCGACGACGTCGACGAACATCGTCCCCTCGAGGTCCTTGACCGTGAGGGTCTGGCCGGGGGTGAAGCCGGAGGCGTCCTTGGCGGCCACGCGGAACTCGCGGTGGTGGCGCTTGGGGGTGGTGCCCGCCTTCATGTCGTGGGCGATGAGCGGCATCGTGCTGTTGCGGGCCTTGACCTCGCCGTAGCCGATCTGCACCGCGTCGTAGCCGTCCCGGTCCGCGGTGCGGACCTGGGTGACCACGCACGGGCCGCACTCGATCACAGTCACCGGCACGCTCACGCCGTCGTTGTAGACGCGCGTCATTCCGATTTTCTTACCCAGCAGCGACAAGCCCATGGCGTCCTCGATTCCTACCAACGAAAACCCCCGGGCGGCACGCCCAGGGGCAGTTTGACTCAGGCCTTGATCTTCACGAACACACCCGCGGGGACGACGAGCCGGTTGAGCGCCTCGACGGTGCGGGCGTTGGGCTCGATGATGTCGATGATCCGCTTGTGGGTGCGGATCTCGAACTGCTCGCGGGACTTCTTATCGATGAACGGGGAGCGGAGCACGGTGTAGCGCTCGATGCGGGTGGGGAGCGGGATCGGCCCGGCCACCTTCGCGTTAGTGCGCTTGGCGTGCTCGACGATTTCCTTGGCCGAGGCGTCCAGGGCCAGGTGGTCGTACGCCTCCATCCGAATTCTGATCTTGCCGCCGGTCATTCGTAAACCACCCGGGGGAACTCCCCCACTTTTCCGATCAACCTCGCACCAGGCAACTTGCCAAAGCGATGCGCGAACACGCCCGCGCCTCTCCCGGAGAAGCGGGAGGGAAGAATAGACAGCCCCCCCGCGGTGTCAACCCAGGCAAGCTCCACCATCCTGAGCCTAGGCCCCCCCGGGCCGGGCACCGGCGGCCCGGCGGGCCGAACAACATTCCTACAACCGCCGCCCACTTCGGACCGATCCAAGTCTCTACATTGATCTGGCCCGTACCGGAGGGATGCCCATGACCAGCCTGCCCCACTGCCGTTGGAACCGCCCCGTCCTGTCGACGCTCGCCATCCTGCTCCTGGCCGGGGCCGCCACGGCGCAGCCGCAGGGCCGCCAGCCGAGCAAGCCCGCAGGTTCTGCGCCCTCCCCCAAGACCACGTACAACCCCGCCCCGATCGAGCTCTCCCTGGACCCCTGGAAGCTCGACAGCGTGGGGCTGACCATGCACCTGCCCGTCGACACGACGGCCCAGGCGAACTCCTTTGGGGGAAAGTCGTCCGTCCAGATCACGCCCAAGGACAACACCTGGCTGATCAATATTCAGACCCCCCGGACGATCAACACGGACACGCTGCCGGCGGAGATCTGCGACGGGCTGGTGACCGAGTTGTTCAAGGCCGCGGGCGAGGTCTATGTCAAGCCTGAGGACGAACGCAATCCCGACAAGGTGGGCGAGCTGGTGGGGGTCAAGGGCAAGCTGATCGAGCGGCGCAAGACCATCCGCATCAATGGCCTGGATACCGAACGGGTGTACGTTTCGGTCCCAGGCGCCACCCCCCGCGACCCGGACGTGGTCCACGGCCTGACGGTGTTCAAGACCGCCCCGGGCCAGTTTGTGATCTTCGAGCTCATCACGACGCCGGGCGTGTTCGAGAAGGCCCGCACGACGTACGAGGCGACGGTCGCGACGGCGACGTTTGAGGACCCCGCGACGATCATGCTGACCCGCGCCGCGGGGATCGCCGCGGGCCGCAAGGTGCTCGAGGCTCTCAAGCCGGAGGACTTCCGTGCGATCATGACCGGCCCGGAGCGCTGGGAGCGGTGCTACCGCCCGAGTTCCAGCGGAGCGGACGGCGATGCGACGGAGCTGGGCTACCGCCGGATCATCACCCGCGTCGGCCGGCCCAACGAGCTGGGCAACGCGGCGGGCGGGCAGGAGGGCTACATCGTGCAGATGGACGCCCGGATGATCGACAAGGGCGTGACGATCGACTCCAGTGCCGCGTACTTCGTGAGCAAGGACTTCAAGGAGGAGTTCTGGACCATCCGCAACGCGATCCGGCGGGGGCAGCAGGTGGACACCATGACCGAGCGGGGGGCGCGGTCGGGGATGAGCATGGTCGTGCAGGTTGAAGGCGCGGGGCGGCCCGGGCAGGAGGTCCGGCCGGTGTTCCAGAGCGACGGGTACATCAGCCGTGTGGAGGCGACGGTCCTGCCGCAAATCCTGGTGAAGGGCGGCGCGGCGACGGACTTCGGGTTCTACGGGTACCAATCCGACGAGATGACGGTCACATACCGGCGTGAGACGCTGGAGCAGCCCAGCGACAGGCCGGGGCTCTGGAGGCTCACGACGCGCCTGAGCGAGAAGAAGCCGCCGATGGTGTCGTACTTCAACGGCAAGGGCGAGCTGATGCGCACGGAGATGCCGGACCTCGCCGTGTGGGAGCCGGTGAGCAAGGACAAGCTTGTACAGCTCTGGAAGGCCAAGGGGCTGCCGATGGAAAAGAGCCGCCGCTGATGGCCACCGACCGCCTGTTGTCGTCCGAGGCCGCGCCCCAGGAGGAGCAGGCGAACTGGGCGCTGCGGCCCACCGCGCTGGCCGAGTATGTCGGGCAGCGCGAGCTGATCGAGCGCGTGTCGATCGCGATCCAGGCGGTGAAGGAGCGGAAGGAGCCGCTGGAGCACGTGCTGCTCCACGGCCCGCCGGGGCTTGGAAAGACCACGCTCGCGCACGTGTTGGCCCAGGAGATGGGCGTCAAGATCGCGGTGACGAGCGGGCCGGCGCTGGCCCGCGGCACGGACCTGGTCGCGGCCCTCACTCGCCTCCAGCACGCGGACATCCTGTTCATCGACGAGATCCACCGCCTGCCGGTCGCGGTCGAGGAGTTCATCTACCCCGCGATGGAGGACTTCCGCATCGACGTCACGCTCGACAGCGGGATGGCGGCGCGCACGGTGCAGGTGCGGTGCAAGCCCTTCACGCTGATCGGGGCGACAACCAGGGCGGGGATGCTCTCGTCCCCGCTGCGCTCGCGGTTCGGGCTTGTACACCACCTCCAGTACTACGGGCGGGGCGACCTGCTGGCGATCCTGGAGCGGTCGTCGCGGCTGCTCAACGTGCCGGGTGCTGAGCGGACGGCGCTCGAGATTGTCGCGGCGAGGTCGCGGGGGACGCCGCGGATCGCCAACCGGCTGCTGCGTCGGGTGCGGGACTACGCGCAGGTGAAGGGGGACGGCCGGATCACGGGGGCGATGGTGGAGGCCGCGCTCAAGCTCGAGGGCGTGGACCACCTTGGGCTGGATGAGCTGGACCGCGCGTTCCTGCGGACCATCGGGACGACGTACCAGGGCGGGCCCGTCGGGCTGGAGACGATCGCGGCGACGATGAACGAGGACTCGGGCACGCTCGAGGACGTCGTCGAGCCGTACCTGCTCCAGATCGGGTTCCTGGCGCGCACGCGGCGGGGCCGGGCGCTGACCCGCGCGGCGTGCGAGCACCTGGGCCTGACGTACAAGCCCGTCGAAGGGCAGAGCGACCTGTTCTGAGGGGTCAGTAGTTTGGGGTCGGCGGGCGGTAGTCGTCGAGCTTGATGCTTTTGAAGAACTCGATGGTCTTGGCGAGCCCGTCGCGGAGCGCGACCTTGGGCTCCCACCCCAGGCGGGCGCGGGCGAGGGCGATGTCCGGCTGCCGCTGCGTGGGGTCGTCGGCGGGCAGGGCCCGGTGGACGAGCTTGGAGCGGCTCCCCGTCAGCTCAATCACGAGCTGCGCCAGCTCCAGCATCGTGAACTCGACGGGGTTGCCGAGGTTCACGGGGCCGATGAAGTCGTCGGGGGCGTTCATCATGCGGATGATGCCCTCGACCAGGTCGTCCACGTAGCAGAACGAGCGCGACTGCTGGCCGTCGCCGAAGATCGTGATGTCCTCGTTGTGCAGCGCCTGGCGGATGAAGTTGGAGACCACCCGGCCGTCAAAGGGGTGCATCCGCGGGCCGTAGGTGTTGAAGATCCGGATGACGCGGATGTTCACACGGTTGCTGCGGTAGTAGTCAAAGAACAGCGTCTCCGCGGCACGCTTGCCCTCGTCGTAGCACGCGCGGGGGCCGATGGGGTTCACGTTGCCCCGGTAGCTCTCGGGCTGGGGGTGGACCTCCGGGTCGCCGTAGACCTCGCTCGTCGAGGCCTGGAGCACCTTGGCGCGGCAGCGCTTGGCCATGCCCAGCACGTTGATGGCGCCCATGACCGAGGTCTTCATGGTCTTGATGGGGTTGAACTGGTAGTGCCCCGGCGCGGCGGGGCAGGCCATGTTGTAGACCTCGTCCACCTCGAGCCAGATGGGGTGTGTGACGTCGTGCCGGATCAGCTCGAAGTTCGGGCGCGCCAGCAGGTGCTTGATGTTGGACTTCTGGCTGGTGAAGAAGTTGTCCAGGCAGATCACGTCGTGGCCCTGGTCCACGAGCCGGTCGCAGATGTGCGACCCCAGGAACCCGGCCCCGCCCGTCACGAGGATGCGTCGAATCTTCATGGGCGGAGGGTAGGACGGGCGCGGCTCAGCGCGCCTGGCGCGGCTTCAGCCACCTCGCGTACGCCCGGATCGCGTCCGCCGGCGCCCAGGCGGGCGTCCAGCCCAGCCCCTCGCGCGTGGCCGAGATGTCCGCGAGTGTGAAGTCCTGGTAGAACGCCCGGACGCTCGCGGGCATGTCGATGTACTCGGTCGGGCGCTGGGTCTCGGGGATCGCCAGCTCCTTGCGCAGGGCCTGGATGATCTCGTTGAACGTGGTCGGGACGCCCGAGCCTACGTTGTAGACCCCCGGCCGGCCCGTGCCGCCGATGCCCGCCCCGGCGAGGGTGCAGGAGACCACGTCGTCCACGTACACCTGGTCGCGGGCCTGCGTGCCGTCGCGGAACACCCGGGGCGCTTCGCCGGCGAGCATCCGGGTCGCGAGCTGGTAGACCATCGAGGCCATGTGGCCCTTGCGGCTCTCGCCAGGGCCAAAGACGTTGAAGTAGCGCAGGCCGACGACGCGGGCGGACTCGTGCGGGTCGGCACGGTGCATGGCTTCCATCAGCCACTTGCTGAAGCCGTAGACGTTGTTGGGCCGGCCCGCGGCATCGAGCGCGAACGGGGCTCGCTGGGCCGCCTGCGGCGGTGTGCCGTAGGTCGCGGCGGAACTGGCGTAGACCAGCGGGACGCCCCGGGCGACGCAGGCCTGGAGCACGGGCTCAAAGCCGTTCGTGTTCACGCGGATCATCTCCGCCTCGTCCTTGACGGTGGTGTCCGTGATCGCCGCGAGGTGGAAGACGGCCCGCGCGCCCTCAACAAGCTCGGCGGCGTTGAGCTTCTCGACAGGGCTGGCGATGAAGCGGCCGGAAAAGGGCGGGAGCTTGGCCCGGTCCATCGCTTCGATGACGTTGGCGAAGCTGCCCGTGCGACAGTCGTCGACGATGCAGATGGAAGCCGAGGGATCGTGGCGCACCAGTGCCGCAACGAGGTTGCTCCCCACGAACCCAGCCCCGCCTGTCACCACGTACCGGTCGCCCACGCGTCACTCCTCCGGCTACCGCTCCGGCTTTGACGGGATCCGCAGCCGCTGCCCGGCGCGGAGCGACGTCTCCTTGGGGAGCTGGTCGCGGTTGGCTTCGAAGATGGTCCGCCACAGGCGGGAGTCGCCGTAGACCTCCTGCGAGATCGCCGAGAGCGTGTCGCCCTGCTGCACGACGTACTCCTCAGGGGCGGGGGCCACCGGCTGGGGCTTGGGCTGCACGGGCACGCCCTGGATATTCGTCGGGTCCTTGGGCACCTGGATCACCTTCCCGGCGGTGAGCCGGTTCGGGTCGGTCATAGGGTTGGCCTTGGCGATGATCGAGCCGCGGCCGCTGGCGCCGTAGTACTTGCGCCCGATGGACTCAAAGGTCTCGCCCTTCTGAACCGTGTGCTGGATGAACTCGGGCGGGACCACCGCGGGGG
>JAEYTB010000153.1 GCA_023434205.1 Planctomycetota bacterium | reverse complement strand
ACGTGGCCGATGCGGCAATGGTGCCCGTGGGCGGGATTTCCTGGCGGCACGCGGCGGTGATGTGCAACTGGCTGCACAACGGCAAGGCGGCGGCTCAGAGCGCGTTTTCGAGCGGCGCGTACGACGTCAGCACGTTCGGGCCTGAACTCTCGCACCCGACTTTCACAGACCAGGCCACGCGCAGCCCCGGGGCACGGTACTGGATTCCCTCGCTCGACGAGTATCTCAAGGCCGTGTATTACGACCCGCACCACGCTGGGCCGGGTGTTGGCGGGTGGTGGTCGCGTCCCAATGGGTCGGACACGCCGCTGGTGTACGGGCCACCGCCGAGCTTTGGCGGCGACGGAACGGGGCAGGCCAACGCGGGATTCCGGCTGCCGGGGGATGCGCACCTCAATATCCCGCTGGGTGCGTACCCGCAGGTGCAGAGCCCCTGGGGGCTGCTGGATACAGCGGGGGGGACGGTGGAGTGGCTGGAGGACATCTGGGCAACCCCGACTGAAATGTACAGGATGCGAGACGGTTCGGCACGGGGCAATACCTCAACCGGTCTTGACATGCTGATTTGGTGGGGGACAGACTCTCCGCACCTCAGTACTTCCACTCAAGGAGTTCGCTTGGCGTCGGCGGTTCCGTCGCCGGGTGGTTCCATTACAATCGCCGGCGCATGCGTTCTTCTGGGTTGGCGCAGACTGAGGAGCCAGTCATCATGTGGAGAATCGTCCTCATCGGCTTGACGCTGCTTGCGCCCCTTGCAGTACGTGGCCAATCTATTCGGGTGAACACCTACCAAGGCACCAGTTCGTCTACTTTCTCAAGCACGACTGTGGCGACGGGTGACCCGATCAATCTGAGCGTGGACTATCAAATCCGTCGCGTCTGCATCTTCACAGACGGTGGAGGGTCGGCTGGCGACATTGGCCGCATCACCATTTCTCATTCGGGCGGGCTCGGTCGTGAGAACGATCTTGAGGTCATCCTCATGGATCGGCCTGGGAACACTTTGTTTCCGGACGCAGAAGTGAACCTCAATCCGGTCGGAACGGATTGGGGTGGAATCGCGTTTGACAGCGGAACGGCACCGTGGGCGGTCGTCTCCGGGAGCGTGTCCGGCGACCTAACCGATTCCGTAAGCGCGCGGACGATCGTTCGGCTTGAAGTGGGCGGCGAACTGGGGGCGGACGTGCTCGCCACAGGCGGCGACCCCGCGATCGGATGGATCGAGTTCGGGACAAGCACCCCGGACGGAATGATTTCAGCAGCGAACGGAGGGATTACGCGAGTCCAGCAGCTTTCCGCGATGGGTGCTATGCAAGGCGCAGTATCTTCCAGTTCTGTCATTAGCGACATCGTCGTTGCGGGCGACGTCGCGATTTCGCTCGCCGGTATGGGCATTCAGGCAGGAACCATCAATGAGATTTCAGTTGCCGGCGACCTCTCCGCGCATATCGATGCAGGTCTGACACTCCACAAGCTGACGGCAGGCAGCCTGGCAGGTTCAGTGACCGCCGAGCGACTCCACGAGTCCAGCAGTTCTCCGTTCGGGCGGGGCATCGTCATCTCGGGAGACTTGAGCGCGACCCTGGAGTTTGCGGAGGACGTGCTGGCGGAAATCGTGGTTGCGGGCGCCTTTGTCGGAGACGCCGAGTTGGTCGTTGGCCGACACCTCCGGGGCTCCGTGACGGCGGGCGGCAACATCACCTCGATCGCCGTAGGAGGGAACATCGTGCCCCGGGGCGGGGACCAGATCGAGATCAGGAGTTATGAGGGCGAGATCGGCACGATTGACGTCGAGGGTTGGATTGCCGCGGACACGATGGAGCCGGGCTTCGAAGTTAGCATCTTCGCTGACCGGCTCGGTCACTTATGGGCCACGCAGGCGTTCGCCCGGATCCGTACCTCGGGCAACGGCTACATCGAGCTCGGCACCATCAAGGTCAGTGAGAACGCGGCGATCGACCTGCTCTGCGACACGTTCGAGTCGATCGAGATCGGCGGGTACTGCGGTTCCGGCGGCGGAAACGACGAGTCGATGGAGTTCCTGCACTTCCCAGAGAACTCCCTGATCAGCATCGGGCTGGGCCTCTCGGGGCCGATCACAGTCGGGGATGAGACCGCCTTCGACGGGCAAATCATCATCAACGCGAGCGGCTCGTCGCCCGGCGCGTGGTGGGCGGAGGACATCAACTTTGTTGACGCTCTGGGGTCGGACACCTTCGCCCCGGTTCCGTTCTACACGCAGACGGAGGAGGAAGTCGGGGCGGGCGCGGTTGGCGAGGTGCCGTATGGACTGCACGCGACAAACTGCGAGCCACCGAGCGATAATGAGAACTGCGCTGACCAGTGGCCGATCCGAGAATGGCCAATCTCGCATGGCGGCGGGAACCGCGAGACCATGGTCCTGCGGCATTACGGCCCGGTGTTCGATGGTGAGGATGATTACGGCGATCCGGATGATCCTGACACGGTCCCGCTCGTCATTGAGCGGCGGTCTGTTGCGTTGGGCATCTGCGATCCCAGTCCCTGCCCCGGGGACGAAGTGAACTGGACGGATCGCACTTCCTTGTTCGACGTGTATGTCCCGGGCGGCGGCAGCCGCGAGGTCTGGGTGGCCCGGAAGTTGGAGGGCACGCCCACGCCCGTCCCGGTAGAGCTTGGCACGCAGTATAAGTACAAAGTGACGCCCGCGGAAGGGTCGAGTACCACAAAGCTGCGGAGCGACTGGACGCTGCTGCCGCCCGTTGATGCGCCGGGAGTGCGGAATTACCCATACTTCGCATACGTCTGCCTGCCCTCGTTCACCGGAGGGCAGGAGGACTAAGTCAGTTCGGCGTCTCGCCGACAACCCCCCTCCCCGCAAACTCCGTCGTCGGCTTGAGCACGTTGAGGTCGAAGAGGGCCTGGGCGAGGGCGCCGGGGACGAGGTAGGTGATGCGGCCGCGGATGGTGTACGCGGCGGGGGTTTCGAGCTGGGCGGGGATGGCGGCGGGGAGTGTGAAGTCCTGGGTGCCGTAGGGGCGGACGGTGGCCTGTGCGGAGCGGGTGCCCTGGAAGACGGGCTTGCCGTGGAGGGAGACCTCGTACTCGACATCGCGGAGTGGGAGGGGCTCGGCGGTGGTGTTGTCGGCGTGGATGGTGAAGGTGATGACGGTGCCGGCGTCGGTCTGCTCGGTGATGGCGGCGCTGGTGACGGAGAGCCTGGGGGCGGGCTGGCCGGAGCAGGCGGCGAGCAGGAGGGCGGGCGCGAGGAAGAGCATCGGCTTCATGGGCCGAGTGTAAGTGGTTTGGGGTTGGGGCGGCGTGCCCGGGTCTCAGGCCGCGGCAGCGTTGGTGCTGATGCCGGTGAAGCGGACGCCGATCTCGTGCCAGCGGTCGTTGTAGGTGCGGCAGCGCATGACCTCGCCGTCGAGGGGGCGGTTCTGCCAGCCGCGGGCCTGGATGTAGACGCGGATGAGCTGGCCGGGCTCGACGGGCTGCTGTGAGAGGAGGCCCAGGCCGGAGCGTGAGACGTTGTGGGCCGTCACCGGGACGCCAGGGAGCTCGGTACACTTTCCGTTCTCGATTCGGAGGGCATGGGCACGGGCGGGGCAGTGGAAGGTCGCACGCGGGGCGGCGCGGGTGTCGGCGCGCTCGGCAACGGGGGCGGAGAGGGTCTCGGGGAGCTCGACGACGCCGCGGGGCGCGACCAGGCGGGTCCATGCCTCCATGACCCTGGGGTCGTACTTGTCTCCGACTTCCTTCTGCATGATGGCCATGGCCTCGGCGACGCCGAGGGTTTTGGTCTTGAAGGGGCGGAAGGCGGTCATGGCGTCGAAGGAGTCGACGACGCCGCAGATCTTGCTCCACAGGTGCAGCTCATCGCCCTTGAGGCCCTTGGGGTAGCCCGAGCCGTCGAGGCGTTCGTGGTGCTCCACGGCGACGCGCTTGAGGCGGTCGTCGATGCCCTCAAACTTCATGAGGTATTCGAGGCCCTTGTCGGGGTGCTGACGGATGGTCTGCCACTCCTCGTCGGAGAGCTTGCCGGACTTGTTGAGGATGGACTCGGGGATGCCGAGCTTGCCCATGTCGTGCATCAGGCCGGCCTGGCAGATGAGGTTGAGGTCGGCCTCGTCGGTGATGCCCATCTCCACGGCGAGGGGGACCATCCACGTGCCGACGTTGACCATGTGGGTGGCGGTGTAGAAGTCGTGGTGGCTGGCGGTGAAGAGGTGGTTGAAGGCCTCGGGGTTGTTGAGGACCAGGGTGGTGACGCCCTTTGAGAGCTGGCCGAGCTTGGGGCTCTTGGCGAGGGTGTCGGGGTCTTCGAGCAGCTCGTTGACCAGCTCGACGCTGGTCTCGTAGATGATGGAGGAGGCTTCGGCGATGGGCGCGGTGCGGGCGATGTCGTCGAGGTTCGAGGCCATCTGGCGGCGGAAGCGCGACTGATCGACCATGCGGATGTAGGCGAACTTGACGCCGTGCTCGATGAGGCGGAGGCGGTGGGCGTCGGTGAAGCGGAGGTTCTCGGCGCAGTAGAGGCGGAAGCCGTCCTGCGCGGGGCCGGAGCCCAGGGTCTGGGTCTCAGGGCGGACGCGGATGTGGACGCTCATGTCGGCGAGGGCCGAGAGGGGCGTGTGCTCGAGGGAGACGGGGAGGTAGCCGGCGCGGGCGGCGTTGGGGCGCGCGGCGGTGCCAGTCTGCTCGGAGGCCTGATCTCGTGTGTTGTCACCGGGTGCCGCGGCCATTACCTACACAGTCGTCCTGATCGCGGGCAGGCTTGACCGGGGCGTGGGAGCGCCCGTTGCAATCGTGCGGGGAGCGTCCGATAGTCAGCGGAAGCGGCGGAGGCAGAGGGTGTTGTTCTGGCCGCCGAAGCCGAAGCTGTTGGAGAGGCAGACATCGACACCGCCGGCGGCGCGCAGGTCGCGGGCGTGGTTGGGGACGTAGTCGAGGTCGCACTCGGGGTCGGGGTTGTGGAGGTTGAGCGTCGCGGGGACCCAGCCGCTCTGGATGGCCAGCACGCAGGTCATGGCCTCGACCGCGCCCGCGGCCTGGATGAGGTGGCCGAGCATGCTCTTGACGCTGCTGAAGGGGACCTTGGGGGCGAGGGCGCCGAAGACGCCCTTGACGGCGAGGGTCTCGATCTTGTCGTTTTCCTGGGTGCCCGTGCCGTGGGCGGAGATGTAGTGGATGCGCGGGCGGCCGTCCTCGCCGGGCTCGCGCGGGTCGATGCCGGCCTGGCGGCAGGCCTGGGACATGGCGCTGATGGCGCCCTTGCCGTCGGGCTGGATGTCGGTGATGCGGAAGGCGTCGGCGGAGGAGCCGAAGCCGGCGACCTCGGCGAGCGGGGTGGCGCCGCGGGCCAGCGCGCTCTCGAGGCTCTCGAGCACCAGGACGCCGGCCCCCTCGCCCATGACGAATCCCTCGCGGCTGGCGTCGAAGGGGCGGGAGGCGTGGGCGGGGTCGTCGCGCCGCGTGGACATGGCGGTGAGGCGGATGAACCCGGTCATGCCCAGCGGGTGGATCATGCTGTGGGTTCCGCCGGCGAACATGAGGTCGGCGTCGCCGCGGCGGATAATCTCGAAGGCTTCGCCGATGGCCTGGGTGCTGGCGGCGCAGGCGGTCATGCAGTTGAAGGCAGGTCCCTTGCAGCCGAACTCGCGGGCCATGTGGGTGAGGACGAGGTTGGGCTCCTGCTCGAGTTCGAGGGTGGCGCGGAGTCGCTTCAGCGCGGCGTCGGCCCAGGCCCTGTCGTTCACGGCGCGGGCGTTGGCGTCCCAGCCGGCGATGTTGGAGAACGCGAAGTTGCCGAAGTCGAGGGGCCCTTCGCCGGCGCCCATGTAGATACCCATGCGGGCGGGGTCGGCGGGGGCGCGGTCGAGCGCAGCCTGCTTCCACGCGGCGGCGGCGGCGGCGAGGGCGAACTGGGCGTTGAGGCCGGCGGTGGCGTGGCGCGCGGGGTTGGGGACGCAGCGGTCGAGGGAGAACCCCTTCACCTCGGCGGCGAAGTTGGTGGCGAAAGTGGAAGCGTCGAAGCGGGTGACGGGCCCGGCGGCGCACTCACCCGAGAGCAGGCGGCGCCAGACCTCATCGAGGCCCAGGCCCAGCGGGGTGACCCATCCCATGCCGGAAATGACGACGCGGCGGCTCATGCGCAGCAAAGCGTAGCGCCCGGGGGGCGTGCCTTCACCACCCTTGGCGTGGGGCTACTGGTGGTCAAAGTCGGCGAGGCGGTCGCCCTCGGCGTGGTCGAGGTCCTCGTCGTGGGGTTCGCCGGCGGAGAGGCCCTTGTCCTGGTTGATCTTCTCGATGTTGAGGACGCGGACCAGGCCGTCCTTGAGGCGGCGCTCGGCGAAGTTGATGACCAGGCCCAGGTCGAGGTTGGCGGCCTTGAGGCGGGCGCGCAGCGCGATGCGCTCCGGGGTGGAGACCTGGCCGGCGCGTGCTGAGACCTCGACGAAGAAGAGGTTGTCGACGAAGAGGTCGGCGGTCACTTCGCCGATGGTCTTGTCCTTGTAGATGACCGGGATGCGGTGGTCGGCCTTGTAAGGGACGCCCTGAGCGTCGAGCTCGCACTTGAGGGCCTGGAGGTAGATGGGCGCCTCGAAGCCCGGCCCGAGTGCTTTGTGAACCTCGATGGCGCAGCCGATCACACGGCGCGAGGCCTCGGTGGTGCGCGGGTCAAGGTCTGAGAGCGGGATGCCGCGGCGGTCGCCGCCCGCGCGGCCATCGAAGCGCCCGTCGTTGCGCGGCCCACGGCCGCCGGGGCGACCGGACCGGTGGTTGTTGTGGCGCGAGTCGTCTCTGTAGTCGTTATGCACGGCAAGACTCCGTAGAGGCAGCGGCAGAGCCCCCCTCGATTCCTCTTCCTATACGTGGCAGATCGCGGTTTTCAGGCAACAGTTTTCAAAACAACCGCCGCGCTCTGCCCCCCTTGAGCACTCGAACAGACCAGCATAGCCCTTATGTGTGCGTCCCGCGCCGGCGCGGCGCTACGGGCAAGGTCCGCGTGCCCGATCGCCGGCGTGGCGGGCAAGCGTTGCTCTTTGAGGCACTTAGCGGCGACCGCGGCGAGCAGAGACCCGTTGCCGGCGGAGCAATCGCCGATGAAAGGGGCCGTGACCACCATCGGCAGGTCGCGGAGGCGTTCACCAAAGACGCGGCGCAGCGCGCCTGCTTCGGGCGTGTCGATACCGGGCACGCCACAACTTTGGGGAATAATGGCGTCGATCTGCCCACTTTCGAGGCGGGCGTCACGCAGCGCGGCGCGGATTGCGAGTTCGAGGCCCTCGTTGCAATCGGCGGGGTCGTTCGCCGACGTGGCGGCCCCGAAGCCGGCGACCTCGGCGTAGGCGGTGGCCCCGCGGGCCGCCGCGGCGGCGGCCTCCTCCAGCACCAGCAGGCCCGCGCCCTCGCCCGGGATGGTGCCGGCGCTGGCGGGGTCGTAGGGGCGCATGGACTCGGCGTCGGGGGCGAGGCGGCCCCAGAGGGTGAGGCGGGCCAGGCCCATCAGGTTGAGCTTGGACTCGGCCCCGCCGGAGAAGCACAGGTCGGCGGCGCCGCGCTCGATCACACGGCAGGATTCACCGATGGAGAGCAGGCCGCTGGCCTCCGCGCAGGTGATGGTGTTGCTCGGACCCTCCGTGCCGTGGATGATGGTGACGTGGCACGCGAGCATGTTGGGCAGGTACTTGAGCATCCAGAGGGGCTGGAGGTTGTCCATGCCGCCGCCGCCCTCGGGCGGGACGGTGCCCCAGCGCTTGAGGGTGAGGCCGTTGGTCTGCTGGAGGAGCTCGGGCGAGGCGTCGGGCTCGCGGGCGGTGACCATGGCGCCGGAGATTTCGGCGGTCTCGGCGCAGATCAGGCCCGCGCCGATGTGGCAGCCGACGCGCTCGGGGGCGTACGTGAGGCGGAGGCTGGGGTCGGCCTCGAGGCTGGCCTTCGTGATGAGGCCCGCATCTTCAACCGCGCACTTGGCGGCGCCCACGGCGAGCTCGGTGTCTCGGACCATGACCTTGACGGCCTTGCGGTAGCTCTTGGGGACGAAGTCCTTGGCGGAGAAGTTCTTGACCTCGCTGGCGACCTTGCAGGGGAAGCCCGCGGGGTCGAGGCGGGTCATGGGCGCGATCGCCCGCGTCCCGGCACAAAGGCCGTCCCACAAGGCGTTTACGCCGATGCCCAGGCCCGTGACCGTGCCTACGCCCGTGATGAGTACTCGTCGCCGCATGCCCCGCAAGTCTAACGGACGGCTGCGTCCGGTCGACCTTCCCGTCTGTAGATAGTGGTTGTAGGAGTGGTGGAGAACACCCTGTGTGAGGAGACCCCGATGCTCACGACACTGTGCCGCGGAAGGCTCTACCGGCTGATCCCCGGGCTGGTGGCGGCGATTTGCATGTTTTTGTGCCAGGGTGCGGCGGGCCAGGAGCCCGATGAGCAGCCCGAGGTGGCGGTGATCCCGGCCACCCGGGCGGGCAACCAGCTCGTGTGGGTGCTCAAGGTCGTGAACGGGCAGGAGTTAGGAGATCTGACGGAGCACTTTACGGACCATTACCTCCGCTTGCGGGAGGCGGAGTTGCGCGAGACGCTGACGGGGTTGCGACCCAAGGTGTTCGAGGGAAAAAAAGTCGTCATCAACAAAATGCTCGACACCGAGCGGGAGCTGGACATCTCGGCGGAGATCACCGCTGCGGACACGTGGCGGTACCTGCACGTGTTCCTCATCCTGGACGAGAAGACGGGGAAGATCGCGGGGCTGCGGTTCGCGCCCGCGGGGGGCGTGGGGCGCAACATCGCCAACTGGGGGAACTTCGGCGAGGGCGCTGGCAAGCTGGGGGGCGAGGTCTCGATGGCGGCGTACGAGCTTGTCCGCCAGAACCCCGGGGACCCGGCCAGCCCGCTGACGCTGAAGGTGATCACGGAGGTGGACGCGGACCAGCGGCTGAACATCGGCCCGGCGTTCGGGATGTATGTGCTTGCGGCGCTGGGGGATCGTGTCCAGAAGGGCGGGGCGAAGTGGTCGGACACGCTCACGCTGCGGGAGGAGCTCATCAGCCTGCCCCCGGGGGTGATGCAGGAGCAGGCGGCGGGCAGCACGCACACCCTGGAGGCGGTGGCGGAGCGGATGTTCGCGCTGGGCGACAACACGGCGATGGACCACCTGATTCACCTGATGGGGCGCGACGCGGTCGAGGCGTACATGGCGACAGTGAACCTGGACGCGGAGCGGAGCGCGCCGGTGCTGATGACCTCCGAGCTGTTCCGGATCAAGGAGTCGGAGGAGGTCCTGGCGCGGTACGCCGCGGCGGGGGTGGTGGCGCGCCGGGCGATGCTGGCGGACGAGGTGAGGAAGCTGCCGCTGCCGGACGAGGAGTGGGAGGAGCCTCGGGAGGTGTCGAGGGTGGGTTGGTTCGCGAGCGCGTCGGAGTGCTGCCGCGTGATGATGGAGCTGCACAAGCTGGAGCGGTTGCCGGGGATGGAGCCGCTGTCGCGGGCGCTGCGGCGGGACCCCGGGCTTCGGCTGGACCGGGACCTGTGGCCGGAGGTGGCGTTCAAGGGCGGGGCGGAGGCGGGGGTGCTGAGCATGACGTGGCTGCTGGAGCGCGACGATGGGAAAAGGTTCGTGCTGTCGATGGCGTGGAACCACGAGGAGAAGCCGGTGCAGGAAGGGCGGATGAACGACATGGCGCGGTCGGCCCTGCGGCTGCTGGGCCAGCACGGGCGGGAGCGGCAGGCGCCCGCCCCGGTCCCGGCGGAGAGGGAGCCGGCGCGACCGGGGCGGCTTTGAGGGGCCGGGTTTGATCGGTTGGGCGGGGGCTGGCCGATAAGTCGTGCGTGAACCGCACACCACAGGCCGAGCGCGCGCCGACCCTGATCGACCCGGGGTGGTTATTCCTGATCGGCGGGCTGGCGATCCTGGCGGCGACGGTGCTCATCCCCGCGACGGACGACCTCGCGGCGACCAAGTTCCAGCGCGAGCGGGCCCTGGCGATCGAGCAGCACCGGCTGCAGCGGCTCGCGCGGTACGAAGAGTACCTCGAGGCCCTGGACAACCGGGAGCCCTCGCTGGTGCTGTCGCTCGCGGCGAGCCAGTTGAACGAGATCCCGGAGGGGCGGGCGCCGATCCCGGGGCAGCGCGGGGCGCTGGGGGCGATGTCCGATGCGTCGGTGTTCCCCAGCCTGGAGCCGCCGGCGCTAAAGCTGCCGGTGCGTGTTGAGTCGCGGTCGATGCTGCACCGCTGGACGAATGATGACCAGAAGCGGCTCTGGCTGATCGTGGGCGGCGCCGCGTGCGTGCTGGTGGGTCTGCTGCCGGCGAGCGGTGGGTGGGGCAACCCGGGCCGCAAGCACCCGTACCTGGAATAGTCGGGCGGCCGCGGGCTGTCGGGGCGTTGCACTACGCTGTGCGTGTGGCGGAAACGTTCCCACGATCGCGCAGGCTGGCGCACGACCTGGAGTACCAGGCGGTGTACGGGGCCCGGGTGAAGAAGACCCTGGGGCCGCTGACGGTGTTCGCGCTGCCTAACTCACGGTCTTACCATCGGTTAGGGCTGTCGATCCGGCGGTTCGAGCGGGCGGTGACGCGGAACCGGCTGAAGCGGCACCTGCGGGAGGCGTTCCGGCTGGAGCAGGACGGGCTGCCGATGCTCGCGTCGGGCGGGTACGACCTGGTGTTCACGGCCCGGGACCACGATGAGCTTCCGCTGACGGAGTACCGGCGGCTGGTGCGCGAGCTGGCGGCGCAGCTCGACCGCGAGTGGCGGCGGCGGGGATGAGGGGGGGCAGGGGCGGTGGCCAAGCGTGTGTCAGTGCTGACGGTGCCCTTGGAGTTCCTGATACGGGTGTATCAGGTGACGCTGTCGGCGTGGGTGGGGGGGCAGTGCCGGTTCTACCCGACGTGCTCGCACTATGGGCTGGAGGCGTACCGGCGGCATGGGGTGGTGCGGGGGACGTGGCTGACGGCGCGGCGGGTGCTGCGCTGCCACCCTTTCAGCCGCGGGGGTTACGACCCGGTTCCGCTGTCCAAGGCGGAAAGCGGTTCGAAAAGTCCGACGGAGGGGCGGGGAACGTGATAAGGTTTGCCGTTGCTAACGCCCCGTCCGAGCGGCGGGTTCTGGATGCCCCATGAGCCGACTACCCGCCGAGAAACGCCGCGAGCAGTTGTTGGACTGTGCCGCGGACCTGTTTGCGCGGAGCGGGTACGCGCGGGCGACCACGGCGGAGCTGGCGAAGGCGGCGGGGGTGACCGAGCCGATCATCTACCGGCACTTTAACAGCAAGCGGGACCTGTTCATCGCGCTGGTGGAGCGGACGGCGAAGCAGACGCTGGACCATTGGGAGCAGCGTCTGGCGGACGCGAGCGACCCGGCGGAGCGGCTGCGGCGGCTGATCGGGGACAACCCGATGGTGAGCAGCGAAGGGGCGGCGCCGTACCGGGTGCTGCTGCAGGCGATCACCGAGGTGCAGGACGACGAGATCAAGAAGGCGGTGGCGAACCACTTCGGGAACCTGCACGCGTTCCTGTCGCGCGAGCTGAAGCGGGCACAGGACGAGCGGAAGGTGATGAAGGTGTTCTCGGCGGACCTGATCGCGTGGACGCTGATCCACGTGGGGCTGGGGTACGGCGTGCTGGTGGCGCTGGGGGTGCCGGGTGCGGGCGAGGATGCGCAGGGCCATCACGTGCAGGGCATGCTGGAGCGGCTGATCGTGGGGCGGCACGAGGAGTAGGGGCGGCACGAGGAGTAGGGGCGGCCCGCTTACCCTTCCCGCATCATCTACCTCGATAACAACGCGACCACACGGCCCAGCGACGGCGTTGTCGGCGCGATGGACGCGGCGCTGCGTGAGTTCTGGCACAACCCTTCCAGCGTCCACCGGGCGGGGCAGGCGGCGCGGCAGCGGGTGGAGCTGGCGCGGCAGAGCGTGGCGGGGCTGATCGGCGCCAAGGCGCGGGAAATCACCTTTACCTCCGGCGGGACCGAGGCCATCGACCTGGCCGTGCGGGGGGTGCTGGCGGGGCGCGAGGGGGGGCTGGTCACCACACGCCTTGAGCACGCGGCGGTGCGGGACATCGCGGAGGACCTGGAGAAGTCGGGGCGCCCGGTGCGGTGGCTGAAGGTCTCGCGGGACGGTGTGGTGGACCTGGACGACCTGCGGGGTGCGCTGGCGTCGAGGCCGTCGCTGGTGAGCGTGCAGTCGGCGAACAACGAGACGGGGGTGGTGCAGCCGGTGGGGGAG
>JAEYTB010000105.1 GCA_023434205.1 Planctomycetota bacterium | reverse complement strand
GCCCGCTTCACCCGCGCGTTCGAGAAGCTCCGCCCGGACTGGGTCCTGGTGCTCGGCGACCGCATCGAGGCCTTCGCCGCCGCCGCCGCGGGCAGCGTCGCGGGGTACGCCGTCGCCCACATCCACGGCGGGGACCGCGCCGAGGGCGTCGCTGACGAGGCCATGCGCCACGCCATCACCAAGCTCGCGCACCTGCACCTGCCCGCGACCGCGCAGTCCGCCGAGCGCATCATCAGGATGGGTGAGCCCAAAGAGCGCGTCCGCGTGATCGGCTCCCCGGCCATCGACGGGCTCGACGCGATCCCCCCGCTCCGTGATGAGCAGATGACCGAAGCGCTGGGCGAGGGCGTCCAGGTCCCCACGGCTCTTCTGCTCCTGCACCCCATCGGCCGCTCGACAGAGCTTGAAGAGGCCGGTGCGGCGGAGGTCCTCGAGGGGCTCCGCGGCGAGCGCGTGCTGGCCCTGATGCCCAACTTCGACCCTGGGCGCGAGGGGATCGTGCGGGCGATCGAGAGCGCGGGGGTGCCCGCGCGCCAGCACATGCCGCGGGACAAGTTCATCGGGCTCCTGCGGCGGATGGCGGCCGGGGGCGGCGTGCTTGTGGGCAACAGCTCCGCGGGCTTGATCGAGGCGGCCGCTCTGGCGGTGCCGGTGGTTGATATCGGACCCCGCCAGGGCGGGCGTGAACGCTGCGGCAACGTGGTCCACCTTGAGCAGGAGCGCGCCGACGCGGTGCGTGCAGCGCTCGCGGCGGCCCGCGCCCTCCCCAAGGGCCCCATAACGCACCCCTACGGCGACGGGCACGCGGGCGAGCGTGCGGCGGCGGTGCTCGCCGAGGTCAGCCCGCACCAGCCCGGGCTCCTGCGCAAGCGCAACACGTACTGACCACAAACCCGGCAGTCCCGCCAAAGTCCCCCCAGGGTTCGGCCGATGCTCCTGCAGAACCGGACGTGCCGAGCCGGTGGGAGCTTCTTCATGAGCACCGTCACCAAAGAGCGGGAACAGGTCGTCGCCAACGCGATCCGCGAGATCAGCCACATCGCCACCCTCCCCGAGATTACCGTGAAGGTGGTCGAGCTGGTCGAGGACCCCAAGTCAACCGCGCAGGACCTCCACAAGGTGGTGTCCAGCGACCCGGCCCTGTGCAGCCGCATCCTCAAGGTCGTGAACTCCTCTTTCTACGGCCTGCCCGGGCAGATCGGCTCCATCAACCGGGCCATCGTCATGCTCGGCCTCAACGCCGTGAAGAACATCGCCATCGCGGCCAGCCTGGCCAAGCTCTTCCGGGGCGGGGACCTGACCCCCACCTTCTCCGCGCGCGAGCTGTGGACGCACAGCAACCTCACCGCCGCGGGCGCCAAGATGATCGCCAACACGCTCCGCCTGGGCCTTGCCGACGAGGCGTTCCTCGCCGGCCTGATCCACGACATCGGCCTGATGGTCGAGATGCAGGCCGACCGCAACAAGCTGATCGAGGTCCTGCGGCAGGTTGGCGCCGACGCCAAGGGCGTGCCCGCGACCGACTTCATCACCGCCGAGAACGCGCACTTTGAGGCCAACCACCAGGACTTCGGCGCCGGCCTGTGCGAGAAGTGGAAGTTCCCCAAGAGCTTCCAGAACGTCACCGGCTTCCACCACCGGCCGATGGACGTCCCCTCCGACAGCCGCACGCTGGTGTCGCTCATCTATGTCGCCGACCGCCTCGCCGCGGACACGGGCCACGGCTTCCGCCAGGACCTGCTGAACACGAACATCGACCCCGACGTGCTCGACTTCCTCAAGCTGACCAACGAGCAGGTCTCCGACCTCCGCACCCAGCTCACCGCGCAGGCCAAGGACCTGGGCAACGTCCTGAGCGCGTAACAGCCTCTCTTTCTCCCTCCGGGCGGCTGCACGGCGACGTGCGGTCGCCCCTTTTCATCCGCCCCTATGCTGGGGCGCGTGACCACCGCGCCCGCACAGCCTGTCGCCCTCGGCAAGTCCCTGCGGCTTATCGCCGCGGACATCAAGCTCGCCCACTCCGTTTTCGCCCTGCCCTTCGCGGTGCTCGCGGCGTTCCTGGCCCGGGGCGGCACGGCCTGGGCCGGCTTCGCCGTCAAGCTCCTGCTCATTGTGGTGTGCATGGTGCTCGCACGCACCTGGGCCATGCTCGTCAACCGCCTCGCCGACCGCGACATCGACGCCGCCAACCCCCGCACCCGACGGCGCGTCTTCGCCTCGGGCGAACTGGGCGCGTTCCGCGGCTGGTCCGTCGCCCTGGCCTGCGCGGTCCTGTTCGTGCTTGTCACCGCCCTTTTCTGGTGGTTCTTCCAGAACCCCTGGCCTTGCTGGCTCAGCGTGCCGGTGCTGGCGTGGGTGGCGCTCTACTCCTTCACCAAGCGGTTCACGGCGTTGTGCCACCTCTTCCTGGGCACCTCCCTCGCCGTGGCCCCCCTCGCCGCGGCGGTCGCGATCCGCCCCGAGGCTCTGGCCGCAACGCCCAGCATCTGGTGGCTCGCGGCGTTCGTGGTGATGTGGGTCGCGGGCTTCGACGTGATCTACGCCCTGCAGGACGAGGGCTTCGACAAGGACAAGAAGCTCAACAGCATCCCCGCGGCATTGGGATCCAAAGGGGCGCGGGTGGTCAGCCAGCTCCTGCACGCCGGCGCGGCGCTGACGCTGGTCGCCGCGTGGACCAGCCACCCCGCGCTGGGGCGGGTCTTCGGCGTGGGCGTGGCCATCGTGCTGGCGCTGCTGGTGAGCGAGCACATCATCGTCGCCCGCGGGGCCAAGCGCGGCCTGGCGGGGCTCAATATGGCCTTCTTCACGCTCAACGGCGTGGTGAGCTGCGTGCTGGGCGCGCTGGGCGTGATCGACCTGCTGACCTAGCGGCTGCCGCACCCGCCGTGGGGCTTGCCGCACGCGCACCCCCCACCGATGGGCACCGACCGACCCGCTGGCCCGGTGGATGCGAAGGTCGAGTGCTTGCGCGTGAACGTGCGGCCCTTGTTGTCAGGGTCCGGCACCGGCTTGTCCGCGTCAGCCATGGGCCGCAGCAGCTCGATGACCGTGCCGTCCTGCTCGCAGATGTACTCGTAGAGGGGCATGGCCAAGTTTAGGGTCTACCGGGTGCAGCCCGTCTGGGCTTTCAATCAGTTCTGAAAGTTCGGTGGACTTTGCCGCCCCGGCCCCCCATACTTAGGCATGGACGCACCCAGCCCCAAGGCCCTCATCCAGGCCCAGGACCGCTTCATCGCGGTCTGGGGGCAGATGGCCGGCGCCTGGGGCATCTCCCGCACCATGGCCGAGGTCCACGCCCTGCTCTACATCAGCGGCCAGGAGATGTGTACCGACGACATCATGGACCGCTTGGAAATCAGCCGCGGCAACGCCTCCATGTCCCTCCGCGCCCTCCTCGATTGGGGCATCGTCGAGCGGGCCCACCGGCGCGGCGACCGCAAGGAGTACTTCA
>JAEYTB010000302.1 GCA_023434205.1 Planctomycetota bacterium | reverse complement strand
GCCCGCTGGAGGTGGGCGTGTGAACCGCGATGCACACCGGGCAGGAGTGCTCCGGGTGCGGGGTTTCTTGCGGGGCGTCGCCGTGCTCGTGGTGCCCGCCGTGCCCGTGGTGGGAGTGGTGGGCATGGTCAGCGTGATAAACCTGCTGGGTGTTCTGGACGGCGGCGCCATGCGGCGCGTGCCAGTACGAGGCCGTCAAGACCATCAGCAACCCCGCAAGGGCCAGGCATCCCGCCAAGCCCTGCCAAAACCCGGAGTTGCGCCGGCGCACAGTCACGGGAAAAGCATACCGCGCGCCACGGGGCGGGACAACGGTACTTGCACGGCGGGCCGAGCCGGCGTGCCCGATCAGTACACTCGCGGCCATGCAGGAGTGGGACACGATCGTTCTCGGCTGCGGCACGATGGGGGCCGCGGCAATATATGAGCTGGCCCGCGCCGGCCAGCGCGTGCTTGGGCTGGACCGGTTCGGGCCGCCGCACGGCTTTGGGTCGCACCATGGGCATGTGCGGATGTTCCGCATGTCCTACTACGAGGACCCGGCGTATGTGCCGTGGTTGCGGCGGTCGCTTGGGGCGTGGCGGCGGATGGGGGAGGAGTTCGGGGCGCCGCTGATCGAGACTTGCGGGGCGCTGTACATGGGGCGGCCGGAGTCGGAGCTCATCACAGGGTGCCTGCGCGCGATCGAGGCGCACGGGCTGGAGCATGAGCGGCTGGAGCACGCGGCGCTGCGGGCGCGGTTCCCGGTGTTTGATGTGCCGCGGGGGTACGTGGGGCTGCTGGAGAAGGATGCGGGGCTGATCCACTGCGAGCTGGCGGTGGAGGCGATGCTGGCGCTGGGGGCTCGGGCGGGGGCGGAACTGCGGTCGCACGATGCGGTGCTGGGGTGGGTGAGCGATGGGCAGCGCGTGGTGGTCAAGACCGAGTCGGGCGAGTCCACGGCGGGGAGCCTGGTGGTGTGCGCGGGGGCGTGGGCGGGGCAGTTGCTGAAGGGCGTGGGCGTTCGGCTTGAGGTCACGCGGCAGGTGCAGGGGTGGGTCTCCGCGCCGGCGGCGCTGAGCACGCTGCCTTGCTGGGCGATTGATGACGGGAATGGGGCGTTGTTCTACGGGTTCCCGGCGACGCGGTCTCAGGACGGGTGGGAGGTGAAGCTGGCGCGGCACGCGCGTGGAACACCGGTGGCGAGCGCGGATGAGGTGGAGCACGGTGCGCTCGCGGGGGATGCGGAGGACTTCATGCTGTGGGTGCGGCGGTTCGTGCCGTCGCTGGCGGGCGGGGCGGTGCGGACGGGCGTGTGCCTGTACACGAACTCACCGGACAAGCACTACGTGGTCGACCGGCACCCAACGTACAGGAACCTGGCGTTCGCGGCGGGGTTCAGCGGGCACGGGTTCAAGGCCGCGCCGGCGGTGGGCGAGATCCTCAGCGCCCTGGTGCGGGGAGAGGCGCACCCGGAGCCGTTCTTCTCACTCAAGCGGACTTGTTAGCACTCGCCGCCGGCCAAGACGCGGAAGAAGCTCTCGATGTCGGCGTCGGTGCCGACGTCGCCGTCGCCGTTGAAGTCGGCGCCCAGGTGCCAGCAGGTGGCGCAGCAGTTGCCCGCGAGGCACGCGAAAAACGCCTCGATGTCGGCGTCTGTGCCGGTGTCGCCGTCGCCGTCAAAGTCGGCGGTGCCGCAGGGGGGCGCGGGCGGGAGCTGCTGGTAGGTGATGTCGTCCCAGTAGATGGTGCCGCTGGTGGGCGTGCCGTCGCCCACGAAACGCTGCACGGAGATGTTGACGCGGTTGGGAAGGGGGCTGGTGGGCACGCAGGCACAGCCGCAGTCGGGGCGTGCGCCGGTGTTGCACTCGTAGTGGGCCTGGACCTCATCGCGGCTAAAGACCTGGGTGAACTGCTGCCACTCCCCGTTGGTGTGCCCGGTGATCGAGAGCGTCTCGATGGTGGCGACGGGCTGGTTGAGGACGCGGACCTGGACCTTCATTCCCGCGGCGTCGCCAACGATGGGGTCGGAAGCGGGGATCATGTACCAGCCCTGCACGACGATGTCGCCGCCGTTGTAGTCCCAGTAGGGGTCGAAGTAGGGGAAGGGGGCGGGGCAGGGGGTCTGGCAGGTCTGGTCGCAGTAGCAGAAGTTGAGGGTGTCGGTGTGCGTGCCCTCGAAGCCGCCCGTGCCGCGGGTTCCCAGGGCGTGCAGCGCGTCGCCGGTGCGCGGCGTGAGCGCTCCGGGCGTGCCGACGGGGGAGATCGCGGGCAGCAGGCCGTCGCCCACGAAGCGGCGGCGGGCGATGTCGTCGCATCCGGGGCTGTGCCAGCCCTCGGCGAAGGGGCCGCTGCACCCGCAGTTGAACTGGCAGAGCACCTCGAAGCCGCCGTTGAAGAGCGAGGCGGTCTGGGCGTGGGCGAGGGGGGCGAGGGCGAGGACCAGGGCGCCGGCGGCAATCTTCATGGCGTGCTCCGTGGGGCAGGGGTCGAGAGGCTGGAAATCAGCGGGCGTAAGCGTTTTCATTATGGGGGGCGGGGGGGGTCCGTCAAGAAAAATCTGCCACCGGTTCAAGATCGGTGGCTTTCCGCGGTTTCTGGGCCATTGTCGAGCGGGGCGGCACCGTCTTTGCTGTCGCCGCGCCCGGAGTTCGCCCATGCGCCTGCCGGTCCTTGTTCTCGGAGCGTTCCTGCTCGCCGCGGTCACGGGCACCCCTGCCCGCGCCCAGCCGGACCCCTCCGGCATCGACTTTGTCACCATCGGCTCGCCCAACAACCCCGCCTGGGCCGGCAATGGCACCCCCGGCGACCGCGCTGTCGGACGCGGCAGCGTCGGCTACGAGTACCGCATTGGCCGCTATGAGGTTACCACCGCTCAGTTCGTCGAGTTCTTCAACGCCGCCTTCGATCGGCCATTGGATGACCGCCTCCCCCACCTGATCCCGCCCGACTTCTGGGGTGCGGCGAGCACCACCCCCACCACCCCCGGGGGCCTGCGCTGGACCGTCCCCGCCGGCAACGAGATGATCCCCGTGGGCAACATCTCCTGGCGCATGGCCGCCATGTACTGCAACTGGCTGCACAACGAAAAGGGCACCGACCGCAGCGCCTTCCTCAGCGGCGCGTACGACGTGAGCACCTTTAGCTACACCGGCAGCGTCTTCAACGACCAGTGGACCCGCAGCCCTGGGGCACGGTACTTCATCCCTTCGTGGGATGAGTGGCTCAAGGCGGCGCACTGGTCGCCCACCAACCCCAGCAACAACGGCTGGCACCTCTACTCCCACTCCAGCGACACGCCCCCCGTGTACGGCCCCCCTGGCGTCCTCGTCAACGGCCAGCCCACGCAGGCCAACGGCGCTTGGGACCACTTCACCTTCCCAAGCCACAATCCCTTCGCGATACGGCTGGGCTCCTACTCCACCGTCCAAAGCCCCTGGGGGCTCTTTGATGTGGCGGGGGGAACAACGGAGTGGACTGAAGGAATCTCCTTCACGAACGGAATATTCCCCACAGGACGACTGTTTGACGGAACGTCGTGGGCGTCCCCTAGCACGCAACCACGAGATCGGATCGGCGGTAGGGGCGCCGATTTCCCCAGCTTGTCCACATTTGATCTTGGGTTCAGGGTAGCGGCTGTCGTTCCGGCGCCTTCGACTTGTGCAGTGCTCTGTGGAGTGTGTCCGCTCCTGCATCGCCGCTCGAGGCGTTTTGGAGTCATCATCGAAGTGACCAGCCCCGTTTTCGCGCATAGGTGTCGGCGGGATGCTGTCATTCTTTGAGGCCGTCCCCGGCGATGCCGCGGACGAAGGTCTGCTGGGCCACCAGGAAGAGGAGCAGCACCGGGGCCATGACCATCGTGCTGGCGGCCATGAGGAGGTTCCAGGGGGTGTTGCCGGCTTTGCTCTGGTAGAGCTGGAGCCCGAGGGCGAGGGTGAACTGGTCGCGGTGGGTGAGGAAGATGAGAGGGGCGAGGAAGTCGTTCCAGACGTAGATGAAGTGGAACAGGGCGACCACGGTGAGGGCGGGCTTGCTCAGGGGCAGGATCACGCGCCAGAAGATTCCCCAGTGTGAGCAGCCGTCGATGCGGGCGGCCTCATCCAGCTCGCGGGGGATGCCCATGTAGAACTGGCGGAGCAGGAAGATGTTGAAGGCGCCGCCGAACCATGCGGGGATCCACAGGGGTTTCAGGGTGCCGATCCAGCCGAGCTTGCTGAAGAGGACGAAGAGCGGGGCCATGAGGACGGGGAAGGGGATCATCATGGTCGCGAGCACGAGGGCGAAGAGCGGGCCCCTGCCGCGCCACTGCACGCGCGAGAAGCCGTAGGCGACGATGGCGCTGGAGAGCGTCATGCCGGTGACGGCGAGGAAGGCGACGACCAGGGTGTTGCGGAGGTAGAGGGGGAAGTTGATGGACTCGTCGTTCCAGACCTTGGCGTAGTTGTCTTGCGCTTGCGCGGGGGCGGAGGACGCCGGGCTTGGTAGGAGCGAGACACCGCCCGCGGCGGCCTGGTCCTCGGGCTTGATCGAGGTGGAAAGCATCCACACGAGCGGCGTGAGGAACGCCGCGGCGGCGATCAGGAGGAGCGCGAACGCGGTCCAACGGCCCAGAGAGTGGGAGAGGATGTTGCGGCCTGCGCGCACCTAGGCACCCCTGTAGAAGACGACCTTGCGGCTGACGAGGAACATGAGGCCGGTCAGGGCGAGGATGATGAGGAGCTGGACCCACGCGAGCGCGTTGGCGTAGCCCATCTGCTGGTAGATGAAGGCGTTGTCGTAGAGGTACATGGTGTAGAAGTAGCCGCGTTGGCCGGGGCCGCCCTTGTCGCGGACGAAGATGACGTAGGG
The DNA here is from genome assembly GCA_023434205.1 of Planctomycetota bacterium. Taxonomy (GTDB): domain Bacteria; phylum Planctomycetota; class Phycisphaerae; order Phycisphaerales; family UBA1924; genus JAEYTB01. The sequence goes on along the minus strand of JAEYTB010000302.1, from coordinate 18,960 downwards.
GACGACGAAGACCTGGAAGGCGCCGATGGTGAGGGTGATGGCGTTGAAGAGGATGACCGGCGAGATCATGGGGACGGTGATGCTGAAGAACTTGCGGATGGGGCCCATGCCGTCGATGTCCGCGGCTTCATAGAGGGACGTGGGGACCTGCTTGAGGGCGGCGAGGCAGAGGATCACGGCCTGGCCGACGCTCCACAAGCCGATGATGATCAGCGCGGCCATCGTCCAGTTGGGGTCGAGCAGCCAGCTCGGGCCGTCGATGCCGACGAGGGCGAGGAGGCGGTTGATGAGGCCATACTCGGCGTTGTAGAGCCACATCCAGACCATGGTGGAGGCGATCAGTGGAACGAGGGTGGGAAGGAAGAGCGCCATCTGAAAGAACTTGGCGGCGCGGAGACGCGGGGTGTTGAGCAGCGCCGCGAGCACCACGGCGAGGGCGATGCTGAGGGGGATCGAGATGGCGGCGTAGAGGAGGGTGTTGCGGAGGGCGAGGTGCAGGGTCTGGTCGTGGAGCATCCGCTCGTAGTTGGACAGGCCGATCCAGAGGGGGGCCTCGAGGAGGCGGTAGTCGGTGAGGGAGTAGTAGAAGGACATCGCCGCGGGGAAGGCCATGAAGAGGATGAAGCCCACGAGCCAGGGGCTGACCCAGGCGAGGCCGGTCAGGGTGTGGCGGAGTTGCTTCATGCGGCCCCCCCACCGCTGCTTGCGCCGCTGGCGCGGAGGCGGCGTTCGCGGTCGGCGAAGGCGTCGAGGGCGCGCTGGATGCGCTGCTGGGCCGCGGCGAGAAGGTCCTTGGGCTCGCCCTTGTCGTTCCATGACTGGTCAAAGACCCAGATGAGCTCATCGCGGACCTGGATCCAGGCGCGGGTCTTGGGGACCAGGAACGCTCGGGGGCTGCGGGCGATGTCGTCGAAGACCTTGACGCCGGTGTTGGGGTGGTTGGCGGTGAAGCCCTCGCTGGAGGTGGCGAGTGGTGAGGGCTTGCAGTGGACGGTGGCGAGCTGCTCGGTGATCGGCTGCTGCTGGGTGTAGGCGATGAACTCCATGGAGGCTTCGGGGTGGCGCACGCCGCGGGGGATGACGAGGATGTCGGTGTCAACGAGGCCGATGGGGGCCTGCGGCTGGTGGATCGATTGCGCGACGGGGAGGGGGACGACGCCGTACTCGAGGCTCGGCGCGTAGAGGTTGATCATGTTGGCGAGCCAGGGGCCCTGGATCACCATGGAGAGCTTGCCGCTCAGGAAGGGGTTGAGCGGGGAGTCGTAGTTGCCGAAGGTGGAGCGGAAGTCGTTGACGCGCTGGAGGCCGAACTCGCGGGGGTAGGAGCGGACCCACTCGTAGCCCTGAATGTTTTCGGGTGTGGCGAGGGTGGCGCGGTTGGCGGCGGGGTCGTAGAGGGAGCCGCCGAACATGTAGCCCCACAGGAACACCCACCAGCCGGGCTCCCGGTGGTGGAAGCCCATGCGGGTGATGCGGCCTCTTTCGAGGCGCGTAAGGGCGCGGTTGGCGGCGTCGAGCTCTTCGATGGTGCGGGGCGGGGGGAGGCCGACCTCGCGGAAGTGGGCCTTGTTGTAGTAGAGGGCGACGGTGCCGCCGGTGTTCACGGCGGCGTAGTGGCGGCCCTTGTGCGTGGTGGCCTCTGCCATGCCGGGGGTGTAGATGGAGGGGGTGACGTTGAAGCGCGGGCCGAGGTCATCGAGGGGGAGGATGGCGCCGGGCTCGGCGAAGGCGGGGAGGTTGTAGTTCCACAGGCCCAGGATGTCGGGGGGCGAGCCGCCGGCGATGGCGATCTGGGACTTCTCGTCGATGCCGGCGGTGGCGAAGTAGCGGACGAAGATGCGGTCCTGGGAGGCGTTGAAGTCGGCGACGATCTGCTGCATGGCGCGGCCTTCGAGGCCGGTCCACTTCTCCCAGTAGTCAAGGACGATGCGGCCGTCGGTGCGCTCTTTGGCGGGGCGGGGGCCGAAGAGCGCGAAAGAGAGGCCGCTGCCAGCCAGGCCGATCAGCGCTGCCCTGCGCGACCATGTGCGGAGGGGTGTTGAAGGCGCTTCACGCATGATGGCGAGCATACCGGGTACTGCGGCGGCGACATCGGGATTGAAGCCGACCCCCCGGCGGCCACGATCACTTCTTTGACTTTTCTCCACTGAACGCACCGGCCCGATTGGCCTTTGCGTCCTCCTTGTCCTGGTTGATCCGGGCAATCATCTCGTCCCACTCCGACTTGTTGTAGAGATAGCCTGTGGGTTTGCCCGTCTTGGGGTTCACGAAACCTTTCGTGGGGTCAAGCTGCCCCGGTTCGGCGACCAGTTCGCGGAGCAGTCGCCCGCGGGGGATTTCCATTTCTTCACCGGTGTCCTCAAAGCGGATCGTGACGATTTCCTTCATGCGGTCGGGGTCGTAGAAGTCTCGCGAGCGCCCCCCGCCGGTAATGAGCATGATGGCGCTCAGCAGGAGAAGGACCCCCGCGAGAATCCAGCCCATCCACGGCTTCTTGTTCAGGAAGTCACGAGCTCGGCTGAGCATGTGGAGTCCTCGCTAACGATCGTACACGTGACCCCAGTTATAGAAAGGACCGGGCGCTCCCATCGGGTCCTCGTTCTCGTTCAGCCTGTACTCGTTGAAGGACAGCAATCGAAGCGACTGGTCTCCGAAGAGGAGGTTGCTCTTGCCGGTGAGGAGGCCTCTGTCGTTCGTCTTGCTGCTCGCAACGTGTCGCGGGTACTCGTCGAGGGCATCGATCGCCCATACCACCCACTGAGGGCTCCTGATGAGACGGACCTTCCTGCCCGACACGCCGCTGGGCCAACGTCCTGCGTCATTGCGGATCGGCGAATCGTTGAACCAGTACTCAGTGTACGCGGTGATGGGCTGGTTGAAGCTGGGGTAGGGCAGCGTGTACACACGCCTGGCCGATTGAAGGTACGGGATGTTTGACGGTTCACGGACGCTTGAGAGGCCCTTGGCCGCGGGACAGTCGAAGGGCTTGTTGCCCGCCTCATTGAGGAAGGGCTGAAGCGTCTCAACCATCGACACATAGTTGAGATCGCCGTTGAAGTCCAGCTTGGGGAACTGGGGGTCTTTCTGCTCGTCGAGGTACATTTGCAGAGCCATGCCAAGCTGTCGCAGGTTGCTCTGACAGATCACCGTCCACGTCGTCTTGCGCGCACTCCCGAGGGAGGGCAGGAGGATGCTGATGAGCAGGGCGATGATGGCGATGACCACCAGGAGCTCGATCAGCGTGAAGCCGCGGGTCCTTTGGCGTGTGCTCATGTGCGAACCTTCCCCAGGCTTGGCTGGTGGGCGCCGGTCTTGGCGTGCCAGCCGACCTGGACTTCGATGGCGCGGTGCTGGCCCGCGAGCGCGGGGGGCAGCACGTTGCCGGTGAATGATTGTCCGTTGACGGTGAGGGATGGTTCCGCGCCGGGGGCATATGCACCAGCGTCGAAGGCGATGGTGATGGTGGAGCCGCGCCACTGCCGCTTGACCTTCACCTTGCCAAGTGAGGGCGGCGGGCAGGGGTTGATGGTGAGCCCGTCGTAGGTGGGGCGGATGCCCAGGACCCACTCGAGGCTGACGCGGTTGAGCCACGCCGCGGAGCCGGTGTACCAGGTCCAGCCGGCGCGGCCGGGGAGGTCGGAGAGGGGTCCGTCGACGTTGCCGGGGGTGACGTAGGGCTCGGCCCAGTAGGCATCGGCCTCGCGCCCGCGCCAGGCGGGGGAGATGGAGTCCCAGATGCGGGCGACGGAGGAGTGGTCGCCGAGCTTTGCCGCCGCGGCGAGGGCCCAGGTGGCGGCGTGCATGTAAACCCCGCCGTTCTCGCGGCTGCCAGGGGAGTAGCGGGTGATGTAGCCGATGGTGGGGTCGGGGATGGTGTAGGCCGGGGCAAGCAGGAGCGGGCCGTAGGGGGAGAGCAGGTGCTGCTTGACCGAGTCCCAGGCGCGGTCGGCGCGGTCCTTGGGGGCGATGCCCGAGAGGATGGACCAGGTCTGCGCGTTGAGGTGGATCTTGCCTTCAGGGCTGGCGGAGGAGCCGACCCACTCGCCCGAGTCCTTGGTGCCGTAGCGGTACCAGGCGCCGTCCCAGGCGTGAGCGTTGATGGCGCGGGCGTAGGCCTCTCGCTTGGCGCGGAAGTCGGCGGCCATCGCCGGCTCGTTGATGCGGTCGCCGATCTCGGACCACTCATCAAGGATGTTGCACAGGAACATGGCGAGCCAGACGCTCTCGCCCTTTTCCTCGATGCCCATCGCAGAAAGGCCGTCGTTCCAGTCGCAGGAGCCGATGTGGGGCAGCCCGCGTTGGCTGGTGCGGTAGAAGGCGCGGGCGAAGGAGCGGCGGCAGTGCTCGAGGAGCGTCGCCGCGGGGGCGTCCATGAAGGGGGCGGTGCGGTTGAGGGCGGCGAAGTCGCCCGTCTCACGCAGGTACGCGGCGAGGACGAAGGGGAGCCAGAGGTAGTCGTCGGAGCAGGCGGTGCGGTTGCCGAAGTCGGCGAGGGCGTGCCACCAGTGGTTGACGGAGCCGTTGGCGAACTGGCGGGTGGCGTGCAGGAGAATCTGGTCGAGCGTGCGGGCGGGGTCGATGGGGAGCCAGACCTGGGAGTCTTGGAGCTGATCGCGGAAGCCGCGGGCGCCGGACTGCTGGTAGAGGCCGGTGCGTCCCCAGAGGCGGCCGCTGATGGCCTGGTAGGGGAGCCAGTGGTTGTTGAGGAGGTCGAAATCTGTGCGCTGCGAGCTGATGGCGGTGGGCGCGAGGCGCTTGGCCCAGGCGTTGAGGGCGGCGGCGTGGGCGGACTCCGCCGCGGCGGGGTCTGAGTACTTGTCGATCAGGGCGAGGGTGGCGGGCTCGTCGGGCGCGATGGCGAGGAGGTAGTGGAAGGAGAGGGTCTGGTTGGGGGCGAGGGTGATGTCGCCGCCGAGCGCCGCGGCGGCATCGCCGACACGCCCGAAGCCGCCGGAAGCTGGCGTCGGGCCCTGCATGGCCTTGGGCGTGGTGATGGGCGTGTAGCGGCCCATGAACATGGACTTGTCGGCGATGGCGAAGTGGTTGGACTGGGGGAGGCCGCAGAGGGCGTGTGCCGCGGCGTAAGGCCAGGGCTGGTTCCAGTGCTCGCGCTCGGACTTGGGTGGGATATCCCACATGTTCTTGGTGGCGATGATGGCGCGGCGGGCGGGGTCGTGCTTTGTCGTGAAGAAGAGGCGGTGGAACTCGCGCTTGGAGTCGGGGGCGACGCCGCAGCACCAGTCGAAGGATGAGCTGACGCGGAGCCGGCGGGGCCTGTCGGAGGTGTTGGTGAGGGAAACGCGCCAGACCTCCACGGCGTCATCAGGCGCGATGGTGAGGGTCCAGCTCGCGCGGATGTTGTGGGCGCGGGTGACAAAGGTGGTGGCGCCCATGGTGTGGGTGCAGGCGTACTCGTCGAAGGCGGGGAAGGTGGGCGCGGGGGCAGCGGACCAGACGTCGCCCGAGTCGAGGTCGGAGAGGAAGAGGTGCTTGCCGGCCGAATCGCGGACCAGGTCCATCTCCCAGCGGGTGAGGACGTTGTGCTGCGCATCATCGAGCCAGGAGAAGCCGCCGCCGTTGTGGGAGATGACCAGGCCGTAGCGGCCGTTGCAGATCACGTTGGCCCAGGGCATGGGCGTGGCGGGGTTGGTGATCGTGAAGGCGCGGCCGGTCTCGTCGAAGTGGCCGTACTTGTTGGAGAGCATGGCGGGTCCAGGAAGAAGGGGCGTGCCGGCGGGGGGAGGGACCGCCGGCAACGCCCGATGTAAACGCTTACAGCGTGACCTGTCGCGGGGCTGCTGTCAAGCCCCCCGAGCGGCCACCAGCTCAAAAAACACCGGCCCGTTTCCGGGCCGGTGCTTGGAACGAACTAGTCGGGCCGACTCAGCGGCGGCGGCGGACCGCACCGAGACCGGCGAGGCCGAGGAGGGCGAGGCCGGCGGGGCTTGGGACGATGGAGACGTTGGAGTAGAGCGCATCGCCGAAGTCGTTGGCGAAGGGGTTGCGCTGGTTCTGGAGCTTGAAGCCCAGGCTGGCGTTGTTGAAGCCGACGATCCCGTCGGGCTCGTTGCCCCAGATCTTGATGCCGCTGTCATGGATGCCCGTGACGGCGTCAACGAAGATGAGCTGGTACGCGCCCTTCGTGGGGTCGTGGATGCCGGGGGCGAAGTAGCTGAAGGTCACCTGGGCCGTCGTGCCCAGCGTGTACGCCGTGGCACCAAAGCCGGTGAAGGGCATCGTCGCGCCGAACACGGCGACCTCGCCGTCGCTGGCGATGAGGAGCTGGCCCTCATCGGTGTAGCCCAGGCCCGGGCGGGGCTGGTTGAACTGGATGCCGGCTTCCTTGCGGGGCTGGCCCGCGGCGGCGGACAGGTTGACGTTGAAGTTGAGCGACCAGGACTGGAACTGGCTGGTGCCGAAGTTGGTGGCGCCGCCGTCGGTGGAGATCCAGCCCACGTGCTTGTTGGCGAAGTTGCCGGTGGTGCCCTGCGGGAACTGCTCGTTGATGTGGAGCGGGCCGGCGGGGATGCTGTAGGTGTTGGGGAGGGGCTGGTTGACGCCGTTGATGGTGAGGGCGGAGGTGGCAAAGTCGTTGAAGAGCCTTGCCTCCATGCGGTAGGCGTTGAACTGCGAGATGTCCTGGGCAAGAGCCGCGCCTGCGAAGCAAGCCAGCCCGACCGCCGCCGTGATCACGTTCCTGGTCATGTCTCTCTCCTTGAAAGCCTGGAAGCCGAGCCGGGGACGATGGGAAACACCCGGCGTTGTAAACGCTTTCACATTGTCTGAGAAGCGGGCGTCGCGTCAACGCCATTTTTGCCGATTCTGCCCCGATCCGGTCAAGCACGTCCGATAAGGCTTAGCCCCCACTCGCCCGGCTCGAACCAGTGGGCCTCGGCGGGACGCGGAACGAGGGGGAGCTCGTCGCCGGAGCGGACGCCGGTGTCGGGTCCGACGCGGGCGGTGAGCGGGACGCCGCCCAGGGAACAGCCCATATCTGCTGATTCGCCAAGGAGTTCCACCACGCTAACCGTGACGGGCCAGGCGTGATCGGCCGACGGGGGGGCGGGGTCGAACGCGCTTGGCCGCAAACCCAGGACCACCGGCTTGTTCACGTGCGGCCGGAGGTGGGCCCGGTGGTCGGGGGCCGGAGCCAGGATCACCCCCGAGGGGCCCTCAAAGCGAACTGCACCGTCGCGCTCGGTCAGGGCGCCCTCGAAGAAGTTCATGGCCCCGATGAAGCCCGCGACGAAGCGGTTGGCAGGGCGGCGGTAGACGGTGAGCGGGGTGTCGGCCTGCTGGATCACGCCCTTGGACATGACGACGATGCGGTCGCCGAGCGTCATCGCCTCTTCCTGGTCGTGCGTCACGTAGATCGATGTCGTGCGAAGTCGGGCGTGCAGGGCCTTAAGCTCGGCGCGCGTGGAGACGCGCAGCTTGGCATCCAGGTTGGAGAGCGGCTCATCGAACAGAAAGGCTTTGGGCTCGCGGACGATCGCGCGGCCGAGCGCGACGCGCTGCCGCTGGCCGCCGGAGAGCTGGCCGGGCCGGCGGTCGAGCAGCTCGGCGATACCCAGGCTCGCGGCGACGTCCTGCACGCGCCGGGCGATATCGCGCTTGGGCATGCCGCGGAGCTTGAGGGGGAAGCCCATGATCTTCGCCACGGTCATGTGCGGGTAGAGGGCGTAGTTCTGGAAGACCATGGCGATGTCGCGGTCGCGCGGGTGCAGGTCGTTGACAACGGTGTCGCCGATCCTGATCGTGCCGTGGGAAAGGTCCTCAAGGCCCGCAATCATGCGGAGGACGGTGGACTTTCCGCAGCCGGAGGGGCCGACGAGGACGACGAACTCGCCGTCCTTGATGGAGAGGGAGAAGGAACGGACGGCCTCGACACCGCCCTGGTAGACCTTGCGCACGTTGTCGAGCACGACCTCGGCCATAGGGTGCAACTTCTACCGTGCCGGGCGGCGGGTGTCCATGTTGAGCCGCTGCATGCCGGCCCTGACGAAGGGGTGGGCGGAGAAGTGTTTCCAGACCAGGCCGGTGCGGGCGTTCTCGATGGCGAGGAGGAGCGGGCCCTGGTCGATGGCGAGGCAGTCGGGCGCGACCCAGTTCTTGCCGAGGTTGAAGGCGTCCTGGAAGCCGTAGCCGCCCTGGGCGGGGTCGGACCAGAGGGGGAGTGATGCGCCGGGGACGTCGAGGTTGCGGTAGTAGCGGAGCGCCTCGAGGCTGAGCGTTGGCTCGAACATGATGGAGCAGCCCGCGCCGTAGGGGGCGATGGTGCCGTCCCCGTAGTCGTCTTTGACGGGGTTGCGGACGCGGGCAAAGTCACGGTCGATCACCGCCCCGGGCATGGGTGCGGGGTCGGGGAAGAGGCCGGGGACGCCGTAACCGGCGGGGATGTCGGAGGCAGTGAGCCCCCAGGCATTCTCAGAGAGCGTGGGCAGGCTCTCGGGGTTGGCGATGGCCTTATCGCGGTGCATGAGGGTCATGCGGCGGGAGTTCTCCCACCAATCCACCCTCGGGCGGTTCCAGATGTTGAGCGCCGTGGGGTCGTCCAGGCCGAGGGCGGCGTAGTTGATCCAGCAGTGCGCGAAGAAGTTGGTGAAGTGCGCCCCGGACCACGGGAACCACGCGATGAGGTCGCCGTTGTGGGTGCCGAGCTGGCGGCGGAGCGTGTAGTAGTGCGCCGGGCTCAGGCGGTTGGCGAGGCTGGGGGCGCAGGCGCCAAGGAACGCGATCAGCTTGTGCTCGTCGCCCGAGTCGATCCAGGCGTAGGGGAGGAGCGTGCCATCGCCGGTGGGGTCGGACTTGACGAGGGGCTTCCAGCCGAGCGACACAAAGCCCTCGACGGTGGGGTCGGACTCGGTGGGGCCGCTGATGAAGAAGGCCCAGTCGGCCTGCGCGAAGAGCTGGTCGCCGAGGGTCTGGACCTCGCCGCCGAAGTACTGCGAGGCGGTCAGGATGCCGGCGAAGAGGAGCGCCGAGTCGATGGTGCTGACAACGTGCTCGTACGCCTCCTCGGGCTGGCCGGCGTGGTCGGGGTGGATGAAGTGGTAGAACAGCCCGGCCTTGCGGTTGTCGGGGTTGGCGTGGAGGGCGCGGAGGATCAAAAGCGCACGCTCGCGCCCTTGTTCCCTGGTAATCCAGCCGCGTTCGACGCCGATGCACAGGCCCGAGAGCTGGAAGCCCACACCGGCAACGCTGACCGTCGGCTTGCTCGTGCGGTCGGGGACCATGCCGGTGGCGCGGCCGGGCTTGGAAGGATCGCCGGCGGACCACAGGTAGTTGAACGCGCCGCGCTGGACCTCGTCGAGGAGCGCCTCGTCCTCGCGGGAGAAGCGGAAGGGTGGGCGCGGGGTGTTGGGTGCGGACTCGATGCGGAGGCGGGCGAACTCTGGCTGGGGCTGTGGGGTCGGCCGGGGATGCTGGGTTGAAGACGCGGCACACCCGGTGAAGAGGGCGATGAGGACGGGTGCCGCGGTCAGGATGCAGGATTTCATGCGCGGCTCCGCGAGAAAGGGATTGCGGGATGTAACCGCTTTCAGTCTACTGGGGGTATGCCCCTCCCACAACCGCAGACGCCCCGGAGAATCCCGTACCATGGCCCCGTGAGCCGACGGGACGAGAAGAGCGACAAGCCCGCCGTGTCGATCCATGATGTGGCGGTAGCGGCGCGGGTTTCCATCGCGACGGTCAGCCGCGTGATGAACAACCCCAGCCTGGTCGCCCCCAAAACCGCGGCAAGGGTGCAGCAGGTCATCGAAGAAATCGGGTATGTGCCCAACCCCTTTGCGCAGGGGCTGATGACGCGGGCCAGCCGCGTGCTGGGGATCGCGCTGCCGGACATCCACGGCGAGTTTTACTCGGAGCTCCTGCGCGGGGCGGATGCGGAGTCGCGCCGGCTGGGGTATCACCTGCTGGTGTCGTCGGAGCCCAGGCCTGATGAGCCGGACCACCGGGGGCTGGCGTTCGGGCTGATTGATGGCCTGGCGGTGATGATCACCAACCCGGATGCGGAGCTGGTGAAGCTGGCGCAGAACTCAGCGCTGCCGACGGTGGTGATTGACCTGGACCTGCACCAGCGGGGCCTGGACACGGTGCTGATCGACAGCGCGCCGGGGACGCGGGAGGCGGTGGAGCACCTGCTGGGGTCGGTCGCGCCGGACAAGGTTCACTTTGTCGGCGGGCCGAGCGACAACTTCGACACGCAGAACCGGGCGAAGGCATTCACGCAGGCGCTGAACGATGCGGGGCACGAGGCGCGGCCGGACCAGGTGTCGTACGGGACGTACACGCTGGAGTGGGGGCGGGAGTGGGCGGCCAAGACGCTGGTCACGCCGCGGGGCAAGGGGCTCGGCGTGCTGGCGGGCAACGACGAGATCGCGATCGGGATCGTGCAGGCGGCGAACGATGCGGGGCTGAGCGTGCCGGGGGACCTGCGGGTGATCGGGTTTGACGACACGCGGCTGGCGCAGCTCGTGCGGCCGCGGCTGACGACGGTGCGGGTGCCGATGTCGGAGGTGGGGGCGGCGGCGGTGCGGCTGCTGGTGAAGCGGGTGGAGGACCCGGAGGCGGAATCGACGTGCGTGCGGCTGCCGACTTCCTTGGTGGTGAGGGAGAGTGGGCGGGGAAGGGAGTGAGGCTGCGCGGGGAGGTGCTTGCTGCGTCTTCAGGTGATTCGCATCAAGCTCCGGCGCGGGCTGGCTTGGGGTGAAGTTCGACAGGGGCGATGATGGGAACAGATTATTATCTTCTTTGCGTAGAGGACCGTCGGTACCTATGTCTCGGCAAGTGGCTTCGGTCGGCGGAAGCACCTGTGCAGCCTGAGGATCGGGGGTTTGAAGGAGTGGACCTCACGGGAGTCCGCGGACGATTACCACCGGTCAGCGAGGTTCAATGCGCGATTGAGGCCTTTGTTGCCCAGAGCTATGGCAAGACATTGAGGCTTGTCAACTTCACCGATCTTCCTGATGAGTGGAGTGTCGACGCGTGGCACTGTGTAGACACTCTCGATGACCTCCGTGGTGCTGATCCTCCTAGTGACTAGAGGCCGTGCTGCAATCCCTCCGGTCACTCTCGCTTGAAAGACCGACTCACGGAGCAAACTACAGCTTCGCCCCGTTGCTCTCGATCACCCCGCGGTACCAGTGCGCCGAGTCTTTGAGGGTGCGTTGCTGGGTTTCGAAGTCGACGTGGATGAGGCCGAAGCGTTCCTTATAGCCGGCGGCCCACTCGAAGTTGTCCATGAGGGACCAGTGGAAGTAGCCGAGGATGTCGGCGCCGTCGCGGGCGGCGCGGCGGAGGGCGAGCAGGTAGCGGTGGGTGAAGTCAATGCGCTGGGGGTCGTGGACCTTGCCGTCGAGGGAGACCCAGTCGATGTTGGAGAGGCCGTTCTCGGTGATGTAGATGGGGAGGTTGTACCGCTCGTGCATGAAGCGCGGGCCCCAGTAGAGGCTCTCGGGCTCGACGGGCCAGCGGAAGGCGGTCGTGGGGTGGCCGACGGGGCGGGGGGCGAAGAGGGGCTCGCCCTTGGGCCCGGTGGTGATGGGCTGGCCCTCGTAGATGTTGATGCCCAGGAAGTCGATGGGCTGGGCGATGAGTTCCATGTCGCCGGGGCGGGGCTGGGGGGCGGCATCGCCGAAGACGCGCAGGCCGCTGTCGGGGTAGTGGCCCTTGACGACGGGATCGAACCACCAGGCGTTGTTCCAGGCGTCGGGCTGGGTGACCTCGCAGGTGGCGAGGCGCGCGGCGGCGAGGTCGGCGGGAGTCTTGGGGTAGCGGACGACGCAGACGGGGGCGATGCCGATGGTGGCGGGTTTCTTGGCGCGGGCGCGGATGGTCTGGACTGACTTGCCGTGGGCGAGCAGGGCGTGGTGGCCGGCGAGGAGCTGGTCCTTGAGGGGGAGCTTGAGGCCGGGGGCGTTGATGCCGTCGCCGTGGCCGAACTTGATGAAGACCTGGGGCTCGTTGAGGGTCATCCACCGGGTGACGCGGTCGGAGAGGGCATCGACCACCGCGCCGGTGTAGTCGGCGAACCAGTCGGCGGAGTCGCGGTTGAGCCAGCCGCCCTGTTCGTAGAGAGATTGCGGGAAGTCCCAGTGGAAGAGGGTAACCCAGGGCTCGATGCTGCGGGCGAGCAGGCCGTCGATGAGTCGGCTGTAGAAGTCCAGGCCTTGGGGATTGGGGCGGCCCTGCGGGAGCACGCGCGGCCACGAGATGCTCAGGCGATAGGCGCGGGCGCCGATCTGGGAGATGAGGTCGAGGTCCTCCTGCCAGCGGTGGTAGTGGTCGCAGGCGGTGTCCCCCGTCTGGTCCATCCACACGTTGCCCTTGACGCGGCAGAAGGTGTCCCAGATCGAGTCGGCGCGCCCGCCCTCGCGTACGCCGCCCTCGATCTGATAGGCGCTCGCGGCGACGCCCCACACGAAGTCTTCAGGGAACATCAGAGGTCCTCAGGGTGAACTCCGCCTGCGCGGGGAGGGTGGTGAAGGTCTGGTCGCCGCCCTGGGCCCCGGGTGGGGCGGCGATGACCAGGCCGCCCGCGGGAAGGGCAACCCCCTCGACGCGGACGCGGATGGTTCCGCCCTCTCGCTGCATGGAACCGGAGATGGGGCCGTAGGGGGTCACGAGGTTGGTGAAGGCGATGGGGTCGGTGGAGTCGGCCCACGCCTTGGGGACGCCGGCGAAGGCGACGAGTTGCTCGGCACGCTCGTAGATGAACATGGAGATGATGGAGTTGAGGAAGTCGGAGCCGACCCAGGTGTGTGGCATGTCACCGATGAAGCGGGGCGAGCGCGGGTCATTGAAAACCACCTCGGCCCAGTGCCGCCACCCGGCGGGGCGCTGGTGGGTGCGGAACCACTGGAGGAGCGTGTAGGCGCGGTCCCGCTGGTCGAGGCGGATGAAGGCGCCGACGGTGCGCCACTCGTAGGGGGTGTAGCCGTCCCACTTCATCCCGATCATGCGGCCCTGCGCGAACGACCAGTAGCGGTTGAAGGTGGAGGCCAGCCCCGCGGGCGGGAGCGCGGCGAGGGCATCGCAGGGGAAGAGGGCGATGGTGGTGGAGGTGGCGTCGAAGTCGCCCAGCTCGACGCAGCCGGGGATGTAGTCGATGGCGTGGTGGGCCTGCGCACGCTCGATGGCCTGGCGGAGGCACGCCCGGAAGTCATCGTGCTCGTCGCGGTAGAACTGGGCGAGCTCATCGTTGCGCACCTGCTCTGCGAGCCACGCCGCCTCGCGCAGGCCCAGCAGCACGAAGAACCCATCCCAGTAGGAGTGCATGGGCTTGGCGGAGTACCCCTCGTGGCTGATGGACTCGGGCACGAGGCCGAAGCACGCGGCCTCCGGGAACGTGTCGGCCTTGTACGCTTCGGTGGAGCGTTCGGCGCGGAGAGAGCGGATGTAGCCGACCACTTTCTGCACGCGGGGCCAGTGCAGGTCCAGGAACGCGGGGTCGCGGGTGTGGCGGTAGTAGTTGGCGACGGCCCAGATGTACTGGCCGTGGGAGTCGTGCTCGGGAACGGGGTCGGGCCCGCGCTTGTCGACGACGCAGGGGACCTTGCCGGAGTCGAAGAGGTGCTGGCCGTACCAGTCGATCCAGGCGCGGACCTCCTCAGGGTGGCCGCAGGCGAGCAGCGCGGCGGAGGTGAGGGAGCCATCGCGGGCCCAGGAGCGCTCGTAGGAGCGCGAGCCGGGCTGGATGGCGGGGCCGTCGCGGTTGATGAGGATGTAGGCGAGCTGGGCCTTGAAGCTGTCGGCCAGCCAAGCATCACGGCGCGGCACCGTGATGGAGGCGCGGGAGACGCGCTCCTCCCACGCCTGCTCAACCTCCGCACGCAGGCGCATCGCATGGGCCCACGGGTCCTGCGGGTGGTCGATCGTGGGCGTCCCTTCCAGGGGCGCTGCGATGACCACGCGGAGGGCCTCCCCGGACTTCAGCGGCGCTGTGTAGGTGAGCACGCCAGACGCGAGCGCATCAGGGCAGATCGCGTGCGTCGTGTCGGGTTCTACTCCTGCGCCGAGCCAGTCGAACGCCTCGCCCTGGGCCCACGTCGTCGCCGCGCGTGATTCGGGCGTCGTAAGAGCGTGGATGCGCGTCGAGCCGTTCACGACCAACCCCGTCCGGTCCGTCGCGACCTCTCGGATGGCCGAGACGCCCCCGTCAAAGTTCAGCCGCTGCGAGACCGGGTTCACCTGGAAAGGGCGCAAGGCGAGGTGGAGCTGGGCGTCGGCGGCGTCCTCCCCGACGTTGCGGAGCTCGTACATCACGTACACCGCGCTGTCGGACGCGGTGCCCGCAACGAAAGCCGTGACAGTGAGCGACACGCCGTCGCGGCCCCACACCACGGTGGGGACCGGGAGGTAGCCGCGGGCGAGGAACTGGGAGCGGTCGGCATCGGCCCAGGTGATGAGCCTGCCGCGGATGCGGACCGCGGGCTCGATAGAGCAGCCGCGCTTGCCGAGCTCAACCGCGCCGTCCTCGTTGATGAGGGCCTCGGCCGCCCCGCCATCCGCACCGATCACAGTCCAGTAGGGGAGCTCGCCCCGGAACTGGCGTGGCAGCATGCCGCGGGGGCGGGAGACCGCGGCGGACTGGACGATGGCGTTGGGAGTGGATGAGAAGTCGGCAGGCCGGAGGCGGACCTCCCGGACCTCGGCAGGCTGGTCGCCGGGCTCAAAAGAAAGCCGGAGGTAACGGGCCTGCGCGTTCGGAGTAGGTACAACCGTCTCGGCAATGCCGGCGGGGCGGGGAGCGCTCAGCCGTGTCCAGGCCTTGCTGTCATCCGAAGATTCAAGGCTGAACGTGCGGGCGGGCACGCCCCAGTGGACCTCAACGCCGCCAAACTCCGCGGCTTCTCCCTGGTCGAGGATGATGGACGCAGGACGCGCGGTGGTCCAAGCGGTGTTGGCGTCGTTGTCGATGGCGAGGGCAACGCCGGGCTCCTGGCCAGCGGCGGGGATCAGCCGGGCCGGTTCCGCGCGGGGCTTCGGGAGCTCACGGAAAGTGAGTCCGTCGAGCCACACCGTGCCCTTGCCGCCCTCGCTGCTGGAGATGGCGAACTCGAGCTTGGCGAGCTTCGTGAGCGGCTCGCCCGCCGCGGGGCCCCACGCGAACTCGATGTCGCGCCTTTTGGAGACCAGGCGCGTCCATTCACGCGGCCAGTCGTAGGCGCGGCGGATGTGCCACCAGACGTTGTCGCCGGTCTCATCGAGCAGCTTGAACTCAAGGTTGTTGTCGGGACCCTCGCCCCGAAGGCGCACGGAGAACTCGTAGTTCTCAGGCATGGTGAGGGCGAAAGGCTTCTGGATGATGCCATAGCCCGCGCCGGTGGTGAAGTGGTAGTCCAGCCGCAGACAGTGGCCGCCATCGGTCGCCTCGGGCGTCACGGTGAGCGTGACGGCGTCGGAGGTAATGACCTTCCAGCCCGCGGCGGAGTCCATGGGGTCCAGCTCCGGCTGTGCGGGTGCGGGGCGGGCGAGCATCATGAGCAGCAGGGCGAGCAGCCTGAACATGCGTCCTCCGTCCCAGAACCCGCACGGGAGAGCGGGGTTTCGCAGAACCCCTCGACACTGCCGCACGAACTGGTAGTGTAAAGGCTTTCATGGCTGAAATCTGCGGGATTGTTCGGATGGGCGACGGGGGCGATTAGGATGACCTCGTGCGTGGACTGATTCTGCTTCTGTGCGTGCTGTGCCCGGCGGCCTCTGCGGGGCCGGTGGTGTCGCCCTGGGCTGTGGCCGGGCCCGACGACACCTCGGGCGTCGCGGCGGCGGCGCTCTCGGGGTGGTACGCGGCGGGGGACTCGTACGAGGACTCGGTCGAGCTTCGGGACGTTCAACAGAACATCAACCGGACGATCACGCGCCAGGAGATCGCGGCGCTGCTGCCGTGGATGGACCTGAACGGGTCCACGGATGGGGTGGGGGCGCTGGCGTTCAGCGATTCGGGGCGGCTGCTGTTCATCGCGGTGCATGATGCGGCGGCGGCGGGCGACGGGCAGGGCTCGGACGCGGTGCTGCGGTATGACACGCAGACGGGGCAGCTCGGCGTGTTTGCGCGGCTGGAGCTCTCCGGTGTGGACCACCCCTGGCCGCACGGAGCGATGGTGTTCCACGCGGGGCGGCTGTATGTCGGAACGCCGGGCGCGGTGCGGGTGTACCGGGCGCAGATGAATGATGTCAGCGGGTTGCTGCTGTACGCGCAGGCCACCGGGTCGGCGGAGATGGTGACGGGACTGGCGGTGGATCGGACCGCCGGCCTGCTCTACGCGGCGTGGGGCGGGAGTGTGTACCGGGCGGCGATTGCGGCGGGGTCGCTGAGCTTCGCGGGCGTGGGGGCGATCGCGAACGTGCGCGGGATCGCGTACGGAGAGCACTACGGCGGGGCGGCGAACCCGGGGCTGTACGTACTGGACGCGACGGCTTCACCAGCCCAGGGGCGGGTGTGGTACGTGAACCCCAGCCAGGCGCGGGGGCTGATGACCTTCGCCCCGACGCTGTACCTGTCCCGACCGGAGGAGCTCCACGACATCAGTGCGACGGCGGATGGGAAGCTGCTGATCGGCGCGGATGAGGATGCGCTGCTCGTGCGGGATGACAGCGACACGCGCCTGGGTTTTGATGCGTGGGCGCGGGATGAGTTTTCACAAGTCGTGACGTTCGCACGCGGGCTGATCGCCCCGGACCCGGGCGACCTGCCGGGGCTGGTGATCGATGCGGATGTGGCCGTGGGCGCGACGCGGTTCCACCCGGCCTCGCCCGACGCCGCGTGCTGGACGGTGCTGCTGCTGCTCATGAACGACCATGTGAACGGCGACGCGGCGGCCCAGGGGCAGGTGCGGACGATCCTGAAGCGGTACGCGGGGCTGATGCCCGATGGGCTCTCGCCCGACCGCACGGCGGACGGGATCTACCGGCACTGGATCGAGCCCAGCACCGCGGGGGTGTCGGCGTGGGACCCGGAGTTCGCCACGATGAGCACGATGAAGATCGTGCTCGCGGCGTCGCGGGCGGCGTCGTTCTACCCGCAGGATGCGGAGATCCAAGAGGCGGCGCGGGCGATCATCTGCGGCGTCGAGAACTGGGAGAGCTACCTGCAGCCCGGGACCGACCGGATGTACCTGAAGGCGCTCGCCGCGGGCGGGCCGGACCCCTTCTCGGCGTCGGCGCCGTTCCACGAGGGGATGCTGTTCGTGAGCCAGGCTGCGGCGTACGGGGATTCGGATGCGGTGTACGGGCGGTGGCTGAACCGCGCGCTGTGGCCGCGGCCGGCACTGGTGGCGGGCCGCGCGGTGAGCAGCAACTCCTGGGGCGGCTTCCTGCCCGCGTTCGTCAGCCTGTACGAGCTGCTGCTGCTGCCGGAGTTCCGGGCCTCGCCGGACTGGCAGACGCACATCCTGAACCTGCGCCTGAGCAACGCGGCGTGGACCGACGACAACTCGCCGCGGTTCAACACGGTCTTCTCGGCGGGAACGACCAAGCCCGAGTGGGGCAGCTACCACGCCGACTCGCTGACCGCGCACCCGGGGGACGTGACGACCTTCTCATCGCTGCTGGCCTTCAGCGCGGGGACAGGGGCCGGTGGAGCGAGCACCGCGGAGGCCGTGGGCGCGTACAACGCCTACCGACGCGGGGCACGCCAGAGCTTCGCGACGGGCGCGACCTTCCTGTACCGCCGCTCGAACGTGGACCCCGCGTACACACCCAACTCCGCGGGCCTGCCGGATGTGGGCCTGGGCGCGCTGGGCCTGGCGGAACTGATCCAGCCCGGCAGCCTGGACGCGGTGCTGAGCCGCCCGTACGTGCCCTGCACCCCCGCGTGCGGCACGGCAGACTTCGACGGGGACGGCGACCTGGGCACCGACGCGGACATCGAGGCGTTCTTCGCCTGCCTGGCGGGCAACTGCTGCCCCTCGTGCTACGCGGGCGGCGCAGACTTCAACGCGGATGGGGATGTGGGGACGGACGCGGATATTGAGAGTTTCTTCAGGGTGCTGGCGGGGGGGGAGTGCTGAGGATTGCAGGAGAACGCATCCAACGAACATCTGCTCCGCATCCAGCGACACTTCCACGAGGTGATCCGCGGTCGGGCCGAACGCCTGATCGAAGCAAACCGGCTGGTTCTGCCAGAACTCGCTCCGCTCCTTGCTGCCGACCCACCCGAAGGATGGTTCCCCATTCCCGGCATGTACGGCGGATTCCGGTACTGGCTGGTGGGCGAGGGTGCGCACACCAAGCTCATGTGCGAGAGCTGGTGTCGCGTGGTCGAAGGCTCCGGGGAGCGGCACGAGATTACCGCAGACGGCAGCGTGCTGATGGCGGAGGGTTTCGTGTAGAACCGGTTTCGCAACCGGTGTTCGCTTACCCAAAACAAGAAACGCCGCACACCTTCGGCGTGCGGCGTTTCTCTTCAAGTGGAGGCGATGAGACTCGAACTCACGACCTCTTCCATGCCATAGCGGCGGTAGCCGAGGCTGGAAACACGCAGAAACCGCTGATTTCAGCACAATCTAGGCCCTTACTCGCCATTTCGCAAGTCACAGCAAAACCGTGCAAATCGGGGTAAGACGGCGGGTAGTCCCTCCGAGTCCGGGGTATCTACCCCAACATCCCCCAGATGCGGCACTATGAGCTTGAGGCCGCCACTCTGAACGGGACAGGTCACGCATCCCCAAAGAGTCGCTCGGTCCTTTGGACAACCGTGTACCTCGCCCCCCGCTTCGTTCCCTGTCTCAGGATTGCCCCCTCGTCAATGACGCGCTTGATCGTCCCAACCCACTCCAGAGGCGAGATTCCGCTCCGCTCAATGATCTCGGCTCTGGCTATGGGGACTCTCGCCTCCCTGATCGCGGCGAACACTGCGGTAGTTGCGCCACCTTCGTACACGACTTGCGTCGAGCCGGACGGCATGGAATGGATGCCCGAGTCTACAGAGCCGTGTCCGTTATCAAACGAGGCGGG
>JAEYTB010000280.1 GCA_023434205.1 Planctomycetota bacterium | reverse complement strand
GCTGGCGCGGCCTGCGGACGAAGAGCTTGACGCGTATGTCCAGAAGCTGGGTGTGGAGGCCAAGCGGACGTGGATGTCGTACAGGGCCGCCGCGCCGGGGCGGGAGCTTGAGCTTGTGGGCGTTCTGGGCGACGGGTCGCTCGCGCAGCGGGTGGGGGCGGCGTGCGCGGGCGTGCTGGGCGTGGCGGTCGAGCAGGTGATGCCGCCCAGGGTCGTGGCGCTGACCGCGGGCGTGCCGGAGCATGACCGGGGCATGATGACGGCGCTGGCGGGCCTGATGGTGGAGAGCGTGCTCGAAACGCCGCGGCTGGACTTTGCGAACCCGCGGAAGATGCCGGACCTTGGGGCGCGGCGTCGGCAGGCGGTGCTCGCGGCGGCGGCGGCGCTGATCATCGTGGGCGGGGGGACGATGGTGGCGTCGAAGAAGAGCTTGGGGGGGCTTCAGGGCCAGCTGGATTCGCTGCGAGCGGAGCAGAGCGCTCTGCGGAAGAAGGTTGACGGGTTTTTGCTGACGCACGCGCGGGTGAGCCACATCGAGCAGTGGCAGCAGGCGCGGGTCGAGTGGCTGCCGCACATCCATAGGCTCAGCGAGGAGCTGCCCAGCCCGCACGACTCCACCGCGGACGAGTTCGGCGGGAAGATGATCGCGACGACTTTTTACGACACCAAGGGCCGGTCGAGCTATCCGGGCGGGCAGTGGGGCTCGCGGCTGCGGTCCACCTTTGATGTGAGCGGAAAGGTGAGCAACCGCACGATCGCCGCGGACCTGAGGGAGCGGCTGCTGCACGGCAAGATCTACACGGTGGAGAGCGTGGGGCCGGACACGCCGGACCGGTACTCGGTGGAACTAGTGACGTCCCTGCCTGCCCCGACCGCTCCACAGGCCGTTGCGAAGGAGGGTGGCAAGTGAGCACACTCAAGGCACGGCTCCCGTGGATTCTGGGGCTCGCGGCCGCCGCGGGCGTGGGGTACTGGGGGTTCAACTCGATGTACGCGGGCCCGCGGAAGGACCTGCTGGAGCAGATCGAGCAGACGCGGGGGAGCATCCGGTCGCTGGAGAAGACGCTGGACGGCGAGTTCGCGGTTCGTGAGAAGGCCAAGGCGATCAAGGCGACGACGCTGGGCTCGAAGGAGGACACGGTTCAGCACCGGTTCCGCACGGGGCTGTCGCGGATCGGCGAGCAGGAGGGGCTGGAGCGCGTGGTGGTGGATCACGGGCAGCCGTTGCCGCAGACCAGCCCGCTGCTGGCGACCAAGGGTGTGCCGACGAGCCTGAAGCAGGGGCTGCGCAAGGCGGCTGACTTCCGCACGATCCGAGGGACGTTGAAGGGGACGGGGACACTCGAGCAGGTGCTGCGGGTGGTGAGCGTGGCGCAGGCGCAGTCGTGGCTGCACCGCGTGGACGGGTTCTCTATCAGGCCGGCGGGCGGGTCGCGGGACAAGTTCGACCTGCGGCTGGACGTGGCGACGCTGTTCGTGCCGGACCTTCCGGGGGAGGATGGCCCTGAGCCGCAGATCGTCCTGCCGCCGCCGGGCGCGGAATCGATGTGGCGGGCGGTGGCTTCGAAGAACGTGTTCAAGGCTCCGCCGGCGGTGGACGGCCGGCCCGCGGCGAGGCCGGTGGATATTGCCGCGGCGCCGCAGGCCCCGGCCCCGGCGACGCCCCCGCCGCAGGTGTTTGCCCCGTACGACGACTGGAAGCTGACGGGGGTGGTGATCAGCGGTCGCGGGGCGGAGGCGTTCTTTATGAACCTGCGGACGGGGGCGAAGGTGACGGTGGAGCAGGGGGGGCAGGTCCTGGATGCCGTGTTCGTGGATGGTCAGGGTGAGACGGCGGTCCTGGAGATTGGCGGGAAAAGGTTCGAAGTCTCGAATGGACAGACATTGGCGCACCGCAGGCCGGTCTAAATCCTGTATAGTGAGGTTTGCGGTTCCTAACCGGCGGTCGCACGGCTGCGAGGCCGGAGTTCATGCCATTCCGTTTGGCCCACGTCTGGAGGGTGGAGATGCCCAAGCCAACAGCGCCGAAACTGCTCCTTGCCGCGTCGATCTTTGCGGCGGCGGGGTTGCCACTGTCCGTTGTGTTTGCGCAGCCGGCGGAGACGACGCCGCCGCCGCGTCAGGCGGGGCCGGCGAAACCGGCTGAGAAGCCGAGCGATGCGCTGAAGTTCAACTTCAAGGATGCGCCGATCGACCAGGTGCTGGACTTCTTCGCGCGCGAGTCGGGGGTGCCGATTATTTTTGAGGCGGCGGCGCCGGCGGGGAACATCACGTTCGTGAGCACGGCGAGCTACACGTTCGAGGACGCGCTGTCGATTTTCAACCTGAACCTGTTGCGGTACGGGGTGCACCTGCGCAAGCAGGACAAGTACCTGTACCTGGCGACGCTGGCGGACTCGATGAAGAAGCCGTCGGTGGTGGCGGACCCGGCGAATGTGAACAACCTGTCGCTGGACCAGATCGTGACGGTGCCGATCCCGCTGGACAACGCGAAGGCGGAGCTGGTGGCGGAGCAGATCAAGCCGATGGTGAACCCGTTCGGCGGGGCGATGGCGGTGCCGGCGCAGAACATGGTGATCGTGGTGGACACGGCGGCGCAGGTGCGGCGGATCCGGGATGTCATTTCGGCGATCGACGCGGTGAAGCCGGTGGACTCGGCGTTCCGGCTGTTCCCGCTGCAGCACGCGCAGGCGGACGCGGTGCTGGCGGCGCTGAAGGGGCTGGTGGGCGAGCGGACCAAGACGGTGATCGTGGACAAGGACGGTCAGCAGCGGGTGGTGCAGGACCTGGCGGTGCAGGGGCTGAGCCTGGTGGCGGACCCGCGGACCAACTCGATCATCGCGGTGGGGCCGGTGGGGCGGATCCGCACGGTGGAGGAGCTGGTGCAGCTGCTGGATGTCCCCGGGAGCGAGCCGGGGACGAGCGGTGAAGTGCAGATGACGACGTTCACGCTGGCGACGGTGACGCCGGAGGACGCGGCGCGGCAGGTGACGGCGCTGTTCGCCAACGTGGAGCCCAAGCAGAAGCCGGTGGTGCTGCCGCTGGCGGGTGCGGGGAAGCTGACGGTGGTGGGCTCGCGCGACCACATCGGGCGGGCGACGGTGCTGCTGTCGGAGCTGGACAGCGGGGTGGTGTCGGACCGGCCGGGGCAGGCGGGGCGGGTCGGGCTGCCGGTGAACCGCGCGGCGACGGTGCGGCTGCAGTATGCGGCGCCGCAGACGCTGGAGGCGATGCTGACGCGGCTGCTGACGCAGAAGCAGATGCAGACGGTGAAGTTCGCGTCGGCGCCGGACTCCAGGAGCATCGTGATCTCCGGGCTGGACGCGGATGTGACGTGGCTGGAGTCGCTGGTGCGGGCGCTGGACGTGGCGCCGGATGCGGACAAGGACGTGCGGATCGTGCGGATCGCCAAGGGGGACCCGAAGGGGATCCTGGCGCAGTCGCAGGACCTGTACCGGCAGACGGGGCGTGCGGAGAAGGACCCGGTGGCGACGGCGCTGGACGCGGAGTCGCGGTCGATCACGCTGGTGGGCACGAAGGGCGGGCTGGCGGCGTTTACGCAGCTCTTGACGAGCGCGGAGCAGTCGGCGGCGGTGGACCAGGTGGCACGCCGGTTCGTGCTGAGCAAGGCGCAGCCGAGCGTGCTGGGGGCGAAGCTGTCGCGGCTGGCACGGCCGCTGCTGACGCCCGGCGACGGCGCGGCGTACGTGGAGCCGCAGCTGGAGGCGGCGGACGAGATTCGGACGCTGGTGGTGCGGGCCCAGCCGCAGCAGATGGAGGCGTTGGCGGGGCTGATCGAGCAGCTTGACTCGCAGACGCCGATGGAGCGGGTGCTGCGGATCGTGCCGGTGGTGGCGGACAAGGCGGCGGCGGTGCGGGACCGTGCCTTGGCGATGTACACGGCGCAGGTTTCGGACATCCCGGGCGCGCGGCCGGTGGATGTGACGGTGAACGAGCAGTCCAACTCGCTGATGGTGGTGGCGGAGCCGGAGGCGATGGCGCGGTTCGTGCGGATCTTGGATGAGCTCCAGCGGCAGGCGGGGCCGGCGCGCGAGGTGCGGCTGATCGAGCTGAAGCTGGCGAAGGCGGCGGAGGTGGTGGACTTCCTGCGGGGGATGGTGAAGTCCAGCGAGTCGATGATGATCCGCGGGGGGCCCGAGCCGGTGTTTGAGCTGGTGGAGGCGACCAACGCGATCATGGTGGCCGCGCAGCCGGCGCAGTACGCGGTGATCGAGTCGCTGGTGAAGGGGCTGGATGCGCGGCAGTCGGCCGAGCGTCCGCCGATGCGGATCCTGAAGCTGCGGAGCACGGACGCGGCGAACCTGGCGGCGGTGCTGCAGCAGTCGTTCGATGCGCGGCCGATCGAGGAGCGGACGAAGAAGCCGGTGTCGATCCAGGCGGACGCGGGAACGAACACGCTGATCGTGTCGGCGGCGGCGGAGGTGCTGCCGGAGATCGAGCAGGTGATCGCGCAGCTCAACGAGCAGGTGACGGAGGAGGACGGGCGGGAGATCCGGATCTTCCCGCTGAAGATCGCGCGGGCGGACGAGCTGGCGCGGACGATCGACCAGATGTACCCGCAGCCGCCGGTGCCGCTGGACCCGCGGACGCGAGTGCCGCGGCCGGACCTGCAGCCGCCCAAGGAAGTGACGGTGCGGGCGGACGTGGGGACCAACTCGCTGATCGTGGATGCGCCGGCGAAGCGGCTTGCGGGGTTCGAGCAGCTTGTGCGGAGCCTGGACCAGACCAAGCTGGGCGAGTCGGTGGTGCTGCGGACGTACAAGGTGGAGCGGGCGGACGTGAACTCGGTGGCGAACACGCTGCGGACGCTGGCGGCGAACGGCTCGTTCGCGCCGGAGGGCAAGCCGCTGAGCGCGCCGGTGACGATTTCGGCGGAGCCTTCGACGCGGACGATGATCGTGAGCGCGCCGGTCGGGGTGTTTGCGCCGCTGGAGGAAACGCTCAAGACGCTGGACGCGGCCCCGGCGCTGCCGCCGACGGAGATGAAGCTGTACACGCTGGCGAACGCGCGGAGCGAGCGGCTCCAGCCGCTGGTGGAGCGGGTGTTGATCCAGCGGGCGCGGGAGCTGCAGCCCTAGACCATCAGCTCACCGGTGCGGCTGGTGGAGGTGACGAGCGATGCGCCGTCGAACACGCTGATCGTGAACGCGCCGCGGGCGGTGATCGCGGTGGCGGACGGGCTGGTGCAGGCGCTGGACCAGCAGTCGGCGGGCAGCGCGGTCGAGGTGCGCGTGTTCCGGCTGGGCAAGGGGGACGCGGCGACGGTGGGGCCGGCGGTGGCCAGCGCGGTGCGGGCGCAGACGGCGCCGGGCGAGCCGGCGGTGACGGTGACGCCCGAGCCGGGGAGCAACACGATCGTGGTGGTGGGGACGGCGGCGCAGATCGAGCGCGCGGCCAAGCTGATCGAGTCCATGGACACCACGGCAGACAAGGACGGGGTGGGGGTCCGGACCATCACGCTCAAGCATGGGCGGGCCGAGGCTTTGGCGCCGGTGCTGGAGGGCGTGCTGCGGTCGGAGTCGGCGCTCGACAAGCTGCCGGAGTGGGCGCGGATGCAGGCGATTGCGCGGGGGGCGAGCGAGCAGCCGCAGGTGCGGGTGGTGGCGGAGCC
>JAEYTB010000152.1 GCA_023434205.1 Planctomycetota bacterium | reverse complement strand
GCGTGGAACTGGTGGAGCGGCACCTGGCGGGGCGGGGGGAGACGGCTGCCGGGCTGGCGTGGCTGGGGCTGGTGCGGCGGACGCTGCACGAGCTGGGGTTGGAGGGGACGGACGGGCTGGAACGGGCGAAGGACGCTTATCTGGGTGCGGCGCGGCTCGCGCCGTATGAGCCCATGTACCGGGTGGAGGCGGCCCGGATCGCGGCCCGGCAAGGGAGGGCGGCGGAGGCGGCGGGGCTGGCGGCGGAGGCTCTGCGGCTGAGCGGGGGCCTGCGGCTGGACCCGGTGCGGCAGCTTGGGGCCCGGGAGGTGGCGGAGCTTGAGGGTTTGGTGCGGGCGGGAGGGCCGGGGGCGGCCCCGGGTGGGACGGGCGGGGGGCCCTGAAAGGACCTTGATATCAGGGGTTTGGCCGTTACCATTCCCCTCCCCTCAGCAGACCCCAAGGGACGCAAGGGAAGGCTTGTTTTGAGCCTCCGTGCGGTCAGCAGTTGGGGCGGTCAGCAGTCGGGGTGTTCGACGATCGGATTGGGCGATATGGAAGAGGAAGAAGAGATCGAGCCGGTTTGACCTCACGCGGCCGTGACGCGGCCGCGCTTTTGCGCCCGACCTAACCCAGCACAACGTACGCCGCGGAGAGGGCCTGAGCACAGGCCGGCGGCGGTCCGAGTCACCAGCACATGACCGGAGCCCACAGGGGGCCCCGGTGAGCCGCATTCAGGAAAGCAGCGACCTTATGGCAACCGACCTTACGAAGATCCGCAACATCGGCATCTGCGCCCACATCGACGCGGGCAAAACCACCGTGTCCGAGCGCATCCTGTACTACACGGGGAAGAACTACAAGATCGGCGAGGTGCACGAGGGCACGGCGACGATGGACTTCCTGCAGGATGAGCAGGAGCGCGGGATCACGATCCAGTCGGCGGCGACGACGTGCCCGTGGACGCACGCGGGGATCGACTACAAGATCAACCTGATCGACACGCCGGGGCACGTGGACTTCACGATCGAGGTGGAGCGGTCGCTGCGCGTTCTGGACGGGGCGTGCGCGGTGTTCGACGGCAAGGAGGGCGTGGAGGCGCAGTCCGAGACGGTGTGGCGTCAGGCGGACCGGTACAAGGTGCCGCGGATGTGCTTCATCAACAAGATGGACAAGATCGGCGCGAACTTTGACTTCTCGTACGAGACGATCAAGACGCGGCTGGGTGCGAACGGGCTGCCGATCCAGTGCCCGATCGGGGTGGGGCACGAGTTCAAGGGGATCATCGACCTGCTGACGATGAAGGCGTACTACTTCGAGGGCGACAAGGGCGAGACGGTGATCGAGAAGGAAGTGCCCGCGGACCTGAAGGAGTACGCGGAGAAGTGGCGGCACATCATGATCGAGAAGGCCAGCGAGCTGGACGACGATCTGATGCACAAGTACCTGGAGGGCCAGGAGCCGACGGTGCCGGAGATCAAGAAGGCGATCCGCAAGGGGACGATCACGCGGGCGTGCTACCCGGTTCTGTGCGGGGCGGCGCTGCGGAACATCGGCGTGCAGATGCTGCTGGACGCGGTGATTGATTACCTGCCGAGCCCGAACGAGAAGCCGCCGGTGGAGGGGAGCGATCCGCGGGACAAGGAAGTCAAGATGAGCCGCCCCCACGATGAGAAGGCCCCCTTCTCGGCGCTGGTGTTCAAGGTGGTGAGCGATCAGCACGGCGACCTGACGTACATCCGGGTGTACAGCGGGACGCTGAGCAAGGGCACGCGGCTCCTCAACCCGGGCAACGGGAAGAAGGAGAACGCGAGCCGGATCTTCGAGATGCACGCGAACAACCGCATCCCGCTGGAGGAGGTCACGGCGGGGAACATCGTGGCGGTGGTGGGCATCAAGGACAGCTACACGGGCGACACGCTGTGCGACGCGGACCAGCCGATCATGCTGGAGCGGATGTTCTTCCCCGAGCCGGTGATCAGCATGTCGATCGAGCCCAAGACGAGCGACGACAAGCGGCGGCTGTCCGAAGCGCTGGGCGTGATCCGTCGCGAGGACCCGAGCTTCCGGAGCAACTTCGACGAGGAGACGGGGCAGACCATCATCTCGGGGATGGGCGAGCTGCACCTGGACATCATCCGGACCAAGCTGGTCCGGGACATGAAGATCAACGTGGCGGTCGGCAAGCCCCGGGTGAGCTACCGCGAGACGATCACGAAGAAGGCCGAGTATGTGCGCGGGCTGTTCAAGAAGCAGACGGGCGGTCGCGGGCAGTTCGGCGACGTGATCATCAACATGGAGCCGTACACGGCGGAGCAGGCGAAGGAAGAGGAGCTCGACTTTGACGATAACGTCGCGGTGACGAGCGCGATCGTCGGCGGCGCGATCCCGAAGGAGTTCATCAAGCCGGCGATGGACGGGGCGCGGACCACGTGCACGACGGGCGTGAAGTTCGGGTACCCGATGATCAACGTGAAGGTGACGATCGTGGACGGGAGCTACCACGCGGTGGACTCGTCGCAGGTGGCGTTCGAGCAGGCGGCGCGGCTGGCGGTGATGGAGGCCACGGAGAAGTGCGGGCCGGCGCTGCTGGAGCCGATCATGAAGGTGGTGGTGACGGTGCCCAACGACTACCTGGGCAACGTCACGGCGGACATGAACAGCCGTCGCGGGATGATCATCGACACGGAAGACCGCGGCGTGGTGAAGCTGGTGACGTGCGAGGTTCCGCTGAGCGAGATGTTCGGGTATACGACGAGCCTGCGCGGCATGTCGCAGGGCCGGGCGAGCTCGACGATGGAGTTCCTGGAGTACCGCCAGATGCCCAAGAGCATGATGGATGCGGTGCTGGCGGAGCAGGCGGGCGGGAAGAAGTAAGCCCGCGCGAGCGAGTGTGATCCATGAGCCCGGGCCCCTTGGCCCGGGCTTTTTTTCTGCGCCGGGAGGCTCAGGCGTTGAGGCCGGCGCGGTCGCGGGGGAGCTGGTCGGGCCGCTCCCACTGGATGCGCGGGGCGTCGCCCCAGAGCATTTCGAGGTCGTAGTGGGCGCGGGTGTTGGGCTCGAAGAGGTGGACGACGACGTCGACGAAGTCGATGAGGAGCCAGGTGCTGCGGTCATCGGCGTTGCTGCGGAAGCTGGGCATGTTGCGGCCCTTGCCCAGCTCCTCGACGTGGCGGAGGACGGAGTGCATCTGGCGGTCGCTGCTGCCGCTGGCGACGATGATGTAGTCGGTGACCTGGGAGAGTTCGCGGACGTCGAGGAGGGTGACGTCCTCGCACTTGTCGTCGCGGACCAGGCGCGCGGCCTCGATGGCGAAGACGAGCGTTTCGTCGGAGGCGGCGGTCGGCGTGGGGGTCGGGGTCGGCATCGGGGTCATAGGGTAGGTCGAAACTCCGGGCGGCACGCCGCGGGGCGTGTCGCGGAGGTGGGTTCGGCGTGGGGGCGCGGGTGGATGTTCAGGGGTTGCCGGTCAGGGCTTCGAAGAGCGTGGGCTGGCGGGTGGTGATGGTGGGCGCGGCGGGGTTGGCGGCGCGGGCCGCCGCGGGCCAGGTGAGCGGGAGCCACTCGGTGGGCTTTTCCCAGCTGGCGGTGGTGACTTTGCAGGGGGACTGGCTGTGGTGCATCGCGGCGAGTTCGGGGCGGTTGCAGTCGAGGGAGAGGTGGAGAAGGACGACGTGCTCGCGGGGTTGGATGTCGCGGACGGCCTGGGCGGCCTGCTCGTTGCTGAGGTGGCCGCTGCCGTTGGTGATGCGGCGGCGGAGGAACTCGGGGCGGCCGGAGTAGGCCTGCAGGGTGGGGCAGTAGTTGGACTCGATGGCGAGGACGTCCACGCCCTGGAGGTGGTCGGTGAGGCGCTGGGTGGCGCGGCCGAGGTCGGTGGCGTAGCCCAGGCTGCGGCCGCTGTGGGCGAAGTCGATGCGGAACGCGGCGGCGCCGAGTGTGTCGTGGGACATCAGGAGCGGGCGGACATGGACGCCCGGGCCCAGGGTGAAGTCGTGCTCGAAGACGCGGGTGGGCGTGTGGAGGAGGCCGGCGCGCTGGGCGCGGCTGCGGTGGCGCTTGTGGATGTGGATGTGGGCGGACTCGGGGAGCGCGGCGGGCCAGCCGGGGTGGAAGTGGTCGTGGTCGAGGTGGGTGAAGAGGATGGCGGAGACGGGCAGGTCGATCCCCTGCTGCGCAAGGAGGTCCTTGGTGCGGCGGGGGCTGAGGCCTGCGTCGATGAGGATGAGGCGGCGGGACTCGTCGCGGCCGAGCACGAGCGCGGAGCAGTTGCCCTTGCTGCTGCTGGCCAGGACACAGAGCGAGGCCTCGTCGCAGGGGGTGTCGGGTGCGTCGTGCATGTCAGGTCACTGGCGGAAGGCACGGCCCGAGGGCGGGGCCGTGGCACCCGTTAGAGGTCTTCCTGGGTGGCTTCCTCGAGGCCGGGGAGGTGTTCGCCGCGGCGGGCGTAGTGGAGCCAGGTGATGAGGGAGCGCGGGGGGCGGGCGGTGCCGGCGGAGATCGACCGCTTGCTGGTGCGGATGAAGTCGGCCATCTCGGTGACGAGGGGGCACTCGCGGCCGATGTCCTCGAGGATGGCGATCTGTTCTTTGCGGGGGAGGGTGGGGCGGAGGGCCTTGCGGAAGGCGCGGCGGACCAGGGTGATCTGGTCGCGGGGGACGCCGTTGCGGCGGAGGCCGACGAGGTTGATGCCGTGGATGTGGTTGCGTTCGGCGGAGATGCAGAAGGGGGGCACGTCCATGGCGACGGCGGTCATGCCGGAGATGAAGGCCATGCGGCCGACGCGGCAGAACTGGTGGACGGCGGCGGCGCCGCCGAGCGTGGCCTTGTCGCCGACCTCGGAGTGGCCGGCGAGCAGGACGTTGTTGACGAGGACGACGTCGTTGCCGATTTTGGCATCGTGGCCCAGGTGCGAGCCCACCATGACGAAGCAGCGGTCGCCGACGGAGGTGGGCACATCGGGCTTGCTCGCGGCGTGGAGGGTGACGTTCTCGCGGATCTGGGTGTCGCTGCCGATGCGGACGCCTGCGGTGGCGTGGTCGTCCTTCCACTTCACGTCCTGGGGGGTGAAGCCGATGGAGGCGAAGGGGTGGATGCGGGTGTTGGCCCCCACTTCCACCGGGCCTTGGATGTGGACGTGCGAGATGAGGCGGACGTTCTCGGCGAGGCGGACGCGGCCGGTGAGGACGCAGAAAGGGCCGATGTGGCAGCCGTCGCCGAGCTGAACTTCGGGGCCAACGACCGCGGTGGGGTGCACGACTGTGGGCATGGGCCCCAATCGTACCGGCTCAGTGGGCGGGCGTCACATCGTGGGGCGTGAACGCAAACCAGGCCAGGATCAGGAGTTCCCACGCTACGGGGAACATGCTCAGGGCGAGCATGAGCTTGGCCAGTCGTTGGCCCAGGGCGGGTCGCCGCCGGCCGATGTACTCGACGATGGCGAGGGCGATGACGCAGGTGATGAACTTGAGGCCGATGGCGCCCCAGAGGCCGGCGGCCTTGATGATGTAGTCGGCGATGCTGTTGAGCTCGCGCCCGCCGAAGGCCCCGAAGCGGCCCAGGATGGTGTGCGTGAGCATGATGTCGAGGGAGGAGAAGAGCAGGAACCAGCAGTAGATGTTGGGGTAGAGCGCGTGCAGGCGTGCGGGCTGGGCGGGTTCCTGGAGGTTGGTGGGAAGGGTGGTCATGGCTCTTCCTGCGTTCGCAGCCGCTCTCGCACCAGACGCTCGAACAGGCCCGGCTCCGGCGGTGAGCCGGTCCAGCGCTCGAACTGTGCCGCGGCCTGCCGGGTGAACAGGCTGACCCCGTCGATGGTTGCAAGTCCCGCGGCACGTGCCGCCTTGAGGAGCGGCGTCTCGACGGGGCTGTAGACGGTGTCCATGACGACCGTCTCGGGGCCCAGGCGGGACAGGTCTGGTATCGGCGATTCCCCGGGGGCGGGGCCACCGGTCATGCCGACGGGGGTGCCGTTGACGATGGCGTCGGCCGCTATAGACGGAACAGCTTGCCAGTTGGCGGCCGCGGCCTGGGCGGTGGGGACGTGGGCGTGGACGCGGGCGGCGAGCGCTTCTGCCTGGTCGGGCTGGCGGGCGTAGATGCTGATGCGGGCCCCCGCGCGTGCCGCGGCGTGGGCGGCGGCGCTGGAGACGCCGCCCGCGCCGAGGATGGCGATGTGCCTGCCGGCGAGGGTTCCGAGGGCGGATTCGAGGCAGGATTGGGTTGCGGGGGCGTCGGTGTTGGAGAGGGAGACGGCGCCGTGCTCGGAGATGGTGAGGGTGTTGGCGGCGCCCATGGCGAGGGCGTCGGGGTCGATGCCCCAGGCCTCTTGTGCGGCGAGGCGGACGAGGGACTCTTTGAAGGGGAACGTGACGCTCACGCCGCGGAGGTGGAGGCGGGGATGGTGGATGAGCTCGAGGAGCGTGGCCTTGAGGCTGAGGTCGGTGGCGGCGGGGTCGGGGCCGGGGGCGATGGGGAGGGGGAGGTAGACGGCGTTTGTGTTGGAGGCGGCGAAGCCGGCGTT
>JAEYTB010000255.1 GCA_023434205.1 Planctomycetota bacterium | reverse complement strand
ACGTTGAAGGGGACCAGGCCAATGGCGCCGCCGCCGAGGTCTGTGTGGGTGTATTGGTAGTAGGGTGCGAGGTTGGGCTGGCTAACCCCGGGTTCAATGACAGAGGTGCCCACCGTCACCTCGCCGTTCCATGTGTGGCTGACATTGTTGCCGGCTCGGATGATGATCTGGCCGGCCAGCCCCCCGCTGGGTACGTTGATGTCGGCCGTGTTCAGCAGGGCCTCCTTGATCACGACGTCGGCCTCCAGCACATCGCCGACAACGGTGATGCCGGGGCCATACGTTCCGCTGACGAACCTCCGCATCTTGAGCGAGCCCGCGAACGGTCCGCCGTTGGAATAGATCTGATTGATGTCAACCGAGTACGGGTCGGAAGCCGGCCCCGAAATATTCGCGTAGATCGCGGTTCCGAGGATGTACCCAATCTCATCGAGTGCGCGAACGTTGATCGGCGTTCCGCTGCTGCCGATGTCGTCGATCGAACTGTTCAAGGCAGAGATCTCACCATCTTCGGCGAGTATGTCGCCCGAGAAGCTACCGGTCAGGGATCCAATGTCGGGGGCAACCAAGCCATCCGGCGCGAGTGAGATCGTGATCCCCGAAAAGTCCCCAACCCCGCCGGCCAACCTGCTCGCGGTGATGTTGCCGATGCTGCCGTTGGAACGTAGAGTTTCGATGGCGACCGAACTCGTACAGGTAGACAGCCGTGTGATGCTCCCCACGCTCCCGACTCGGCCGACGGGGTTGCCCCCGTGGATGTGCACTTCCACGTAGGTGTTCGGCGTGTTGGCATCGACCGTAATGTTCGGTAAGTCTTCTGCCGATCCACCGATAATGGTGTACACGACGACATCTGTCCCCGTGTAGGTGGCTACAAGGTTCAGCGAGCCGCCGTTGGTGTTGTACGTGACCCCCTGAATGTCCGAATGGCTCTTGGAAACGCTGTAGGCGAGTGCCCGCGTGCACGCGCCGAACAATACCAACGCTACGACGAGCCTAACGAGAACATTCTCGCACATGACGCCTCCTCATTGGTAAAACACCCCCGATCGCGAACAACGCAATCATGGATGCCGGGCTGGGAACGATCGATGCTATCCGCAGACCGCCAACAGGCGCGTTGGGTAGCGTGCCCCAAGAAAAGTCGAGTCGGTCATACGGGTGAATTGAGTTGAACCTTGTCCATGTGCTGTGCAGGGCACCGGGCGCCTGGCCACCCTCCATGTACTCGGCAGCCCCGCCAGACCCGTCGAGGAGTCCCCATGGCGACTGCGCGTGCAGGTAGGATCCAACAGGCACGTACTGATACGCGTCGTCGTCCCAGCCTCCCGCGCTCGTCTGCGCCCCCGGCGTGCCCGGAGCCCCGCCGATCGGCGGCGTATCGCTGGAGTGCGGGTACAGCCAGTAGCCGCCCTGCCCCACGCCGTGCTTGTTGGGGTCCCAGTGCAACCCCTTCGTCCACTCATCCTGGTTCGGAATCCAGAAGCGTGCCCCGGGCGACCGCGTGAGCTGCCCCACCCAGCCCGTGGGCGTGTCGTGGTACGTGCTCATGTCGTACGCGCCGTTCTCAAACGCCCACAACTGGTTGACCTTGCCGTTGTGGAGCCAGTTGCAGAACCGCGCGGCGTACAGCCACGCCACCACCGCCGCGGAGTTTTCCGCACCCCCAAACGGCGTCCATCCGAAGTTGTCCGGGTTGCTGCTGGTGAAGAACACATCGCGGCCGTGGAACCCGGGATCGCCGTACACCGACGGGTTGAGCCGCGAGTACATATCCACAAACTCGATCCACTGCGTGTTCGTAACTTCTGTCCGTGTGAGTCGATAGGTGTAGTCCACGCCTCCGACCGGGCCCGGGCCAAACTGCAGGTAGAAGTAGTCCTCCACCCGTGCATCAGGGTTGCCGGGATCGCCGATGGTCCGCCACTCAAACCCATAGTCAGGGGCGGGCTGGGCGCAGGCGATCGACGTAGCCAGCGAGAGCGTGCAAAGGGACAGCAAAGACCGCATCCGGCGTCTCCTTTCGTGCGGGCCCGTGGGGTGGGCCTGGTGAAGATGGCTGTAGGTGACCCCCAGCGGCCACACTACACAGAGTCGGGTCGTGGTGCCATGGGCAGGGACTGGGCTTGGAATGAAGTTTCGGCGTTCAGGCGGCGGCTGCCTCAGAATCGTGGCGGATGGGTGTGTTCTCCCCTCATTCGAGGCGGGGGAAGCGCGTGGCGCGGTATTGAGGCGGGCGTTGCTCCTGCGCGGTTCGATGGGCGCGGGGAGCGCTGTGCGGGGCGGGGATGTTGAAGGGTGGTGTGCTGCGGGCTGAAAGCCGCCCCCCCGCAACGAGGCTAGCAGTTCCCGCCGGCGAGGACACGGAAGAAGGCCTCGATGTCGGCGTCGGTGCCGATGTCGCCGTCGGCGTTGAAGTCGGCGGTGCAGCGGGGGCAGCAGGTTCCGGCGAGGCAGAGGAAGAAGGCTTCAATGTCGGCGTCGGTGGCGGGGGCGCCGTCGCCGTCGAAGTCGGGGGTGCAGGTGCGGGGGCAGGCCTGGACCCAGCCGAAGTGGTCGGCGCGGGTGTGGCCGAGATGCTTGAAACTACCGGAGATGTAGAGGCGGTCGTCGACGACCGCCAGGGAGGAGTACAGAATGTCGTGGAACAGAGGGCGGAGGTCTTCGGTGACAGCCGTCCAGGTGTCGTGCCGGAACCGCGCGACGGGGGTGAAGACCCAGCCGGTGCCGTCGATGGCGTTGGTTCCGCTGCCGCCGACGGCAAAGAGAGCCTCACCACCGCCGTCGTCGAACGCAGCGATTGAAAGGAGGCTGGTGGATGAGAGGCCGGGGGGGAGCTCCTCCCATATGCCGGCTCGCAGGCGGACGATGCGCGGGGGGTTGGAGGCGAGGGAGGCGTAAAGCACGGGGCCCTCGCCGTGGTCGTGGTAGACGAGCTGGTGGACGTTGGCGGGTGCGAGCGGCAGGGGAAGGAGCTGGTGCCCGTCGAAGTCGTAGAGGGTGCGGTTGGTCGCGAAAGTCAGGACGCTCTGGTTGGGCGGGCTGGTGATGGTGCGAGGGGTTGGGTTGATGTTGAGGCCGGTGAGGACGGTGGTCCAGGTCGCGTCGTCGAGGCGGCGGACGGCATTAGCGCCGATGGAGTACACATCGTTGTTGTAGCTGGCGAGGTTCCCGTTCGCCGCGGGGAGCGGGGCCCACTCGCCCGCGTCGTTGCGGTAATCGGTGGCGGCGCTGGTTCGGCGCACGAGGCGTGTGACGCCATTGACCAGGCCGGTTGCGAGCGACATGGTTCCGTACGAAGCGCGGTAGGAACTGCCCAGGTTGGTCCACTGATCGTTGTGGAACATGGCCATGTTGTCGGCGAAGCGTCCACCCGCGGCGAGAACCCCGTCGTGCGCGATGAGGCGTGTGCCCTCCGGCAGGTTTACGGCGGTCAGTTGCGGGGCGGGGTTTTGCGAGGCGCACGTGAGGCCGGAGGTGAGCGCTGCAGCGTCTCCATCCGTGAAACTGATGACCGTTGCCGCCGGAGTGGAGATGGGGTACCCCCCGAGCGGGAGTTGCTGGAAAAACGCAGAAGAACTGCCGTGGAACATGCCGCCGACGTAGGTGCGCTCACCCTGCCCGGCGTCGGTGGAGGTGATGGCGTAGGTCTCTCCATCAGGTGAGAACGACGTATCGGTCGTGAAGTACACCGGCGGCACCCACGAGTTCCCTTCCCAGCGGTAGGGGTGGCCGGCGAGGTGGTACAGGCGGTCGAAGCCCTGCTCGCGGACAACCGCCAGGCGGCCTGTGCCGGCGGGGAGCGGTTGACCCACGACGGACCACTCGTTCGCACGGCGGCGGTAAACGCTGAAGGTGCTGGTCGCGGGCGTGAAGATGGTGGTGTGGAGTTCCGGGCCCACGCCGCTGTCGAAGACGATGACGTCGGTCGCGTACGCCGCGGGGTCGATATCGGGGAGCGGGACCTGCTGCCACTGGCCGTCGACGAGCTTGGCAAGGGTACGGAACTGCGGAAGCTTGGACATGTCGCCCGCGGCATAGAGGGCAGGGCCGGAGCCGTCGTCCAGGAATCGGAGCGAGCTGATCGAGCCCCACCATTGGGAGGTTCCCGGGTCGGTGGTGATCGCGCTGCCCGTGCCGCGCCAGGTGGAGACCATCCGCCGATCCGAGCTGACGAGGGCCAGCCCGGGGCCCTGCTGGTCGGTGAAGGAGGTAATCAGCGACGCGGCGACGCTCGTGGTCGTCCAGGAGGAACCATTCCAGCGCTGAACGTTGCTGCCATCTCTTGCGAGGTAGAGGCTGCGCTGTACGGGCCCACCATCTACCGGAAGTTCGGTAAGCGCAAGCGACCGTCCGACAGAATCAGTCACAGCACCCATGGGCGACCAGCGGCCGCGCTGGTACTTCGCCGCGGGGTAGGCGTCGTATTGCGTGTTGCCCTGGCCCATGCGCGGGAAGTAGAACCTGCCCGCGGCGACCAGCGAGGTGCCGGTCTCGTCGTTGAAGGGGATGAGCGCGAAGGTGTAGTTCGAATAGCCGGTACGGTCTACGGGGGCTCCCGGCGCGCCCGACACCTGCGGCGAGCAGTTCTGGCCCTGCGCGGCTTCAACCAAGGCCAATACCGCAACCACGGTGATAAGGCGATGCATAAAGCCTCCGCGGGAAGACGGTCCGGCAGGGCCGAATGGCCCGCTGGAGGGTACGCGGCAGGGTTCAGATGGGTTGCAGGTGCGTTGGACAGCGGCGAGGGGGACTCGCAAGTGCGTTAGTAGGAAGTTGCGGCGATCGGGCGTGCTTAGCACGGTCCCCCGGCGAGGACGCGGAAGAAGGCCTCGATGTCGGCGTCGGTGCCGATGTCGCCGTCGGCGTTGAAGTCGGCGCCCAGGACGAAGCAGGTGGGGCAGCAGTTGCCGGCGAGGCAGGCGAAGAAGGCTTCGATGTCGGCGTCGGTGCCGATGTCGCCGTCGCCGTCGAAGTCGGCGGTGCCGCAGCCGATGGGGGCGTCGGCGGGGCCGGGCCAGAAGCCGGGGGAGAGGGTGAAAGAGCCGCCGGAGAGGGGGGCGGCGGCGTCGTGCTGGCCGATGGTGCCGCGGAGGGTGAAGGAGCCGCCGGTGCTGGTTCCTCCGCCGC
Organism: Planctomycetota bacterium; assembly: GCA_023434205.1. Lineage (GTDB taxonomy): Bacteria > Planctomycetota > Phycisphaerae > Phycisphaerales > UBA1924 > JAEYTB01. Next base: position 252 of record JAEYTB010000255.1, on the reverse strand, counting down.
CGTCGATGGTGTACCAGGAGATGGAGAGCTGGGCGTTGGCGGCGTAGGCGGGGAGCAGGAGTGCCGCGGCGATGGTGAGGAGGCGCAGGTTCATGGTGGACTCCCTCGGACAGGTCAGTCTAACGGGAGGACTCTGCAACTGAAAGCGTAATCGGTGGGGGGAGCGGACAGGAATTTGGGGGGTGGTCCGAGAAAGGGGGAGCGCCCCCACCCCCACCCAGGGCCTCGGCACCACCCCCCCACACCCCGGGG
>JAEYTB010000251.1 GCA_023434205.1 Planctomycetota bacterium | reverse complement strand
CCCCCGCGGAGCCGGGGGAGGAGGTAAGGCAACCCCTCCGCCTCGCTGGGCCTCGGCACCTCCCCCGCAGAGCCGGGGGAGGAGATAAGCGCCCCCTCCGCCTCGCAGGGCCTCGGCACCTCCCCCGCAGAGCCGGGGGAGGAGTTAGGGCACCCCCTCCGCCTCGCAGAGCCTCGGCACCTCCCCCGCAGAGCCGGGGGAGGAGATAAGAACCCCCTCCGCCTCGCGGGGCCTCGGCACCTCCCCCGCGGAGCCGCGGGAGGAGATAAGCGCCCCCTCCGCCTCGCAGGGCCTCGGCACCTCCCCCGCGGAGCCGGGGGAGGAGTTAAGGCACCCCCCTCCGCCTCGCAGGGCCTCGGCACCTCCCCCGCGGAGCCGGGGGAGGAGTGGGGGACACCCCCTCCGCCTCGCAGGGCCTCGGCACCTCCTCCGCGGAGCCGGGGGAGGAGGTGGTGGCGGGTGAGGAGAGAAGGCACCCCCTCCGCCTCGCGGGGCCTCGGCACCTCCCCCGCGGAGCCGGGTGAGGAGTTAGGGCACCCCCTCCGCCTCGCGGGGCCTCGGCACCTCCCCCGCGGGGCCGGGGGAGGAGTTAAAGGCACCCCCTCCGCCTCGCAGAGCCTCGGCACCTCCCCCGCGGAGCCGGGGGAGGAGATAAGAACCCCCTCCGCCTCGCAGAGGGGGGTGAGGGCGTGCTCGGGGATGAGCGCGGGGGTGAGAAGTGACGCAGACGGCGGCGGCGCGCGGGGGGTGGGGTATGGTCGTGGCTGGTGGGGGACTTGGAGGTGCTTGATGCTCCGGTGGGCGATTGTCTTCTTTATCGTTGCGATCATCGCCGCGATCTTCGGATTCGGCGGGATCGCGGGCGCGGCGACGGATATCGCGCGGATCCTGTTCTTCATCTTCCTGGTGGTGTTCCTGGTGGCCCTGGTGTGGGGCCTTGCCGTGGGGCGCCGTCCTCCGGGGGTGTGAGGGACGCAAGCCGGGCGGATGTCGGCGAGCATCGGGCGCGCGGGCGCCCGGTGCTCGGGGCCGGGTGGGATCAACGCCGGGCGATCTGGTCGGGCAGGGTGAGCTGGTTGGCGAGGGCGACGGCTTCGTCGACGCAGAGCGCCATGGCGTCGGCGCCGATCTCGCGCCAGAGCTCGCCGGTGCCCGCGAAGCCGTTGCCGCCGACGATGATTTTTACGGGCGCGGCCTGCGGGCAGGAGCGGACCACGGCGATGGCGTCGGCGACGCTCTGGATGTGGGCGTGCAGGCAGGCGGCGATGGCGAGCACGTCGGCCTTGAAGTCGTTCACGGCGAGCGCGAGGTCGTGCGCGGGCACGTTGGCGCCCAGGTAGATGGGGCGCCAGCCGTCCATTTCAAGGAAGTCGGCGACCATGCGGACGCCGATCTGGTGGAGGTTGCCCTGTGCCGCGGCGACGACGGCGACCTTGCCGTTGGGGGCGGCGCGGGCGATGAAGGGGTAGAGCTGGCTCATCACCATTTCGGTGGTGGCGGTGCAGAAGTGCTCCTCGGCGACGTCGATCTCGTTGCGTTCCCACATGCGGCCGAGCTCTTTCATCGCGGGGTAGAGGACCTCGAGGTAGAGCTGGCGGACGGGGAGGCCGGTGCGGGCGGCGCCCAGGATCAGGTCGCTGGCGGCGCGGCGGTCGCCCTCGAGCATGGTGACGACGAACTCGAGCGCGAGGCGCTGGTTGGGGCAGTCGTTGGTGAGGTGGCAGGGGGGGCAGCCGGGGCACTGCGCGATGTGCTCGATGGTGCTCGCGATGTAGGCCTGGATGAGCGCCGCATCTTCGGGCGGGGCGTGCTCGAGGGTGGCGTCGCGCAGTGCCGTGAGGGCGGCGACGAGGTCGGTTTCGGAGACGGTGCGTGCCCCCAGGAGGGACTTGGTCCACGCGACCTGGCGGTGGAGGATTTCGGGCCTGCACGCGGCGAGGGAGGCGGCGAGGTCGGTGACCCACGTTGAGAAGAGGTCGTGCCAGGCCTGGCAGGGCACATCGGGGTAGCGGGCCTTGACGGTGGGGTCGAGTTGGCAGAAGCGGCGTGCCGCGGCGGCGCTGAGGTCGGGCGCGAGGTTGCGGAGGAGCTCGGCCAGGAACTGGTGCTGGCAGTGCGAGTCGAGCTGTTGGTGGTCAAGGTCCATGCGTATGCCCGGGTGCAGCATACCCGCGTCGTGGTCCTTTGGATTCGGCATTGTTCGCGGGTCCGGATTCGGGGGTGCGGGGTAAAGGCTGGTGTTTGAAGGGGTTCTGCCCTGGTTCCCTTCGGGCAGGATGCGAGGTTGGCTTCAGATTGGATTCACCGTCGGGAACGGAAGGGGGGGCATGGTGGGGCTGACGGCCGCCTGAGACGGGGCGGACACCCCGTGAAGGAGGGGGGCGGCCGGGCAGCAAAGGAGTGCGGACGTGACCACTTATCAGACGGCGACGGGACGGCGGCGGATCGGGCTGATGCTGGTGGGGGCCGTCGCCGTGATGGTTCTGGGGGCGGGGTGCGAGACGCGGCCTGGGTACACGGAGGATGTGTACGGGGAGCCGGTGGTGATCGGGCCGTCGCCGCGGGGGATGGTGGTGCGGAGCGACGGGGTGGGGGATGCCAGCGCGGTGTACCGGACGAGCGGGGTCGGGCCGGTCACGCGGACGGAGGTGGTGCGGACGACGACGGTGACGCCCGTGCCGGATGTGAGCACGGTGGTGGTGGAGCGGGAGCGGGTGTCGCCGCTGTCGGTGAGCGTGATGACGCCCGCGGCGGCGTTGATCTGCGAGGACATCCCGCTGCGGTTCGTGGTGGTGAACAACGGGGCGGTGGATGTGCCCGACGCGTATGTGAAGGCGACGCTGCCGCCGGGGATGCGGACGGCGGCGGGGGAGACGGCGGTGGAGATGAACATCGGGCTGGTGACCGCGGGCGCGACGCGCGAGGTGACGGTGCCGGCTCGGGCTGAGCGGGCGGGGCAGTTCATGTCGATGGTGTCGGTCGCGGACACGCCCGGCGCGCGGACGGAGGTGGTGGAGACGGCGATGGTGGTGGGCGAGCCGGTCCTGAACCTGGGCATCGAGGCGATGGAGCCGGGGCCGAACGCGACGGGCGTGCTGGTCACGATCCGCGTGTCGAACACGGGGAACGTGTCGGCGCTGGACACGGTGCTGACGGCGACGCTGTCGCCCAACGCGCGGCTGGTGGAGCAGGCGGGGGGCGCGCCGGACCTGGACCGCTGGGTGTGGAGGCTGGGCGAGGTGCCCGCGGGGCAGGTGAAAGAGACGACGATCCGCGTGGACGCGTTCGAGCCGGGGGTGGTGACGGGGACCGCCACGGCGACGGCGCGGTGCGCGGAGGAGGTGCTGGCGAGTTTTCGGAAGGATGTGAGGTAGGGGGGCGGGGGACTCGACGCGGCCGTAGTGTTGTGCATGGCGCAGCGTGTGGTTGTCGTCGGGGGCGGGTTTGGGGGGTTGGCGGCGGCGCGGGAGCTGGCGCGGGGCGGGCTGAGCGTGACGATTGTGGACCGGCGGAACCATCACGTGTTCCAGCCGTTGCTGTACCAGGTCGCGACGGCGGCGTTGTCGCCGGCGCAGATCGCGGCGCCGATCCGCAAGGTGTTCAACAAGTGGAAGAACGTGGAGGTGCTGCTCGCGGAGGTGGTGGGGTTTGACCTGGATGGGAAGCGGGTGTTGCTGGCGGATGGGGAGGTCGGGTACGACTGGCTGGTGGTGGCGGCGGGGGCGACGCACTCGTACTGGGGTCTGGGGGTGGGGGGGGGGGCGGCGCCGGGGTTGAAGACGATTGAGGATGCCGTGGAGATCAGGAAGAGGTTCCTGCTGGCGTTCGAGCGCGCGGAGCGGGAGAAGGATGCGGCGCGGCGGCGGGCGGAAC
>JAEYTB010000185.1 GCA_023434205.1 Planctomycetota bacterium | reverse complement strand
TTCACGTTCAAGAACAACATCTTCGGGCCTTTCGAAGCCAACGACACCATCGCGTCCGCCAAGCCGCTCGCGGAAATCTCCGGCACCGGCACCGCGACCCGGGCGGCGTTCATCGGCGACGGCGGCTTCGGCAACCTGGACCGTGACATTTACCGCTTCAACGCCGACGCGGGCAGCTCGCTCACAGCGGTGGTCACGTCCAATGGCTCGCTCAACACCGCGGTTCGGCTGTTCGACGCGACGGGCACGCAGATCCTGTTCAGCAGCCCCTCCAACAGCCTCAACTCGTCGATCGACAACTACGTGTTCGCCAACAGCGGCACGTACTACATCGCGGTGTCCGAGGGCGGCAACACCGCGTACGACCCGACGGTCGTCGCCAGCGGGGTCGTGGCGCAGAGCACCGGCAACTACACCATGACGGTGTTCCTCGCCGCGGGCGTGTCCGATCCGGGCGCTGTGCTCACCGGCAACCCGCTCACCATCGGTGTGGGGCCGGACGGCACCTTCAGCCAGTCGGGCGTCGGGGCTCGGTTCAATGGCACCGAGTTCTTCGGCGAGTCCTTCCTGGGCCTGGTCGTCAACGGAAACAGCTTCGCCAACTCGAGCACCGGCGGGAACGAGCTCCCCCTGTCTCTGACCAGCAGCGGAGACTTCGCGAACAACCGCATCTCCACCAAGGCCAATCACCGCGGGCTCGATGTCGACCGCGTCATCTCCTACGGCCACAACGACTCGTTCATGGCCATCGACGTCTTCTTCACGAACATCACCGGCGGGGCGCTCAACGACGTCGCGTGGATGGAAGGCTTCAACCCGCAGCAAGGCCTGGGCCTGGGCCAGAACAACGCCGCGACCCTGAACGACGTTTCCGACTCGGGCAAGGCGGCGTTCGCCAGCTACATCACCAACCAGTTCGCGCAGGGCCTCACGGTCGCGCTGGTCGCGCCCGAGTCCGACAGCCGCGTGCAGGCGACGGTCATCCCGGGCAGCACGGTCGTCCGCGACCCCTCGCTGCTGCTCGCCCAGGCGCCCAACGACCCCAACGGCACCTCGACCGACGGCAAGCTCGTGCTCGCCTACGACCTGGGCAACATCGCGCCCGGCCAGACCGTCGCTGTCCGTTACTTCGTCTTCTTCGGCAACACCCCCGCGGCGGTCGAGAGCCAGATCGACGCCATGAACAACGGCACGGGCACCGGCCACCTGACCGCCAACCCCGCCACGCCTGCCTCCGAGACGCTCGACAGCGGCACCACCATCCCCGAGACGGTGCCCACGCTGCCCTACCGCGTCTACTACCCCGAGGGCTTCTTCGGCGACAACATCTACACCTTCGTGCCGATCAGCAACCTGAGCGACCAGCCCGCGACGGTCTACGTCATCGCCCGCTACGAGACGGGCGTGCGCGACCAGCTTGTGGGCCAGCTCACCATCGGCGCCAACGCCCGCAGCGGCCTGACCATCACGACGCCCGAGCTGTTCAACAGCGGCGGCGCCCTGGCCGGGCGTGCGAACGCCCCCTTCGCCCTGGAGGTCCGCTCCGACCGCCCGGTCTCGGCGACCTTCAGCCACTACGACCTGGGCATCCTCGCCGGCCACCAGGCCGCCATCGGCGAGAGCTTCACCTCCGAGACCCGCACCGACTGGAGCTTCCCCTCCGTCTCCAAGGGCATCGGCGGCACGGCGGACTTCATCGTCTTCTACAACCCCACCGACACCTTCAGCAAGGTCACGGGCCGGTTCTACCCGGCGACGGGCGGGGCGCCCTTCCAGACCGCCTTCAACCTCGAGGCCTTCCGGCGCGGCGGATGGGCCGTCAACGACCTCACCATCGTCGCCGGCTACACCTTCACCCAGCCCTTCACGCTCCAGAGCGACTACGTCGTCACCTTCAGCCGCCAGAGCCTGGGCTTCACGACCATCAACGGCGCCCAGATCGCCGAGGGCACCGTCATCCCCGCCGGCACGGTCATCTCCACCGGGTCGGTGATCGCCAACGGCAACGCCATCCCCACGGGTGAGTACGGCGCAACCATCCAGTCCGAGCAGCCGATCGTGGCCTCGGTCTCGCACTACGACTTCAGCGAGTTCAACGCCGCGGGCAGCATCGGCAACAGCGGCTTCGGGGCTCCGACGGGCGTGATCCCCGAGGGCCAGTTCGGCCTCAACACCGGGACTGAGACGGTAGCAGTGCTCAACGGGACCAACGCCGAGACCACCGCGGTCATCACCTTCATCTTCGCCAACGGCAGCTCGGTCAGCCGCAGCCTGACCGTGCCGGCCAACTCTCAGCGCGTCCTCAACGTCGCGGAGATCCCCAACTTCCCGACCAACCAGGCCTACGGCCTCACCTACGAGACCACCAACGGCGCCGCCGTCAGCGTCAGCCTCCTCACCCGCGGCTTCGGGGACGCGCAGTCCTCGGCCACCACCGCGACGGCCTCCACCGTGTGGGGCTTTGCCGAGGGCTTCCGTCCCGGCGACGGCGACAACCACCCGGGCGTCACCGACCTGCTCCGCCTCTACAACCCCTCGGACTTCGACGTCACCGTCGAGATCACCATCGGCTACGACGGCGTGCCCGGCACCGAGACCTTCCGCCGCACGCTGCCGGCCCGGCGCGTGACCGAGTTCAACATGGACCAGTTCATCACCGGCGACCGCCGCCTCTCGCCGCAGTGGTTCGGCACGCGGATCAAGGCTCCCACGCCGATCGTCGCGTACATGAGCCACTACGACCGCGCGTTCGTGGGTCTTGTGCCCGACGACACCCCGGGCGCCGCCTTCGGCACCCTGGGCACGCCGCTGGGCCGCACCGGCAGCGTCTGAGCGGGTTGTTTCAAGCAGTTTCCAAGGGCCGCTCCTGCCGGGGCGGCCCTTTTCACGGCGCCCGCGCGCGTTTTGGAGCGGGCCGCCTCCTACCATTGCGGTCCTACGCGGAGGGCGTAGCTCAGTTGGTAGAGCAGCGGCCTTTTAAGCCGTCGGTCCAGGGTTCGAGTCCCTGCGCCCTCACTTGCGGTGCTGCATCGCCCCCGCCGCGGGCCACGGAAGGTGATTGAGCTTTGACGAACGTGCTGCACGCGAACTGGTCCGAGGGGCGGCTGCACCTCTGGGCCGAGAGCCCCGACCTGCTGAAGAACGCGCCCGCCGCCCAGGGCGAGCCCGGCCGCGCCGTCCCGCACCCCTTCGCCCAGCCCGGGCTCGACCTTGCGCCCTTCACGGACGGTGTCGATGCGGAGCCCGCGGTGATTCGCCTGCGGCTCCCCGCCGCGGGGGGTGTGCCGCTTCCCAGCTCCACGCTGGCGCGGCTACTGGGCCGCACCGACGACGCCGAGGGTCGCGGCCCGGTCGAGGTGGCGACGTTCGAGGTTCCCACCGTCTCGGTGCCCTCCCCGTACGTGGCGGCCGTGCTGCTGGCGCTGAGCGAGACGCTTTCTGAGCAGTCGGAGCTTGCCTCGAACGGCGATGCGAGGTTCCACGCGGGCGCCACGCTCGACTACTTCGCGCAGGCCGCGCGGCTCAGCAAGCACCTGCTCAGCCAGCAGCGTTTCGTGCCCGCCCTGGTCCAGACGGCCGCGGGCGAGCTTGATGCGCAGTGGCAGGCCTGGGTCAGCGACGAGGCCTCTGCCGGCCGCGTGCAGCGGCTGGTCTCGGCGATGCCGCCCGCCGCGCGGGCCGTCGCGGACCGCTTCCGGCACGAGCCCTGGCCCATCACCGAAGACTTCCTGCTCGCAGTGACGGACGCGGAGTGCCGCCGCCCCCTGCTGGCGGAAAACTTCGCCGAGTCGGTCGAAGACAAGCCCCTCACCGACCCGCACGTGGCCTGGCTCCGCGGCCTGCTCACGCCGCGGGCGCAGCTCCAGGCCGCCGGCCCGCTGCGTGCCGAGCTGAACAAGCGCGTGCGGTCCTGGCTTGGCGTGCTCGAGGAGCGCGGCGCGAGCTCCGCGTGGCGGCTCATGCTCAGGCTGGCCGAGCCTCTGCTTCTGTCGGCAGACCAGGCCCCCGACCCGGAGGAGCCCGCCTGGGACCTCTCGTTCCACATGCAGAGCGTGGAGCAGCCCTCGATCGTGCTGGACGCGTCGGACGTGTGGCTGCTGACCGGCGACAGCGTGACGGTGTTGGGCCGGCGCATCGAGCAGCCCCAGGAACTGCTGCTGGGTGAGCTCGGCCGCGCCTCGCGGTTCTACCCGCGCCTCGAAGAGGCGCTGGAAGAGTCCGAGCCCAAGTCCCTCGCGCTCTCAACCCGCAAGGCCTATGAGTTCCTGCGCGAAGTGCGGCCCACGCTGCTCGAGCAGGGGTTCGGCGTCGAGGCCCCCGCGTGGTGGGATTCGCCCGCGGCACGCCTGGGCGCCAAGCTCCGGCTCGAGAGCGACGAGGACCTCGACCCCTTCGCCGAGGGCGGCACGGGCCTGACCAACGCCGCGCGGGCGCAGCTCGGCCTGGCTTCGCTCATCAACTACAAGTGGGAGATCGCCGTCGGCGAGACCACGCTCTCCCTCCACGAGTTCGAGCAGCTCGCCAGCAAACGCACGCCGCTGGTGCGCATCAACGGCCGCTGGGTCGAGATCCGCCCGGAGGACGTCCACGCCGCGATCCGCTTTATCCGCGAGAACCCCGGCGGCAAGATCCGCCTCGCGGAGGCCATGCGCATGGCCTACGCCAGCGACCTCAAGACCACGGGCATCCCCGTGGTGGGGCTCGAGGCGACCGGGTGGCTCCAGGCGTTCCTCAACAGCGAGTCATCCTCCCGCCAGGTCGAGCAGCTCGCGCCACCCAAAGCCTTCCACGGCACGCTCCGCCCCTACCAGGCCCGCGGCGTCTCATGGATGTCGTTCCAGGAGTCGCTCGGCTTCGGCGTCTGCCTCGCGGACGACATGGGCCTTGGCAAGACCGTGCAGCTCCTCGCCCTCATGGCCCACGAGCGGGAGGTCGCCGAAGAGCAGGCGAAGATCACTTCCGCCCAACCCCGCGACGCCGGGACTGAGGAGTCTTCGACGAAGCCCCGGGTAGACGTCACGAGCGATCTTGAGGTTCAGCGGTCACTACCCGGGACTTCGGAGGCCGCAGTCCCGGCGTGGGAGCACGGCTCCCTGGTCCCTCCAACCCTCCTCCTTGTCCCGATGTCGGTCGTGGGCAACTGGATCCACGAGACCCGCCGCTTCTGCCCCGACCTGCGCGTGCTCGTCCACCACGGCATCGAGCGGCTCCAGGGCGAGCGGTTCCTCGCCCGCGCCGCGCAGAGCGACCTGGTCATCACCACCTACGCGCTGGCACACCGCGACCGCGAGCTGCTCGGCCAGGTGAAGTGGGGGCGCATCGTGCTCGACGAGGCCCAGTACATCAAGAACCCCGCGGCCAAGCAGAGCCAGGCCGTCCGCAGCTTCGACGCCCTGAAGCGGGTCGCCCTCACCGGAACGCCGGTCGAGAACCGCCTCACCGAGCTGTGGTCCATCATGGACTTCCTCAACCCCGGCTACCTGGGCACGCCCGGCAACTTCCGCAACCGTTTCGCCGTGCCGATCGAGCGCTACCGCGACAAGTCGCGGGGCGAGCAGCTCCGCGGCCTTATCCGCCCCTTTGTGCTCCGCCGCCTCAAGAGCGACCCGCTCGTCGTCGCCGACCTGCCCGAGAAGGTCGAGAGCCGCGAGTTCAGCTACCTCACCAGCGAGCAGGCCTCCATGTACGAGTCGTGCGTCAAGCGCATGCTCACCGAGGTGGACGAGGCCGAGGGCATGCAGCGCCGCGGCCTGGTGCTCGCCGCGCTCGTCAAGCTCAAGCAGATCTGCAACCACCCCTCGCTCATCCTCAAGGACTTCGGCGACAACCCTACCCAGCCCGCCGACCCCTCGCGCAGCGGCAAGTGCATCCGCACCCTCGAGATGGTCGAGGAGCTCCTCGCCGAGGGCGACCAGGCCCTCATCTTCACCCAGTTCCGCGAGATGGGTCACCTGCTTGAGTCCATGATCCGGCACAAGATCGGCAAGGACGTGCTGTTCATCCACGGCGGCACCACCCAGCCCCAGCGCCAGGCCATGATCGACCGCTTCCAGAAGGCCGACGGCACCGCGCCGATCCTGATCCTGAGCCTCCGCGCGGGCGGCGTGGGCCTCAACCTCACCGCCGCGACCCACGTCTTCCACTTCGACCGCTGGTGGAACCCCGCCGTGGAGAACCAGGCCACCGACCGCGCCTACCGAATCGGCCAGACGCGGACGGTGCAGGTCCACAAGTTCGTGGTCCGCGGCACGCTCGAGGAACGCATCGACCACATGATCGAGAGCAAGATGGAGCTGGCCGACAACATCATCGGCAGCGGCGAGCAGTGGCTCAGCGAGCTGAACACCGACCAGCTCCGGGACATCCTCACCCTGCGGAACGATGCGGTGGACGATGAACCCTGAACGGGCGGGCCCGAGCGCCCTTTCATCCCGCACCGCTGGACGCCGGCACGGTGTCGGCCAACCCTTCAGACTGGCCCTCACCCGGAACCATCCGTGAGCGAACCTGTCCCCAGCCCGTCGCCCGCCCCGCGCCCCGCGCCGCAGATGCACCAGCCCCTGCGGCCCGCCCCGCGCCCGCTCCCCAGCAAGCCGCGCAAGGTCCGCGGCGGCCTGAAGGTCCCCGCGGGCGACATCGCCCCGCCCGCCAGCCCTACCGCGTGGACCGCCCACCGCTGGCTGCGCCTGCTCGAGCAGGCCGTGGTCGGCCAGCCCCTCATCGAGGGCCTCGACTACGCGCGCCAGGGACAGACCAAGCGCATGACGATCGGGCCGGGCAGCGTGGTCGCTTCCGTGCAGGGCCGCTCGGACCGGCCGTACAACACCACGATCACCATCGGCACCTTCACGACCGAGCACTGGGACAAGGTGGTCGAAACGATGTCCGAGGGCGCCATCTACGCAGCGAAACTGCTGGCCGGTGAGCTGCCCGCGAACATCGAGGACCTGTTCGTTCCTCTGGGCCTCAAGCTGTTCCCGACCTCCCCGGCGGACCTCACCGTCTCGTGCGACTGCCGCGCCGCGATGGTCGCGTACGCAGAGGCCACCGCCGCCGCGGCCCGCGCCATCGCCATCCGCACCGGCCAGCCCGTCAAGCCGACCGAGCCCGCCCCGCCCCAGGACGACAACCCCTGGTGCAAGCACGCCTGCTGCGTCGCCTACCTGCTCGCCCACAAGCTCGCCACCGAGCCGTTCCTCATGTTCGCGCTCCGCGGCATGGAGGGCAAGGACCTGCTCGAACGCCTCCGCCAGCGCCGCACGCTCACGGGGATGTCCGGGGCCTCCACGCCCGTCTACCCCCAGCGCGTGCCGGGCGTCTCGGACGTCACGTACCCGGCCCTGGAGGAAGTGCTCGATCGCTTCTGGGACGCGGGGCCTGAGCTCCACGAGATCGACCTGCCCCTCACGCCCCCCGCCATCAGCCACCCCCTGCTCCGGCGGCTGGGGCCGTCGCCCTTTACCAACGCACAGTTCCCGCTGGTGGGTCTGCTGGCGAGCTGCTACGACACCATCAGCGAGGCGGCCCGCAAGACCGAGGAACCGGCCGAACCACAAGACCCGGGCGCCGAGCCGGTTTGACTCACCCCCCCGGTCTTCTACACTTGCCCTGTCCGAAGTTGGAGCCGGCCGCGACGGAAGGTCCGAGACCTGAGGCGCGGCCATGGGCGATCCCATCGCGGCTGATGGACCGTCCAGCTCCGGCCTGTTGCCTGACCCGGAAGTCAGGCGGCCGGCCCGTTGCCGCGGCCCCGCCTCCTCCCTTTCACGGGACGGATCAGCGGACCGCGTGGTCCCTGGTCCCGCCGCCGAAGCCCTTGCTTCGCCGGCCTTTACGGAGGCTCGCCCAGACCTTTTACTGGTCGATGGTGTAACGGTAGCACAGCAGATTTTGGTTCTGTTTGTCCAGGTTCGAATCCTGGTCGACCAGCTTCGTGGGTACCCCGCCGCTCCGCGGCGGCTCCCCTGCTGCCAACCCATCCAACCACAAACGCGAGCACACCAAGCAACCGCCACCCGGTGGCGGAACACCCATGACACCCACCGCCATCATCCTCGCCGCCGGCAAAGGCACTCGAATGAAGTCGGACCTGCCCAAGGTCGTCTTCCCCGTCGGGGGTCGTCCGATGGTGTGCGCCGTGGTGGACGCCTGCCTCGCCGCGGGCTGCGGGCGGGTCATCGCGGTCGTGGGCCACAAGCAGGAGCTCGTCCGCGATGCGCTGAAGTCCTACCCGCAGGTCGAGTACGCCGTGCAGGAGCAGCAGCTCGGCACCGGGCACGCGGTTCAGTGCGCCATGCCGCTGCTCGCCCGCGAGAGCGAGAAGCCCGGCAGCGAGACCCTGTTGCTGTGCGGCGACGGCCCCCTCATCCGCCCTGCGACCATCAAGGCCGTGCTGGATCGTCACCGCTCAACCGGCGCGGCCGCGACGCTCGCCACGAGCGTGATCGAGAACCCCGAGAGCTACGGCCGCATCATCCGCGACGGCGCGGGCCGCTTCGTCGCGATCGTTGAGCAGAAGAACGCCACGACAGAGCAGCTCGCCGTCCGCGAGGTCAACCCCAGCTACTACTGCTTCGACGCCCACCACCTCGCCCGCGCCCTCCAGGGCGTCACGCGCAACCCCGTGACCAACGAGTACTACATCACCGACGTGCCCGCCCTGCTCGTGCAGGCGGGCGAGCGCGTCGAGGTCATCGACGCCGTCCCGCCTGAGGACGTGCTCTCCATCAACACGCCCGACGACCTGGCGCAGGTCGACGCCATCTACCGCAGCCGTTCAGGAGGGACCCGCTGATGCCCGCCCGCTCCAGCGTTGTCGACGACGGCAACCTCATCGTCTTCGGCGGCCGCTCCAGCACCGAGCTCACCCGGCGCATCTGCACCGTGCTCGACATGCAGCCCGGCGGCGCCCGCGTCAGCGAGTTCCCCGACGGTGAGATCTTCGTCAAGCTCGACGAGGACGTCCGCGGCAAGGACTGCTACGTCGTCGTCAGCATCTGCGAGCCCGTCAACAACAACCTGATGGAGCTGCTGATCTACATCGACACGATGCGCCGCGCCAGCGCCGGCCGCATCACCGTCGTCATGCCGTACATGGGCTACGCCCGCCAGGACCGCAAGGACGAGGGCCGCGTGCCCATCACCGCCAAGCTCGTGGCCAACCTCATCACCGCGGCGGGCGCCCACCGCGTGCTCGCCCTCGACCTGCACGCCGCCCAGATCCAGGGCTTCTTCGACCTCCCGGTGGACCACCTCTCCGCCACGCCCGAGTTCATCAAGTACTTCCGCTCCTGCCGTGAGGCGCTGGGCGAGCTGTGCCTGGTGAGCCCCGACGTGGGCAACGTGAAGGTGGCCGAGGGCATGGCCAACAAGCTCGGCGGCGACCTGGCGATCATCAATAAGCGCCGCCTCAGCGGCAGCAAGGTCGAGACCGGGAACCTCATCGGCGACGTCAAGGGCAAGACCGTCCTGATGTTCGACGACATGATCAGCACCGCCGGCACGGTCTGCGAGGCGGCCAAGCTGGTCATGGACAAGGGCGCCAAGGACGTGATCGCCGCCGCCACGCACCCCGTGCTCGTGGGCCCGGCGGTCGAGCGGCTCCTGGCCAGCCCCATCAGCAAGATCGTCGTCTGCAACACCATCCCTTTCGCGGAGCGCACCCGCCCGCTCAAAGAAAAGCTCGTCGAGTTGTGCGTGGGTTCGCTGCTGGGCCAGGCGGTCCTGCGGATCCACACCAACCAGTCTGTCAGCGCGTTGTTCAAGGATACAGCCGGACCAAAGAGATAGGTCCCATGGGTCACAGGGTCCCACGCGGACCTCAGAAGTAGAAAGGAAAGAGTCATGCACGAGAAAGCACCGATCCTCACCGCCAAGAAGCGCGAGCGCCTCGGCTCCCGCTACTGCCAGCGCATCCGCAAGCAGGGCGGCCTGCCCGCCATCGTCTACGGGCACGGCGCCCAGCCCATCCCCGTCTTCCTCGACTTCCGCGCCACCGTCCCGCACATCACCGCGGGCGAGAAGGTCTTCCGCATGGAGCTCCAGGACGGCAAGGAGGGCTTCAAGGACCAGATCGTGCTCCTCAAGGAACTCCAGTTCGACTACCTGGGCACCAACATCGTCCACGCCGACTTCGCCCGCGTGGACCTCAACGAGCGCGTCAAGACCCGCGTGCCGATCCACCTCATCGGAGAGGCCAAGGGCCTGAAGACCGCCGGCGCCATCCTCATGCACCCCACCGCGGAGCTCGAGGTCGAGTGCCGCGTCGTCGACCTCCCCGACTTCGTCGAGGTCCGCGTGGATGACCTGGACGTCGGCCACGGCATCACCGCCGCGGACGTCAAGCTGCCCAAGGACGACATGAAGCTGCTGACCGACAAGCACGCGATGGTCGCGCAGATCGTGGTGCAGGCGGAGGTCGTGACCGCCGAGGCCGCCACCGTCGGCGGGGCGGCCGAGCCCGAGGTCCTCACCGCCAAGAAGCCCGAGGAAGGCGCTGCCGGCGCTGCGAAGCCCGCCGCGGGCAAGGACGCCAAGCCGGCCGCCGGCGCCGCGAAGGACGCCAAGCCCGCCGCGGGCGGCGACAAGAAGAAGTAACCGTCCAGGAGAAGGACTGAACCGGAGTCATGAAGCTGATCGTCGGACTGGGCAACCCCGGATCGCAGTACGCCAGAACCCGCCACAACGCGGGGTTCATGGTGGCCGACCGCCTGTGCGCCAAGCACGGGCGGGGCGAACCGGTCAAGGCCCGCTTCCAGGCGGCCACCACCGAGCTCACCCTCGGCGGCGAGAAGTGCCTGGTCATCAAGCCGACGACCTTCATGAACCGCTCCGGCCAGTCCGTCTCCGAGGCGCTCCGCTTCTTCAAGCTCGACCCTGCCCGGGACATGCTCGTGATCGTCGATGACCTCTACCTGCCCACCGGCGCGGTGCGCCTCAAGCCCGGCGGCGGCGCGGGCGGGCACAACGGGCTCACGAGCATCGAGCAGCTCCTGGGAACCGACGCGTACCCGCGCCTGCGGGTGGGCTGCGGCCTCCAGCCCGGCGGCGGCAAGCCGCCCTTCATGGACCAGGCCGACTTTGTCCTGGGCCGCTTCACGGACGAGGAGGAGCCGCTGCTCGCGGGCGCCCTCTCCAAGGCCGAGCAGGCGGTCGAGGTCTTTGCCTCCAAGGGGCTGGAGCACGCGATGAACTCCGCAAACGCCGGCCCGCCGAGGGAGAAACCCCCGCCCAGGGCGCGGCCCGCGCCCGAGGGTGGGACAGATACCACCTAGCGGTGCGGCTGCTCGTCGCGTCCCACCGTTTGAACCAGACCACCACCAGACTTTCAGAACCACAACCAAGGAATGACCATGTCCGACAAGCGTTCTTACAACTACGAGGCCATGTTCCTCATCGGCCAGTCCGTCGCCGCCGACCTCGCCGGCGTCATCCAGCACATCAACGAAGTCCTCGCCCGCGGCCACGCCGAGATCATCGCCATGCGCAAGTGGGATGAGCGGCGCCTCGCCTACGAGATCCGCGGCCAGAAGCGCGGCCTCTACATCCTCGTCTACTTCCGCGCCGCCGGCCCCGACGTCGCCCACATCGAGCGCGACTGCAACCTGTCGGAGAAGATCCTCCGCACCCTCATCCTCCGCGCCGACCACCTGACGATGGAGGAGATGACCTCCGCCGACGGCCGCAAGGAGCTCGAGGTCGAGGCCCGCCTCCGCGCCGAGCGCCCGGCCACCCCCGCCCCGGCCACCGCCGGCGTCGCGGCCGAGACCGCTGAGGCGGCCGAAGAGCCCGCGGCAGACGA
>JAEYTB010000172.1 GCA_023434205.1 Planctomycetota bacterium | reverse complement strand
CTCCCCGACTAGGACTCGAACCTAGAACCTAGCGGTTAACAGCCGCTCGCTCTACCATTGAGCTATCGGGGAAGGCTCGCGGCAACCCCTTTCGGGGGTGGCGGCTGCGGGGGCCCAGGGGCACGGGGCCGGTGGGGTCAGAACACTATCAGACTCCGGTCATCGGTCAAGTTGGGGGGCAACTTCACTGCGGGGGTTGTCGGCTGGGGCGGGTTTGGGCGGTATCTGGCGTCCCGTCGCCGAGTGGGGGCGAGCACCGCCGTGAGCGGGCTTACGGGCTCCTCGCTGAAATCCGGGCCGCGGGGTGAGCTGCCGCGGCGAAGACACTTCTCAACGCGTGGCGCGTTCCCGCGGCAAACCCCGCGTCCTGTCCTGGCCACACAACCCGGCCACAGGAGTCCACGCCATGCGCACGCTCACCATTCTCGCCCTCGCCCCCGCGTTCCTCGCCGCCGCCGCGCACGCCCAGCTCGTAGTCGGGCCCGTTTCGGGCTTGGCCCCGGTCGTCGGCGTCGGCGCCCCCACCCCTGCTCCCGCCGGCGCCGTCCAGTTCTTCACCGCCTTCGACCCGGCCTTCCGCGGCGGGGTCAGCGTCGCCATGGGCGACACCAATGGTGACGGCATCGCCGACATCATCGTCGGGGCCGGTGCCGGCGCGCCCGGCGGGCACGTGAAGGTCTTCGACGGCCGCACGCTCGCCCCCATCGGCGACCTGCGGCCCTTTGGCGGCACGCACAGCGGCGCGACCTACATCGCGGCGGGAGTGATCGGCATGGAGGACGCCACGCCCGACATCATCGTTTCCTCCAGCAGCCGCCCGAACGGCGGCCCGCACATCCGCATCTTCGACGGCGCGACCGGGTGGGCGCTCTACGCCATCGACGCCTTCCCCGGCTTCAGCGGCGGCGTCCGCGTCGCCGCGGCGGACCTGGACGGCGACGGCGTCGACGACATCATCTCCGTGCCCGACCACACGCACCCCAGCCCCGCCATCAAGGTCCACTGCGGCCGCACGCTGCTGGAGGTCCGCAGCATCCCGGTCTCGGGCAACCAGACCCCCACCCCCGGCGGTCAGGGCACTGACGTCCTGTTGGGCGGGCTGGGCGTGGATTACCTGGCGGGGCGTGACCAGGGCATGATCATCTACGCGCCCGGCGACGGCTCGACGCGGCTGATCGTCGGCGGCGAGCAGGGCGTGTGGCGCCCCTTCGGGCCCAGCTACACGGGCGGGCTCAGCGTCGCCGTGGGAGACATCGACGGGGACGGGCGCGCGGAGCTGGTCGCGGGGATGATGAACGGCGGCCGGGTCGCGTCCATCGCGGTGGATAACGCCGACCCGATCGGGGACACCACGTACCTGGAGCCGTACGGCCCGGCGTTCACGGGCGGCGTCTTCGTCGGGGCCGCGCCCGTGCGCGGCTGCTCCACCGCCGACATCGACGGCGACGGCGACTTCGGCACGGACGCGGACATCGCGGCGTTCTTCGCGTGCCTGGCCTCCGGCTGCCCGCACGCCGACTTCAACCGCGACGGCGACCTGGGCACCGACCACGACATCGAGTCGTTCTTCCGCGTGCTGGCCGGCGGGCCCTGCCGCTGATCGAGGACGAGCAAGGAGCCCCGGTCATGAAGTCACGACCGGGGCCTTGTTCATGCGCACTCGGAAAGCCGCGGGATGCTTCAGCACGCCCCGCCCGCAAGGACCCTGAAGAACGCCTCGATATCCGCGTCGGTGCCGCTGTCGCCGTCGCCGTTAAAGTCCGCATCCGGCGGGCAGCCGGGGCAGCAACTCCCCGCGAGGCAGGCGAAGAACGCCTCGATGTCCGCGTCGGTGCCGGTGTCGCCATCGCGGTCAAAGTCCGCGGAGCACGGCCGCCGAAGCGCGAAGGCGGGCGACATCGCGAAGAAGATGCGGCCGTCGGCCTCGAGCCGCAGCCGTGCCTCGGCGTCCAGCTCGGGCAGCACGACCGTCGCCGAGCCCGTGTTGGGGAAGCTGCCCAGCGTGACCGGGAACGTCGCGCCCCCGTCGGTGGAGAGTCGGATCGTGACCGTCGCGGCGGAGATGGGGGTGAGGTGCGTACCGCCGCGGGACCAGGCCACCGGCGCGGGACCGGCCCGCACGACCTGTCCCGCTGTGGGCGAGAGGATGCTGAATGGCGACGTCCCTGCGGGCACGGTGAGCGTCACCAGGCCGGAGGTCGCCACCCCGCCCGCGCCGGGCGCATTGTCGCGCACGATCAGCCGGAACCGCACCGTGCGGTCGGTCACGGTCGGCAGCATCTCGCCGGGCGTGGGCGTGCCGGAAAGCACATCGGCCATCCGCGGCAGGGTGCGGCTGCCCTCCAGCACCGGCGGGAAGATGCGGAACAGGGCGCCCGCGCCGTTGTCCGTGCCGTCCAGGGGCCGGGCCACGCCGTTGTCGTACTGCTCCCACGAGTACGTGAGCGGGTCGTTGTCGAGGTCGGTCGACGCGGCGGTGAGCGTGAACGGCGTCCCGGGCGGGATGCTCGTGTTCCCCGTGAGGGACGCGATCACCGGGACCTCGTTGCTGGTCGCGGCGGTGGTGTAGCAGTTGATGTTGTTGAGGAACGCCCGCATCGACAGGTAGCTGCCCACGTGGAAGAAGGGGTCGGCGAACAGCACGATGTTGTCGCTGGGCGGCGCATCCCCGACGGGGCAGCCGCCGGCGTAGGCCATGGGCGAGGAGCCGCTGCCGGCCTCCCACGCCGTGCTCAGGGCCACGTTGCCCTGGCAGCGCCCGCGCGTGCCGCTGAAGGTGTGGTTGGCGCCGAACTGGTGGCCCAGCTCGTGGATGACAACCAGCGCGGAGAACGGGTCGATGTCACCGCCGCGGGGGATGCCCGAGACGCCCCCGGCCTTGTTGGTCCCGCAAATCGAGCTGAGGTTCGCCACGCCGCCGAAGATTCGGGTGACCACGTGACCCACATCGAAGTTGGGGTTGCCGATCACATCGGCGAGCACGGTCTTGTTGGTGCCCAGGTGGTCGCCGGAGCAGTCCGTCCCGCCGCTGCCGCCGCAGGAGCTGGCGTAGGGGTCGGTGTCCGGATCGGTGTAGATGATGAGGTCGTTGTTGGGCACGAGGATGAACCGCACGGCCAGGTCCTGCTCGTAGACCACGTTGCTGCGCGCGATGACGGTGACAATCGCGGCGAGCGGGTCGGCCACGTTGGGCGGGTTGCTCTGGATGGTGCTGTGGTAGAGGCCGTACTCGCCCGTGCATGCCACGGCGGTGCGGAAAGTGCGGAGCGTCTGCGTCACGCGCGGGGCATATGGAAGCTCGACCACCGGCGGGGCGTCATCGGCCTGGGTGTGGCAGACCCAGTCGCCGGCGCTGGTGGTCAGCTCGTGCATCCAGTAGCTCACGGCGTGGTGGGGGTCGGCGGACTGCCAGGGGTCGATGAGCCACGTGCCGCGGGGGGAGCGCAGCATCGCGGAGAGGCCGCGCTGGGTGAGCTCGAGGCGGCCGGACATGGTGCGGTCGGCGGACTGGATGAGGAAGGTCCCGATCTGCGGGAAGCGTGCCGCGAGGTCGGGGTGCATGACCGGGGCGCGGGCGAGGAAGCACTCGATGTTGGCGTCCGGCCCGGGGATCGTGAGGGGCAGGCCGTACGTTGGCAGCGGAACGCCGGGCTGCTCTTTCGGGGCGTTGGCGAGCGTGGCACGGAGGGCCTCAACATCAACCAGCATCACCGTGCCGGAGGCGGGGCGCGGGCCGGGGACGCTGGGCGCGGGCAGCGCGGGCGGGGGCTCAGCCAGGGGCGTGAAGGGCTGGGCGCGGGCGGTCGCTGCCAGCAGAAGCAGGGCCACCGCCGCGGCAAAGAAGCAGGTTCGCATGGGGGGAGCCTACCGCGCGCGTCAAGGCGGGGGGCCACCGGCTTGAGCTATGCTGTCCAGCGCACCACCACGGAACTAAACCATGCCCAAGCCCCACCCCGACTTTCCCACGGTCAGCCTCGCCAAGTGGATCCGGCAGAACAAGGCCAACCTCACGCCGCCGGTCAGCAACAAGCAGCTCTTCACGCACAGCAAGGACGTGATCCTGTTCGTCTCGGGCGGGCCCAACACGCGCAACGACTTCCACGTGAACCCCACCGA
>JAEYTB010000150.1 GCA_023434205.1 Planctomycetota bacterium | reverse complement strand
ACCTGCGATGACGCTGACTTCAACGGCGACGGGGACATCGGGACGGACGCGGACATCGAGAGCTTCTTCCGGGTCTTGGCCGGAGGCCCTTGCTAGCCACAGCGCTCGCACACCCGTCTTTTCAGCGAAACGCGCCTGCGGATCACCGCCCCTCGCGTGGGTCCGAGGTACGGGGAACCGAGACGACCACCGCGTTCTGAAGAACCGGCAGGAGCGCCCCGTCCGAGCCGTCGAGCCGCCCCGCGAGCAACCCCCCGACAAACACCACGTCGCCCTCTGTGGCGTCCACGAGGATGGGGCGGGAGATCACCAGGAGCAGGGACTTGTCGAGCAGCTTGACCCCCTGAAATCGGTCAGTGCCCCCGTCGTTGGAGAGGTCCTTCACCAGTGTCCCGACGCATGCGATCGCAGCGCCCGGCTTGAAGGTGGTGTCGGTCAGGTGCGTGACCGCCTTGCCGTGGAGGCGCGCGGCCAGGCCCGCGTTGTTGAGCCCCGCAGCCTCGCGGACGTGCTGCTTCAGCATGTCCTCGGCGGTCCGGCGCTTGGGGTCGTCCGCCTTCAGCTTGGCGAAGCTCGTGACCAGCCGCGCGCAGTCACCCCACAGCCGCTCGGCCGGCGCAAAGCCGATCCCGTCGCAGGTGCCGCACACCCTGGTCACGTTCGAGTAGGTCGGCTTCACCAGCCCCCCGCCCCGGACGGAGCCGGTGCGCTCCCTGCTCGTGACGCGCCCCTTGCCGGAGCAGCCCTTGCAAGCGTGCCCGGTCCGGAACGCGGCGATGTGCTTGAACACCTCGGCGGAGCTGCCGTCCTGCTCAACCTCCAGCGAGGGGAACGCCGCGCGGGGGACCGCCTGCGCCCCGTAGAGCCGCTGCGCCTTGCCGAAGGACATCCCGGCCTCGCGCGGGGCGGCGACCAGCTCGGCGACGTGGCGGGCGCTGAGGGCGAAGTACAGGTTCTGGCCCGTCATCCACGCCCAGGTGTTGATGCCCACCACACGGCCCGAGGCGTCGATCAGGGGCCCGCCGGAGTTGCCGGAGTTGATGGTGCAGTCGGTCTGGAGCCACATCGACTTAGGGTCGTACTTGAGGGAGCTCTGCAGCCGCTTGGGGAGCTCGGTGTAGGAACGCGTGCCGCTCACGACGCCCCGGGTGATGGAGAACCCCAGCCCCTTGGGGTAGCCCATCGCCCAAACGTCGGTGCCGGGGGGCAGGGCTCCCGAGTGCACGCTCAGCACCGTGGTCTTCCCGGCGAGCTCGGGCGCGTCGAGCGGCACCTTGACCAAGGCGAGGTCGTAGGCGGGGTTCACGGCGATCAGCTCAACCGGGACTTCCTGGGCGCACTCCGGGAACTGCGCCGTGGCCCCCGACGCCCCCTGGATCACGTGGAAGTTGGTGACCGCCAGGCCGCTGGCGTCGATCAGGAACCCCGTGCCGCTGGCGAAGACGCCCGCGTCGGCCCGGACCCGGAGCTGGAACACGCCCTTGCTGGCGTTCGCGAGCACGCTGGTTGGCGAGAGCGGGGCGGCGCTGTTCTGCGCCGGGGACGAAGCTGGAACGCACGTGGCGGCGGCTACCGCAGAAAGGACAAAGGCCAGAACTCGCATGGTCACCCTCCCGGAGAGGGGGGCAGTATACGAGCCGATGCAACGCTTCTGGCATACACCGGCATGTCAGCGGAACCTCTGCGTAGGACCCAGGCCGCTAGTTCGTCAGCGGCTTCCGGGTTTTGGGGTCGATCCCCTTGGCCCGCAGCCTTTGGCCCGCGTTCCTGGCTGCCTCGCCCGCCAGTTCCGTCTCGACCAGGTCCGGGTCCTTCTCCGCTGGCTGCCCCAGCCGATCCATCGGGCCCTTGTTCGACGGCTCCGACGGGTTGCCCGTGGGGGACGTTGTAGTCGTATCGGCCATGCGTCGCTCCCCTTGCTTCAACCGACAGCCTGAACACGGGACGTTGGTCCGCCATCGTTTGCGATGTAGAATATCCTACAAGCCAGCCGGCGACGTTTTCGCCTTATGTTCACGTTGCGCCGCATCATGGAGGATTGGCATGGAGTTTTCAAAGGAAGTGCAAGCGAAGGCGATGGCTCGTGCTGGTGGTCGATGTGAAGGCGGTGGGCGGGCGCACCCCGGTCTACAGGAGATCCATGCCATCTGGGGAGGCCGGTGTCCACGTAGGTTCGATTTGCCCGAGGACAAGTACGAGTTTCATCCGGCTACCGATTGGCGTCCGGGAGGCAAGCCGGAGTTGAACAACTGTCGCGTGCTGTGTCCCATATGCGCTCGGCTCATGATTTCCACCAGAGGACGAGTGCCGGTTGCCTGACCTCACCGGCAGCCCGAATGCTTTCACGCCCTACCAGCACCCGATGTGGGCGAGCTCGACTCGTTGGGCATCCTCGGGCCGCTGCCAAGTGCGCCGCACGGGTTGGTCGGTGGCATCTCGACCAACCGCACCATGAGCCCACGACTCCGCACACCCGCCTTGTCAGCGGAACGGGACTGTGCTGGGGCGGCATCACGCGCGCGACAGCAACTGGTCGATCAGCCCAAGCCCATGCATGAATTCGCGCTTTTCCCACTGGAAGCGTCGCTCTACATCCCGACTTACCAAGTCTCGAATTCTGAGGGAGGCTTCCTCACTGGGGTCGATCACCACAAATCGTTCGATGAACGTCCGGCTGATGGACCCAACAGCGAAGAAGTTGCGGAAGAACACGTCGGTCGGAGGCAGTGAGAAACCAACGACGAAGATCGATGAAGACATCGCCAAGCGGGACGACGCTTCACGCCATACCGGGGCGAGCTGCTTGCGGTACTCAAGCTTGCTATCGGTGGGGGGAACGAGGAACGGAATGGGCTCGGTCTCTCTGCCCTGCGCCGCTCGTTTGAGGTGATGCGCCACGGGCAGGCAGCATCGCCCGTTCCGGGCCATCAGCGTGACTTCGTGCTGCGGCGGTGGGTCCAATGGTGCGACCACTATCTCGCCACCGCTCTGCCTCGGCGTGGTCCAGTTCAGGGAACCATGCAGCTTGTACAGTCCGACCCGTGCGTCCAGGCGGGTGTAGCTCGGAAGCCCGTAGGACCAACCAATTCCTTCATGCTGGAGGGCGTGCTCTAGTCCGATGTCGTAGTTGAAGGTGATCAGGCTAATCCGGCGCTTGGAGTCCTTCGCCAGCAGTTGTTTCAAGGAACGAGCGAACCCGAAGTACCCGTCTACAGGCAGCAGCACGCCACCCTCTTTGACCTTCATAGGCATGCTGTTCTCAAGGACGCTGGCGATGAGGCGCTTCAGCGCCGCGACGGCTTCCTCGCACCGCTCGGGTGAGAGTGAGCCAATGCCCGAAAGCACCTGCGCCATCTCCAACGCGACAAACACGCCCTCCAGGTTGTAGAGATCCAGCGAACTCTTCGCAGCCGTTCGCTGGAGCTCCCAGCGCGCCTCTGCGACCAGTTTGAAGTCCTCCTCGACACCGCCTAGATCGCCGGCGCGACGGAGCGATTCGGCGCGGTCGAAGAACTCCGCCATGAGGGGTGCGCCGCCGGCTTTGGACGCACCAGCACCGAAGATGAATGTGACATCGGACATTGTGGTCTCGAGCCTCTGGCGTGGAAGACTTACATCAGCTGAATGGCGAACAGAGTGATGCCGGCGGCAATGAGCAGCACCTGCACGATCCCCAGGGCGATCGGCCAGTTTCGACGACCAGTCGTGAGGCGAATCCCCTCAATGAGCGATGGGGGTCGGGATATGCCGTGAGTCAGCGCGTACAGGTGCTTCTGCTGCTGCAACGCGTTGGCGCAGATCATCGCCGCGCAGGCCATGATTGAGAGCACGAAGAGTATCGCGGCGGCCTTTCCAATGGTCGGAAGTGTGGTGGCCGCTCGCGAAAGGTGCGCTTCAAAGCCGAGCAGAATCGTGGCCAAGAGTGCCGCCTGCTTGCTGGCGTCAAGCACCATCTGCTGCGACCGGTCCCATGCATCACTGAGCAGCCGCGCCGCTTCGGGGCGCGACCAGTCGTCGGATTGTGGTGTGCTGGCGGGAGGAACATCGGTCATTGCGGAGCCCCCTTTCCCCGGCAGTGTAACGGCCGGTGAAACCCGCTGGCTGCTTACCCCGCGTCATCAAACGCCACCTGCACCACCCTGACTCGCCCGCACCCCGGACACCGCTCGGGCCCCGGGTCCTCCTCCTCTTCCCAAACCACGCGGATCTGCTGCGGCTGCCCTGACCCCCTCCTGCAGCCGCACTCCGGGCACGTGGGCCGTGGCTCCGCGTCCGCCGCGTCCCGCTCAAGCCTGGCCAGCCGCCGGTCAAACCGCATCGGCCCTCCCTAGAACACGGTCCTGGGGTCGATCCCCTCGATGATCTTGTCCGCGGACACCCGAGAGCGCCCGCACCCTCCGCAGGGCACCAGGTCGGCCTCGGCGACGCCCGTCCCGTCCCCACGGCAGTACCGCCCCTCGAAGTGGAAGAGCAGGGAGGGCCAGCGGCGCTCCGGTCCCATGAGCCCCCCGCACGCGCGGCAGCGCTCGGGGGCGTTCCCCTCGATCCGGCCCACCCTGGTCAGCAGCGTCCGCCTCATGGGTTGGTGCCTCCGTGCCCCGCCGCGTCCGGACATGCCGCCGGGCACCGCTCAGCGACAGTCCCGTTCCGCGAGATAAAACGCGCCTGCGGCCAAACCGGGGCGCGGAAAGCTCCGGGCGGGGCTAGAGGGGCGCGGCGCACCGGGTGGCCCTTTCGATGATGGCGGTGGTCCTGAGCAGCATCTCCTCCGCGTGCGGCAGGCGGAACGCCAGGCTCGCCGTCTCCTGCCACGGCTCCCTGGGGTAGCCCCGCTCGCGGGCGTGCTCGCAGATGAACCGGAACTGCTCCAGGTTCGCGTTCAGCGCCTCGGGGTCGGCCATGATCCGCAGCCCGAGCGTTCGCAAATCCTGCAGGGCGTCGCGAGAGGCGCGGCGTCCGATCTCCTGCTCGATGGCGTCCAGCCTGCGGCGGGGGTTCCTCACGCGGCCTCCCTTCGCTCGTTCTCCTCTGGCGGCGGGGCGTCGGGGGACGCGGGCGGGAGCTGGGGCGGCGGGGCGTTCCCGCCTACCACCCCGCGCGCCTGCGCTTCGAGGGCGCTGATGCGCTCCTCCAGGTCGTCGAGCTCGATGGAGTCCCTGCTGAACCGGAGGATCGCCTCGGCGGCGCTGACGCGCGAGCCCGCCGGGGCCTTCTCGTCGGTCATCACCTTCGCCAGGGTTTGGATCGCGATGGGCGCGTACCGCTGCGTGAGCGACATCGCCTGCCGGAACGCGATCCGCCGCGCCTCCCGGTACGCGGCGCTGAAGGTCGGGTCCTTGAGCCAGCGGTGGACGGTCTTCTCGTTGACGCCCACGGCCTCGGCCGCCTTGCGCACCGTCGGCTGGTTGAGCAGCTCGACCACGGCGTCCTGCTGCTTGGCGTGGAGCTGGTCAAGGTAGATGTTGTCGTCTCGGTTAGACACCACGGGGCGCTCCTTGTCCCGCCGCCCGCTTGCCCACGGTTCCGCGACGTTGGCCCGTGGCGGGGCGGCGGCGCGTATCCCCCCCACGGCCGCCCCCCGCGAGTGCCCGTTCCTGGGCCAACGGGGCGGGGTTCCGGCGGCTTCCAGCCGTTGTCCGTACACATCGATAAGTCCTGCGATTCCAGCGGATTGAGCGCCGCGACGGCTTGCCTTGGGGCAGGTCGGAGGGCGTCATGTCCCACCCGCGACGGGAAGCCGCCCCGGGCAGGAGAACGCAGCGATGTTCATCAAGCAGGTCGTCATCGAAGGGGTGGACGGGGACGTTGAGGTGAGCCGCCTGGAACGCGGCGCGCTGGTCACAAGCGGCGACCGCGTCCTCTGCGTGGTCCAGCGCGACGAGAGCCGCGAGGCGCGGTACGCCAAGGCGTACGAGGTCGCCAAGGTGGTCTGCGGCACCGACCGGCAGGGCCGCCCCAACGCCACCAACTCGATGGTCCACGAGGTGCTCGCGGAGCTCAACCGGGTCGCGGGCTGCTGAACGCTGCGCCCACGCGCGGGGAACCGCGCGGGGGGCGATTCGCCGCCGCGCCAGACGGCGGTACGCACCGGCCAACCACAGGAGCAAGCCATGAGCAGCAACCGCGAAACGACGACGACCAAGACCCTTCAGGA
>JAEYTB010000135.1 GCA_023434205.1 Planctomycetota bacterium | reverse complement strand
AATCAACTGGACTCCTGGCGCGCGCAGGTGATCGAGTGGCTGCAATCCAACTGGATGGACGCCGGCGACTTCCACTCCACTTACGGCCTGTGAGCCGCCCGGCGAGCGTGGAAACTCGCTCGCTCGGCTTATGCGTTCGCCCGCCTTACAGATCGTGGTTTGCGGAACCTTTTCAATCGCTGTCTCCGCGTGTGCGCCGACAACCGCCACCAACGGCGATCCCGTGCATCCCGATCTGTCCGTTCAGGGCGAGATGCCGCCCGCAGTACCGCTCAGTTGCGGCAGCAATGGTTTGCTGACTGTTCATGCGCGCTTCAAACCCTCGCTTTGTGCTGAGCCTCTCGCGGACGAGTTCATCGTTGACACCGGCAGCCATAGCGCATTCACCCTGTTTGTTTCCGCCGCCGCCATGGGCGAACTCGTCCACGCTGGGGCGGAAGAAGAACAGGTTTGGTCCCTCCGCGAGCACCGCGTGCTCCGCGTGCACGCTGACTGGATCCGGGTTGGCGGACTTTATCAGCCGGCGCTCACAGGCCATGCCGTTGTGCCCCGGGAGGAGCGACGCCTTGCTCCACTCCTAGGGCTTGCTTTTTTTCAACGGTGGCAGGCGTTTCAACTGGACCTCGCCGCCAATCAGCTCCGGCTCTTCTCATCAACAGCGGCGGTCCCCGAACCTGCAGTGGCAGTGGGCATTAGGCCCGTGACGCTCACGCTCTTGTCCCCACGTCCCAATGGATATAAACACCTGACCGTTGCAGCCTCCCTCGAAAACCTGCCATGCCGCGCCATACTGGACACCGGCTTTTCGGGGCTTGTTGCCATGCCGGCGGCATTGATCGATCGCTTGTCTCTCAATGCCGACGACGCGCATGTCGTTGACGTCATCACGCCCTACGAAACCTCAACCGCGCGGTTTGTGGAGATCGAGGAAAACCTCATCCTCATGGATGTCTCAATTCCGCTGCGGGGCCGGGCGCTGGTGGTGGATGATGACCGACCCGGCGCACTTGCGGGCGACGAAATTGTCCTCGGAATGCAGTTCCTTCGCCAGTTCGACTCCCTGTATGTCGACTTTTCGATGGGCCGAGTCGTCATGGTTCCCGCGGGCGCTACTCGCCCTTGAAGGGCACGGTTGACATCACAAAGTAATGAGCAGTCATAACTCGTACAACACCAACGCTCGCCCGAACGCGGCTCGGTAAGCGTTGTCGGCCGCGTTAGTCATCGCCCCGACCGCCTCCGGCCGCGCCAGCGCCACCACGCACCCGCCCAGCCCCGCCCCGGTCATCCGCGCTCCGAACACCCCCGGCACACCGCACGCCGCCTCCACCAGGCAATCCAGCTCCGGGCACGAAACCTTGTACAGGTCCCGCAGCGAAGCGTGCGAGAGCTTCATCAGCTCCCCCATCGCCGCCATGTCCCCGCCCCGCAGCGCCTCCCCCGCCATCAGCACGCGTTGGTTTTCCGCCACCACGTGCGATGCGCACGCCCACTGCTCCTGCGTCAACGCCCTCCGCGCCTGCTCCAGCATGTAGCCGTCCGCATCCCGCAGCGCACGCACGCCCAGTTCCGCCGCCACCGCCTCGCACGCCGCCCGTCGCGCCGCATAGGTTCCCGCGCTGTTGCGGTGTCGCACCCCCGTGTCCATCACGAACACCCGCGCCACCCGCGCATCGGGCAGCGGCACCTTCCGCATCGTCAGCGACCGGCAGTCGATCACGGCCGCCGCGCCCGGCGTACCCGCGGCTGAAATCAACTGGTCCATGATCCCACACGGCACGCCCGCAAACTCATTCTCCGCCCGCCGGCACAACTGCGCGATCTCCACCGCGTCCGGGTGCCACGGCCCGTCCTCGGGCCGTGCCTTCAACACCGCCCGCGCCACCGCCACCTCTAGCGCCGCCGAGCTCGACAGCCCCGCCCCCATCGGCACATCGCTGGTGATGGCAAGCCGCAGCACGGGCAGCCGCTCGCGGCGCCGCCCCAACTCCGCCGCAAACAGGTGCATCACGCCGAACACATAGCTCTGCCACGAACCCGCCCGCACCCCCGCACCGGCCATGTCCCCCTGCACAACCGCACCGACCGGAAACGAACACTCCTCTCCCACATCCACCGCCCACACCCGGTGCCCACCCTCGCTCGGGCCCACCGCCGCAGCGCACACCATCGGCACCGGCATCGGCAGCACGTACCCCTCGTTGTAGTCCGTGTGCTCGCCGATCAGGTTCACACGCCCCGGCGCGGTCGCGATGTGCGCGGGCGGGACCCCAAACGCCCGCTCGAACGCCTCCCGCGCCCGCTCCTCCGCTGCCGCGTGGGTGCTCATCCCGCCGCCGCCACCGGCGCCTTGGCCGCCGCGTACAACATCATCGCCACGTACACCGCCACCACGATCATCAGGTGCAGCGCCGCTACCCGGACCAGCCGCACCATCGGGAACCGGAACAGCACCCCCACGACCACCAGGTACAGCAGCGCCCCCAGCGGCGCCGTCACCGCGTTGTACGCCCCCGCCCCCGCGCTGAACACCAGGTACGCCACCGCCACCGCCACCAGCATCCGCGCCCCCGCCAGGTCCACCCGCCCGAACTTCTCGCGCTCGAAGTACGCCACCCCCGCCGCCGCCGCGATGCCCGTCACGCTGTGCAGCAGTGTCATGTAAATCGCCAGCGCCCCCGACGCGAACCAGTGGTCGCTCGAACGCACCGCCGCGGTGATCGCCGCCCCCACCGCCAGCCCCAGCCCCACCAGCGCCAGCGGCTTGGCCTCGCCGCCGCCCTCCTTCACGAACCGCGGCTTGTCCGCATCGACATCAACCGTCTTGTCCCTGCTGGGCTCGCCCTTCAGCGCCCGCTCCACCTCCGGGTCGTGCTCGAGGTCCGCGTCCTCGGGCATGTCGTCCATAAAGCTGCCGTCGCCAACCCTGCCCGCCTTGGGCTCCGCCGGCCGCGCGGGCGCGGCCCTGGCAGGCTCAACCTTCGGCGGCTCCGGCTCTAGCGCGTAAGGAACCGCTTCCTCCTTCGGCGGCTCAATCCGCGGCGGCCCGCTCTCCGGCACCTTCTTGTCTTCCTCGTTCATCCGTGCGAATCCTTGCACCCCTAACGCGCCCGCACCCCCGCCAGCCCGCCACGCAGGAAGTACTCCATCAGGAGGTGCCCTTCCTCAACCTGCAAGTCGCTCTCGACGCTGTCACGCTCTATAAACCGCCGTTTCACCGCCGACCTCACCCACGCCCCGCCCATGACAAACGGCACCTCATCCCCCAGCACCCGCCGCGTTGTGCTGCTCGCCGTGCAGTCCGGGATCACCAGCAGCCGCCAGCCCTCGGACCCAGGGTCCACCGCCGGGTCCCCGTACTGCTCCGACAAGTCGGACATCACCGGCCCGATGAGCTGCCGGTCCACCTCCTCCAGCACCCGCACCTTCGTCAGCCAGTCCCCTCGCAGCGACGCGTCCAGCGCATCGCCCACATAGCAGCACACCATATCCGCCCGCCGCAGCCCGCCGCTCACACCCTCCGCGAGCGCCCCCAGGCCCAACGGATCCTCCTCGAGCCCGCAGAACACCGGGAGCCGGTCCATCCCCGCGCTGATCGCCAGCCCGGCGACCGCCTCATCCCCGCTGAAGACCAGCCCCCGCTTGCCAAACCGCTTCTGGAAGCCCTCCAAGCGCACGCCTTCGCCAACGCCCCAGATCCAGGGCAGGTTCGCCGCCGGAAGCCCCTGCTCCACCCGCGCAAGGTTCACCTCGTGCTCGCTCAGAAACCCGTGCCCACGCTCCACCAACTCCTTCAAGCGCCCCGCCCCGCCGCCGCTGGGCGCGTGCGCACCGACCGGCTCGCCCACCATCGCCGCGGGCGGTGTCGTCACCGTCACTCCCCAGCGCGCCGACCGGTCCACCAGCAGTTGCCGCGCCGCCGCGCTCACCACAAGCTCCAGCCCGCTCTCCCCGCACTCCCGCGACCAGAACGCCAGCAGGTCCACGGCCAGCGCCCGCCCCTCCGCCTCCGTCAGCCCCCGAGCGGCGCTCTCCAGCACCACGCCCTGCTCATCCACCGATGCGAAGCTCAGCCGCCACACCCGCTCCCCAGCCCCGAGCTCCACCCCCGCGGCGACCGCCTCCAGCCCCGCGCGACCGCACGCGTGCTCCACCGGGTCATACCCCAGCACCGACATCGCCCCCACCTCCGGCGATGCCCCCACATCCTCGGGAATCGTCCACGCGCACCCCACCCGGCCAGCCGAGGCCAGCCGCGACAGGTTCGGCGTTTCCGCCACCTCCAGCGGCGTCCGCCCGTCCAACGCCTCGACCGGCTCATCCGCCGCGCCCGCCACGATGACCACCACGTACTTCACGGCCCAAGCATACGGCCCGGCCCCTATTCTTGAGCCCCACAGGAGCCTCCCATGCCCTTCGACCCCGACGCCGCGGCAGCCCCCGGCACCGGAATCTTCGGCCTCCCCCACACCCTCGACGAGAGCCGCGTCGTCATCCTCCCCGTGCCCTTCGACGCCACCACCTCCTACCGGCGCGGCACCGCCCGCGGACCCCAGGCCGTCCGCGCCGCCTCCATGCAGGTGGACCTCTTCGACCGCCGCTTCGGCAAGGTCTACGAGCAGGGCCTGTTCATGCACGAGCACCCCGAGGAGATCGCCCACCTCTCCGACACCGCCGGCGCGATCGCCGCGCCCCTCATCGAGGGCGGCGGCACCACCGGCGATACGAAGGAGGACGAGCGCATCCTCCGCCAGGTCAACGCCGCGTGCGAGCAGGTCAACGCCTTCACCTACCAGCGCACACTCGAAGTCCTCAAGGCCGGGAAGATCCCCGCCCTGCTCGGCGGCGAGCACTCCGTCCCCTTCGGCGCCATCCGCGCCGTCGCCGAGCACCACGGCTCCATCGGCATCCTGCACATCGACGCGCACATGGACTTCCGCGAGGCCTTCGAGGGCTTCACGTGGTCCCACGCCTCAATCCTTTACAACGTCCTGACCCGCATCCCGCAGGTCGGCAAGGTGGTCCAGGTCGGCATCCGCGACATGGGCGAACGCGAGCTCGCCTTCGCCCAGTCCCAGCGCTCCCGTGTCGAAGTCCGTTTCGATGACGTCTGGGCGGAGCAGCTCGGCAACGGCCTGCGTTTCGCCGACCTCGCCGCCTCCGCCATCGCCGCCCTGCCCAACAAGGTCTACGTCACCTTCGACATCGACGCCCTTGACCCCTCCCTCTGCCCCCACACCGGCACGCCCGTCCCCGGGGGCCTCTCCTTCAACCAGGCCGCGCTGCTGCTCGAAACCCTCAGGCGCAGCAGCAAGCAGATCGTCGGCTTCGACCTCGTCGAGGTCGCCCCTGGCGCCGAGGACGGCCCGGAGTGGGACGCGAACGTCGGCGCCCGCATCCTCTACAAGCTCTGCGGCCTGGTCATGCCGCGGTAGCCCGCGACGATCACCCGAAGATCATCCCCAGCAGCGCCGCGCCCCAGTCCCGCACCAGCGCCGTCGTGCCCAGCGCGAACGAAAAGACGTACCGCCCGCCCACCAGAAAAATCAGCGCAAAGCCGATGAACCCCATCACGGCGCCGCGCTCTCCCTGCCACAGGTCCGCGAACGGCCGGCTGAAGCTGCACGCGATCCGCCACCCGTCCAGCGGCGGGATCGGGATCAGGTTGAAGCAGAACCCCAGCAGGTTGATCGCGCCGCCCACGAACAGGAACGTCTGCATGTTCTTGAAGAACGTCTCATCAACCCCCGCACGCTCCGCGAACGCCACCCACGGCACCAGGATCAGCATCAGCACCGCGAACTGCGCCAGGTTGCACAGCGGCCCCGCCGCGGCGACGAACGCATCCCCGTACCGGCTGCGGAACCGGCTGGGGTCCACCGGCATCATGCCGTAGGTGAACCCGAACAGCGCGAACAGGATCAGCGCCGTGGGCCCCATGTGCACCATCGGGTTCCACGTCATGTGCCCGGTGTGGATCGGTGTGTCGTCCCCCTCGCGGATCGCCGCCCAGCCGTGCGCCAGCTCGTGCAGGCAGATCGATGTGATCACCCAGAACACCCATGACACCAGGAACATGGGGTTCATTTCCCAGAATGTCGCGACCCACCAGCTCATGCAGGCTCCCTCCCGTCGGCCAATAGCCTAGACGACTCCGCCCCGACGCGTGCCAACGAAAAAGGCCCCGCCTCCACGGCAGGGCCTTCTCAACATTCCTATTCGAGAGAGCCTCAGGCCGCCTTCGCGGGCGTCGCGCGGCTGGCCTTGACCGCCGTCTTCACCAGGCCGTCGAACAGCTTGGGGTCCTCGATGGCGATCTGGCTGAGCATCTTGCGGTTGAGCGTGATGCCCGCCATCCGCAGCCCGTTCATGAACAGGCTGTACCGCGTGCCCCGCATCTTGCAGGCGGCGGTGATTCGGATGATCCACAGGCGGCGGTAGTCGCGCTTGATGCGGCGGCGGTCGCGGTAGGCGTACACGCCCGCGCGGATGACGGCGTTCTCGGCCTGGTACTTGTGACGGTGCTTCGTGCCGTAATAGCCCCGGGCCTTGCGGAGGATCCGCTTCCTGGCCTGGGCGCGGGCGGCGCCTTTGCGAACGCGTGGCATGGGTCAACTCCGAAACTGGGCCTGTACGGGGCGACGGGACTTCCCGGCGTCTTAGGTCCCGGCAGGCGGGTGGTGAAACTCAGTCCTTCTTCGCGGCCGCGGCGGCCTTCTCGGCCCGCATCGCCTTGCGCTCGGCGGGCGAGGGGCTCCGGCGGATCGCCGTGCGGGGCTGGTTGCGGCCGCGCAGGCGGCGGAACAGCAGCTTCTCGAGCCGCTTGGCGTCCGCGGACGACATGTACGGGTCCTTGCGGAGCTGCCGCAGCCGCTTCCCGCCCTTGCCCGAACGCAAGTGCTTGTGGTTCGCGGAGCGGTGACGGATCTTGCCCGTCTTGGTGACGCGCATCCGCTTCTGCAGGCCCTTGTGGTTCTTGTTCTTCGGCATGGCCAGGAAACTCCGAGGCTGACAAAAAGCCCGGCCGCAAAGCCGGGCCCCGACTATAGACCCGCGTTCAGACGCATTCCACGTGGGACTCGGCGCCCCCCAGAGTGAGAGGGGGGGCGAATGCCGCCCTTACGGCCCCAGCAGGCTGTCCGTTTCCGACGCCGGGAACTCGTTCCCCTGCATCAGGGAACGCTTCACCCCCGACACCTCGATCACCACGTCCCCCTTGGGGAACATACGCCGGATCTCCGGCAGCCGCGGCTTGACGATGGTGTCCCAGACCACCTGCTGCTCGGCGTTGAGCCACAGGTTGTCGGACCCGTCCAGCGGGCTGGTCAGCCACGCCGCACTGCCGTCCAGCCGCAAACCCCACTGCCCCCGGCCAGCGTGGTTGGGCGAGTTCTCTTCCGGGTAGGGGACGCCCTGCCCGTTCGCCGCCCGCAGCGCCACCGGCGACCGGTCGGCCAGCACGATCGTCCGCGGGCTGGTCATGGGGCTGGGCTTCGCCGGCCCGAACATGATGTAGTAGCTGTACGAAACTTCCGGGAGGCTCTTCCAGTCCAGCGCGTCCTTGCCGCACTCCCCTCGCGCCGCCACCGGATTGCCCGCGCACGCCAGCGTGTCCAGCGGCGTGTACCCCGTCCGGGCCATCGTGAAAAGGTTCGACGAGTTCGACCGCTCCGGCGTCGAGCCGACGTTCAACCACGACCCGCCGAACGACGCCGTCGCCATCGGCATCTGGTCCCGGTAGTCGCCCATGTAGCTCGACATCGCCGACGCAATGCCGCCAAAGTTCGCGGCGCAGTCCGACCGCTGCGAGTGCGCCCGCACCGTCGAGAGCACCGGCCACACCACCGCCAGGCCCATCAGCAGCACCGCCGCCACCGAGACCAGGTCGGCCAGCCGCAGCCCGCCGGCGCGCACCGGCCGCTCCGCCGGCCCGCGCTGCGTCGCCGCCACCTTCCGCACGGTCCTCTCAATCAGCAGCGCGTTCACCGCCGCGGGGCCGCTCTCGGCGACCAGCCGCGCCATCGCGTCGATCTTCTCGGCCCTGTTCCGCAGCGCGCCGGGCACCTTGCCGACGCGGAAGTCCGCCGCGACCAGCGCGTCCAGCGCCTCGGCGTCCTCCGCCGAGAGCGCCGCCTCTTCATCGTGATCGGCCAGCCGGACCAGCCGCGCCATCGTTACGTCCGTCAGCGTCTTGTTCACCGCCGCCGCGGGGCCGCCGGCCAGGTCGAAGAGCGCCGCCGCGTGCCGCGCACGCGCCCGCAGCGCCTCCGGCACCCGCGCAACGTCGAAGCCCGCCTCCACCAGCGCATCGACCGCTTCCGCGTCCGCGCCCACCAGCTGATAGTTCTGAGTCGTGTTCGGTTGATCCGTCATACGCGCCCACCATCCCCGCCACGCCACCCACCGCTCCGACAATCACACCCCTCGCCGCTCATCGTCGATCGCCTTCCACTTCTTCGCGAACGCCGCCACCGCGGCGTGCAGTCGGGACTTGACCGTCCCCAGAGGTATTCCAAGCTCATCCGATATCTGTGCGTAGCTGATCCGCTGGAAGTACGCCAGCAGCAGAATCTCCCGCAGGATCAGCGGCAACTCGTCCATCGCCCGCTGCACCCGCTTGTTCGTCTCGTCCTTGTCCATGGCGTCGCTGGGCGCCGGGACTCGCACCTCCATGAGGTCCACGAACGACCCCGCCTCGCCCCCGTCCCCCCTGTCCCGGTCGACAGGGGCAGAGAGTTCAAGCGTGCGGCGTCGCCCCTTCCTACGCAGGTAGTCCCGCGCCTTGTTCGCGGCAATCGTGAATAACCACGGGCGGAACCGGCGCGTCGCATCAAACGTGTCCGCCGCCAGATGAACCTGCAGGAAAGCCTCTTGAAACACGTCCTCCGCGCCCGCCTGATCCCCCACCAGGCGGATCAGGAACCGCAGCAGCTCGGGCTGATGACGTTCGATAATCGTTCGGAACGCGGCGCGGTCTCCCCCCCGGTAGCGTT
>JAEYTB010000069.1 GCA_023434205.1 Planctomycetota bacterium | reverse complement strand
CGACCGACCAGCGGCCGCTCCATCGCCGGCACACTCCCGCGCTCGGGCGCGTGCTCCTCCGCCCCGGCCGCCGCCGCGCTGCTCGTCATGAACACCCGCCCCACCGACAGCTCTCGCAGCCCCTCCTCCAGCGCCCCCGCCGCCTGCTGCATCGTCACGCCCCTCGACCCCGCCGACTTCCGCAGGCACGCCTGCATCAGCCGCAGCACTCGGCCGGGCGTCCGCCTCGGCAGCAACCCCCAGTCCGGCTCCCCCAGGATCGTCTGCGCGATCACGTCCGCCAGCGTCTCGCCCGGGAACGCCATCCGGTGCGCGAGGCACTCGTATAGCACGCACCCGAGCGCCCACACGTCCGTCGCCTGGTCCACCACCTGCCCGCGGGCCTGCTCGGGCGACATGTACCCCGGCGTCCCCAGCATGAACGCGGGCACCGTGCTCAGCTTGTTCACCGGCTGCACCAGCGTCGGCGCGAACGCATCCACGGGCTCATCGAACCGCCCCGACTTGGCGATGCCGAAGTCCAGCACCTTCACAAGCCCGTCCGCGCGCACCTTGACGTTCCCCGGCTTGAGGTCGCGGTGCACGATCGCCCGCGCGTGCGCTTCCGCGATGCCCAACGCCACCTGCCGCGTGATCGTCAGCGCCTCCTCGACCCCCGGCGGCGCGCTCGCGATCCGCTCGCTCAAGGTCGGGCCGTCCGCCAGCTCAAGCACCAGGTACGTGCCCGTCGCGTCCGTCTCGATGCCGTAGATCGCCGCGATGTTGGGGTGGTTCACCGCCGCGAGCGACTGCGCCTCGGCGCGGAACCTCGCCAGCCACCGCGCATCCCCCACGAACTCCGCCGGAAGGCTCTTGACCGCCACCGCCCGGCCCAGGCGCGTGTCGAGGGCGCGGTACACCACGCCCATTCCGCCGCGGCCCAGCTCCCGCTCGATCACGTAGTGCGCCACCGACGCAAGCCCGCTCACGCCCCCTCCTCACGCACGCTCACGTTGTGCTCCCCGTGCGCCAGGTGCCGGCCCGGGCGCACCGCCCTCCACGCGATCACCGCCCCGACCCCCGCCAGCGCCGCCGACATGTAGAACGACGCCCCCGGCACGTACCACGACGACCTCGCCGTGAAGTGCTCGAATACCAGCCCCCCCGCCACCGGCCCCACGATCGCCGAGATGCTCATGAGCGCGGACAGCGCCCCCTGCGTCGCCCCCTGCTCGTCCGGACGCACCGTCTTGGTGATCATCGCCTGCACCGCCGGCTGCGAAATCCCCGCGAAGCACCCGTACCCGATCACCACGAACATCATCCACCCCTCCCACGCCGTCCCGTACCCCGCGTACGCCAGCACGCTCACCACCGTCCCCACCATCAGCGTCCGACGCTCCCCGATTCTCCCGATGATCTTCCCCGCCAGCACCCCCTGCACAAAGAACGTCGCCAGCCCCACGGCGAACAGCGACAGCCCCACGTGCCGCTCCTTCCACGCGAACCGGTGCCCTGTGTACAGCACCCACGTCGCGTGCAGCGCGTACTGCGCCATGGTCAGGAAGAAGAGCGCCGCCCCAAGCTCCCGCACCAGCGGGTACCCCTTCAGCCCGCGGAACGCCCCGATCGGGTTCGCCCGGGACAACCGCAGCGGCGCCCGCCGCTCCTGAGGCAGAGACTCGGGCACCACCAGCAGCCCGTACAGCCAGTTCAGCGTCGTCAGGATCCCCGCGGCGATGAAGGGGTACCGCACGTTCCCCTGCCCCACCCACGGCAGCGTCTGAGACGCATCCCCCAGCACCCCACCCACCAGCGGCCCCACCACGAACCCCAGCCCGAAGGCGGCCATCGTCATCCCGAACGCCGCCCCCCGCTTCTCCGGCGCCGTTACGTCCGCGATGTAGGCGTTCGCCACCGTCACGCTCGCCCCCGTCGCCCCACTGATCGCCCGGGTGATGTACAGCACCGCCAGC
Source organism: Planctomycetota bacterium (assembly GCA_023434205.1). Taxonomy (GTDB): domain Bacteria; phylum Planctomycetota; class Phycisphaerae; order Phycisphaerales; family UBA1924; genus JAEYTB01. The sequence continues at coordinate 2,013 of JAEYTB010000069.1, read as the reverse complement.
GTCGGCGCCCACGCCGCGACGAAGTAGTCCAGCGCCGAGCCGAACAGCGCCGCCAGCAGCACCGGCCTGCGGCCGAACCGGTCGGACAGCACCCCCAGCAGGGACGAGCACGCGAACAGGGCCAGCGCGTAGGTCGCGTTCAGCGCCCCCACCCACGGCCCCGCCTCCGCGTCCGTGAACCCACCGAGCTGCTGCACCAGGCGCGGCGCCACCGGGATCAGCAGCCCGATGCCCATCGCATCGAGCATCACCGTCAGCACGATGAACCGCATGCTCGCCCGCCGCTCCGTCAATGCACGCTCCTTGGGGAGGTGGAGGATACCACCCGACCACCGCCCCTCTCCCGCCCACCGCCTGACCCCCGCACCCTCCCGGCGCGCCCGTCCCTACCCTCCCCCCATGCACTTCGACCTCGTCGACCGCGTCCTTGAGCAATCCCAGGACCACATCGTCACGCTCAAGCACGTCACCGCCGCGGAGGAGTACCTCCAGGACCACTTCCCCAGCTTCCCCGTGCTTCCGGGCGTCATGATGCTCGAGTGCCTGGTGCAGGCCGCGCAGCGCCTGCTTTCTGATCGCCACCCCGCCCCGCTGGTGCTGGGCAAGGTCCGCGCCCTCAAGTACGGCCGCTTCGTGAAACCCGGCGCCACCCTGCGCGTCGAGGTGACACTCCACAAGGCCTGCGACGACGGCACGTTCGACCTGAAGGGCGAGGCCACACTCCTGGACCCCCAGGCCCCCGAGCACGCTACCGCCGTGTCCGGCCGTTTCGTGCTCCGCCCCGTCCAGCCCGCGTGAATCCCCCGGGCCAACCTAACTCCCTCCCCGCATCAAACTTGCGCAAACGCGCCCCGACCTGAAGCGACCAAGTTTGTGCCAACTCACTTGCCCCTGTCTACCATTGCCCCTTTGCATTCCCATACCGGGGGTAGACGCACGATGACGCAAGACGAGGTCTTCCAGAAGATTCGCACCGTACTGATGGACGCCCTCGCCGTGGACGAGGACGAGGTCACGATGCAGGCGGTCCTCACGCGCGACCTGGGCGCGGAGTCCATCGACTTCCTCGACATCGTCTTCAAGCTCGAGCAGGCCTTCGGCATCAAGATCAGCCAGGGCGAGCTCTTCCCCGACAACGTCGCCCAGGACCCCAAGTACGTCCAGAACGGCAGGGTCACCCCCGAGGGCATCTCGACCCTCAAGGCCCGCATGCCCCACGGCGACTTCTCCGCCTTCGAGCAGGACCCGCAGATCGGCAATGTCGCCAACGTCTTCACCGTCGAGGCCCTCGTCAAGTTCGTGCAGGGCAAGCTGAAGACCTAATTCAGAACTCAGAGGTCGCAGAGCAGTTACGGAGCCACACCGAGGAACCTGTGCATCCGATTCACTGTTCAACTCTGTGCGACACTGTCCTCCCTCTGTCCCCTCGGTGTTCGTTCTGAACTCCCCATGCGCTGGATGTGGATTGACAGGGTCGTCCTCCTTGAGCCGCGCCACAAGCTGGTCGCGATCAAGAACATCTCCATGGCCGAGGAGCACCTGCACGACCTTCCCCGCCCACTGATGCCCGCGAGCCTCATCATCGAGGGCATGGCGCAGACCGCGGGCATCCTCGTCGGCCACGCGAACAACTTCCAGGAAAAGGTCGTCCTCGCCAAGGTCAGCAAGGCCGAGCTGACCCACGACGCCCCGCCCGGCTACACCCTCCGGTACACCGCCGTGATCCAGCAGATGGACGCCGTCGGCGCTTCGACCCAGGGCACCGTCGAGCTGCTCGACCCCGCCGCGCCCAACGCCCCCCGCACCATCGGCGCCATCGACCTCATGTTCAGCCACCTGGACCGCAACATGGCCGGCGCCGAGTTCCCCGCCCACAACTTCGTCTTCAGCGGCCTCTTCAAGACCCTTCTCGAGACCAGCGGCGTCCGCCTCTGACACTGTCGCACTGTCGCACGGTCGCTCTCTCGCACTACCATCCCCCGTGACCGCCCCCACCGAAACCTCCCCCTGGAC
>JAEYTB010000053.1 GCA_023434205.1 Planctomycetota bacterium | reverse complement strand
CTGTAGAACTCACCGACGCGGCGCTTGAGCCCACGTCGAGCCAGACGCCTCTCCGCGCTCATGTCGCGCTGCATCCCCACTGAGTCGCGCGGGGAGAAGATCGCCGCATCAGGTGCGCGGCTGAGATACTTCGCCAGAATGCGCTGGGCCTCAGGACCAAGGAAGATCACGCGCTTGTGCCCGTGGTGCGCTGTCTTGTGGCGAGATGGCCGGTACTGCCACACTGCACCCGACCTCGTGATGGCGCTCCATGTCATGCGCCTGACTTCGCCGGGGCGAGCGCCGGTCAAGCGCTGGATGCGCACCGCATCCGCGACAGGTTCCGGCAGGTAGGGCAGCGTGGCCTCAATGTCCTCGTCAGCGACGGGCTGAACGGGCTCAGCTTCCTTCCCGCCCTGACCGAGGCGAAGACCTTCAACTGCCGCGATCTTCTGATAGACAGCGGGTTCGACCAGTTCCTCTCGCATGGCCCACTTGAAGCACTGGCGCAGCCGCGCCATGTAGAAGTTCACGGTCCGCCTCAGCAACCCTCGTGCGATCAGATGATTTCTCATCGCCTTGGCGCTCGCGGCGCTGAACTCTGACGCCAGCGAATCGGCGTAGTGCTTTCGGAGCACCTTGAGCATCGCCTTCGTGCTGCTGCGCGAGTTCTCGTCGGGGAGCCGGACCTTGCAGTCCTTCCAGTACGCCGCGCACAGTTCCGCAATGGTGAGGCTGTCCCGGTCCTCGTCCCGGCACGGGAGGCGGTAGTTGTTGGCGACCCACTCCGCGATCAGGCGGCGGTACTTGGCTTTCCCCTCCGGGTCGTTGAATGGCCCGAAGTAGAACGTCCTGCCGTCGATCACACACCGGGCCTGCCCGGTTGCCTGATGGAGCCGGTAGGTCGGGATGCGGGGAGTGGACTCAGCAGTGGAACGGCGCTTGGGCATGGAGTGAACCTCCGCTTTCGGGGTAGTTACCCCGATCAGCGATTCAGGTGTCACTCCGCCCACACCGGGCGGGTAGGGCTGAAACCCCCTTGGATTTCAGCCCTTTTCAGAAAGTGGAGGCGATGAGACTCGAACTCACGACCTCTTCCATGCCATGGAAGCGCTCTACCAATTGAGCTACGCCCCCGTTCCCGGGTACTGATCTGTCGCCGCCCCCCGCCGTGACCGGCTTGGGGCGGGCGGGTGGCTAGCCCGCAGGGGGCATCGTAGGGGTGGGTTGCGGGTGGTCAAGCTCCCGGCCCATCGCCCTTTCGACCCCCGCCACCACCCGCTCCAGCGTGATCCGGTCGATCCGGCACCTTTCCGGGTGGTCTTCCGCGGCTTCAGACTCCGGCAGCGTCGGGTCCGCCGTGATCACGACCTCAGCGGCCCCGGGGTGCGTGGGGATCACCGTCCAGCGGTGGTCGGTGGGGCCGAAGAGGGACACCAGGGGCACGCCGAACGCTGCGGCGATGTGGCGGGGGCCCGTGTCGTTCGTCACCATCAGGCGGCTCCGACGGGTGAGGGCTTTGAGCGTGCCCAGGTTGATCCCGAGCTTGGGGAGCTCGGCCGCGCCGGGGCACGCCGCGGCGATCTCCGAGACCAGCCCGGCCTCGGCGGGGGAGCCGTTGATAAGGCTCCGCATCCCCCACTTCTCCTGCAGGAGCCGCGCCAGCGCGGCGTAGCGGTCGGCGGGCCAGCGTTTAGCAGGGTTGTTGCCGCCTGGGTTCAACAGCGCCAGCGGCGCACCGGGAGCAACGCCCGCGCTGGCGAGCAGGGTATCTGCGGCGCGCTCTTCGTCAGGCGTGGTAGCCAGCTCCATCGCGCCGGGGCGGGCGTTGGCCTGGTGGAGCAGGAACTTCTGCGCCAGGGCCCAGTAGTAGTCCACCGCGGGGATCACGGCCCAGGCGCCGTCGGGCCGCCTGGGCGCGGGCATGCGGTCGGTGAGCAGCAGGCCGCGGGCATCGCGGTCATAACCGATGCGGCGGGGGATGCCCGCGAGCCGCACCACCAGCGCGGTGGAGAAGGAGTTGGTGAAGAGAATCGCCGCGTCGTAGCGGCGGGGCCGGACCTTCGCGGCCACAAACTTGGGCCCCATGACGCCGCTGGCCCGCTCGACGTGCAGTTCATCAAAGAAGTCCGTGCCCGCGAGCAGCTGGTCGATGCCCGGGCGGACGAGCCCGCCGATGAACGTGCCCTTGAACCGCGTGCGCAGGGCGCGCAGCGTGGGGGTCGCCATCACGGCGTCGCCCACCCAGCTCGGCATCACCATCAGCAGCCTCAGCGGCACCTCACTCATCGCCCGATCCTATTGCCGGCGAGCGCCAGAGCGGGCCCGCCCCGAACTTGGACTCGTACCACGCGTTGGTGGTGCGGCGCAGCTCCGCCGCGAAGCCCACCGCCGCGAGCTCATCAGACTCCAGCGTGACGGAAAGGGTTGCGCCCGCCGCCTCCATGCGGACCACCTCAAGGCCGGAGCGTTCGGCGAGCGCGGCGGCGGCGGCCATCACTGTGCCGCGGACGCGCTCCTGAGTGAGCGGCGCGCCGTCGGCCGTGTGCAGCGTGATCGTGGTGGTGTCCTGGTTCATCGCTCCCCCAGCACGACGCGGGCCGCCGCAGCGAGGTCCGGGAGCGGCTGGCCGGGGCCGATCCGCAGGCACCGGCCCGGCTCCAACCCCGCGCCGATGCCGGCCTCGACATCACGCGCGGCGTCGCCGATGAGCCAGGAGTCGCGGAGGTCAAGGCCCATATCCGCCGCCGCGGCGAGGATCATGCCCGGGGCGGGCTTGCGCCAATCGTGCTCGCGCGTGAACTCGGGCACGCGGCCCTTGGGGTGGAAGGGGCAGAAGTAGAAGCGGTCGATGAGGGGCCGGCCGTCCTCGTGCAGCAGTTCGCTGACGCGCCGATTGATGGCCTCGACGGTCGCGAGAGTCGCCCCGCCCCGTGCGACGACGCCCTGGTTGCTGACCACGACCAGTGCGAAGCCGGCCCGCTTGAGCGCGGCGCACGCCCCAGGAACACCCGGCAGCAGCCGCACCAGGGCGGGGTCCGTGAGATCCCCCGGGGCGGCGGGCGGCGGCGGGGCCGGGAGGCCGTTGCACTCGATCAGCGTGTCGTCGCGGTCCAGGAACACGGCGCGCATCGGCCCACTCTAGCGTTTCCGGGGGGGGCGTCTTCTCACCCCCCCACCGCCGGGCCGCCGATAGCTCCTGCATGACCGCCCCGCCCCCGGTGCGCGCACGCTGGAAGCCGCGGCTGTTCACCGCCCTCGTCGGGGTGGCGGTGGCGCTCGGGCTGGGCGCGTACCTGCACAACCTCCAGTCCTCGCTGATCTCCTCGGCGCGGGCACAGGCTCTGCTCGACGCCAGCCGCCCGCCGCGCCAGGTGGCCGAGGTGGCCCAGGCGGTGCGGGCCATGAAACTGGTGACCGTGGAGATCGAGACGAAGGTCAAGGTCGAGCGTTCGGACGCGAGCTGGCGCGGCGATGTGGCGGTGGCGATCGAAGCCCCGGTGCGGCTGTCGTACGGGACGGACCTGTCACGCATGAGCGTGGACGCGGTCACCTTCACGGGGCTGCTGGGCGGTCGGCCGACGTACAAAGTGCTGGTCCCGCGCCCGACGCGGATCGCGACCGAGGTGTTCCACGAGACCACGGCGCCGCTGGTGCAGCTCGGCTGGCTGCGGCTGCGCAGCCGCGCGGGCGAGTACTACCTGAGCCAGGCGCGCAAGGACCTGCCCGAAGAGGCGCGGGAGCTGTTGCTGCTGCCCCAGGACGCGGCAAAGGTCGAGCAGGTCACGCGCGAGCAGGTCGCGAAGCTGGTGCAGGCGATCGTCGGCGATGAGGCGTCCGTGACGGTCGAGTTCGAGGAGGCGGAGTGATCCTGGCGCTCTGGCGGGCCAAGTGGAACGTGCTGCGGCTGCTGCTCGCCGCGGCGGTGCTGATCGTGTTCGCCACGGACACGGGCGCGCGGATCGCACGCCTGCAGCTCGCCTCCCTCCCGGGGTTCGACTACGCCGCGGAGGTGCGGGCGCTGCGCGAGCAGGGCCGGTACGGCGAGGCGGTGGTCATCGCCGATGCGGGGCTGGAGGATGAGTCGCTCGACCCCGCGGCACGGGCGGCCCTGGAAACACAACGGTCGCTGACGGTCTGCGAGCGCGACAGCCTCCTGACCAAGGCCCTCGCCGCGGGCAAGGGCGCGGTCACCGGCGACGCGGACTCGCTGGAGGGGCTCATCGGCGCGGTGGCGACGGACTTCTTCATCGTGGGCGATGTGCGCGACCTGGTGATCGAAGGCGGCAAGCACGTGATCGACGGGGACGGCGACGGGGTGATCCTGACGCTCTCGGTGCTGGGGGTCATCACGACGCTGGCCCCGGAGATCGACTGGGTGCCGTCGCTGCTCAAGGTCTGCGCGCGGGCGGGCACGCTCAGCTCACGGATGGGCGAGTACCTGAAGACGACGATCAAGAGCAAGCGCACGGCGGAGCTGGTGCCGCTCTTCGACGATGTGCGGGCGGTCGCGGCCCACGCCTCGCCGGGCGGCGCGGTGCGGCTGATGAAGCACTGCGACGAGCCGCGGGACGTGGCGGCGATCGCGCGCTACCTGGAGGGGAGCGGCAAGCAGGGCGCGTTCGCGCTGCACGTGACCGGGCGGCAGGGTGCGGACCTGGTGAAGTCGGGCGAGGGCGCCCTGCTCATCAAGGCCGCACGGAAAGGGCGGCCCGGCGCGGTGATGCTCCGGCACCCGTCGATGCGGGCCCTCGCACGCCCGCACGCGCTGATCGGCATCGCCAAGGCGGTGTGGAAGGGCAACGCGGAGAAGGTGATCTCTCGCGTGCTGGAACGGCTGGACCCCAGCGCGTGGTGGCTGATCCCGGCGCTTGCGGGGTGGGTGGTCGTCGAAGTCGGCTGGCTCTTCCAACGGTTCCGCCGCCCGAAGGCCGCGGTCCGGGCCTAGCAGGGGTGCCCGGCGAGCACGCGGAAGAACGCCTCGATGTCCGCCTCGGTGCCGGTATCGCCGTCGCCGTCAAAGTCCGCGCTCGCGCAGGTCTCGCAGCAGCTGCCCGCGAGGCACGCGAAGAACGCCTCGATATCGGCGTCGGTGCCCGAATCCCCATCGCCGTCAAAGTCGTTGGTGCAGGTGAAGTCGCCGATGAAGATGCCGTGGGTGCGGTCCTCGAACATCAGCGTCACGGCGAAGGAACGGCCGGCAAACTGCGAGTGCCCGGCAAGCTCGGACTCGTGGTCGAACTGCACGTGCCGCACCTGCTTCATGCCCACGCCCGGGACATAGAACGGAGCGCCCGAGCGGACCAGGGCCGTGGGAGACGCAACGGTGTCGCCCCCGCAGAGCACCGTGCCCGAGGTGCCGCCGGCGCGGCTGGTCGCGGTGAACAGCAGGTGCCCCTCGGGGCCGACCCGCGGCTCGCCCAGGCTGGTGAGGTACGAGCCCGCCGGCATCGAGAACAGCCGCTGACCCGAGCGCACGATCATCCTCACGGGAGACGTCGGCTCGGCGACGAAGATCCCCGCGTTGCTCTCCGCAGGCGCATTGGCGAGTTGGGCCAAAAACGCCACGCCGCCGCTGGGCGTGACGCTGAGTCGCTTGGAGATCGCGCCAAACGTGACGCCGTCCAGGCCGGGCACCGGGTCGCCGCTCATCACCACCGGGAGCAGCGCTCCCGAGGCCTCGCGGAAAAGGCCCGTGTCGTTCGCGTTCGTGATAAACGGCCCTTGCACGCGGGCCCACGCGTACACCCCGTGGCTGTCGCTGATGATGGGCGTGCCGCTCAGGTCCGCGTAGGTCACGCCCGCGGGGAAGCCGGGGGCCGGCTCGCCGGTGCGGGCCAGCACCGTGAGGCCGCTGGAGGAAGCACGAAAGATGCCCGCGCGCCAGTCCGTGCCATTGGTCGTTGTGCCGTGGAACGCCCGGAAGACCACCTCGCCCGCCGACCCCAGCGCCGGCTGCGAGAAGCGGCGGAACGGGTCGGCCGCGCCGGGGACGGGCGTGGTCGTGTCCACGCGCAGCCCCTGTGTAGTCTCGACGAACGTGTCCACCGCCCATGCCATATGGCCCCCGGGGTTGACGGGCACCAGCCCGGGGAGCGCGGGGGCGATAAACGTCCCCGTCTCGCGGGTCAGCAGGGCGAGCACGCCCGGTGCGGTCTCGACGAAGTAGCCCATGGGGGTCACGACCGCAACGGACTCGATGATGGGCGCGGTGAACGCGAGGTGGCCGGAAGGGGTCAGGGCGTACGAAACAAAGCCCCCCAGCATGCCCGCCGTTCCCGGCGCGGGCTGACCCGACCGCCACGCCAGCGCTAACAGCCCTGAGCGGTCGGTCAGGATCGCCTCGGCGTTGTCGGGCGTAACCCCATCGCCCGCAAGCCTTGCGAAGAACGCGCCGTGCCCGTCGGGCGTCACCTTGGGGTCCGAGACATACTCGAGCACCACCCCGGGCAGGCCCGGCGCGGGCTGGTCCGACATCGCCAGCGGCCTGAAACTCGCCTGCGCGAAGCAGACCTGTGCAACCGACCCGAGGGCAAGGCTGTAGACGCAGGTGCTTCTCAAGCTCATCGCGTACCCCTTCAGAAAACAGTCTACACCCACGTGTACCGGTGTTGGAAGCGCAAGTTGCACCCTTTCTGGAGGCTCTCCATGGCACACCGCCGCGGGTTCGCCCTCACCGACCTGACCGCCACCGTCGCCTGCGTCGCCGCCCTCGCCGCGCTGTGCATCGGCGCGGGGCAGCGCTCCCGCTCGCACGCCTACCAGGCGGGCTCGTTCAACAACCTGCACGAGTTCGCGGCGGTCACATCAAGCTACGCGGCGGACACGAACGACACGTTCTGGTCGTTCACCTGGCGGACGGGGGAGATGCGCAGCCAGTACGGGGACATCAACGGCATGATGCAGACGGCCATCGGCTTCGCGCCCTCGGCGCTGCAGGCGGTGGACATCGCGCGCCGGCGCGTGACCCCCAACATCCCGGTCCTGAGCAACTGGGTGCCCTCCATCCAGTGCGGGCACTGGGTGCTGAGCGACTACCTCGACCAGCCGCTGAGCCTGTGGTTCGCGGTGTCGCCGGGCGACCGGTGGCGGCGGACCTTCGCCAACGACCCCATCGGCTACCAGAACAACATCTACGCGCCGATCCAGCCGAACCCCGCCAGCAGCTTCCACATCCCGTACTCCACCTCGTACCGCATCGGCCCGGCGTTCTGGTCGCCGGACTACACGACAGACACGCAGAGTTCGGTGGTTTGGGCCAACTCGCAGAGCGTCTTCCAATCCATCGGCAACGCGCCGCTGATCATCGGTGGACGGCGTGTCAGCGAGGCCGCGTACCCTTCCCAGAAGGTGTTTATGTACGACTACGCGCAGTGGAGCGTGCGACGGCCCGTCCAATGGAGCTACACGCACTCCCGCCCACCCATCCTCTTCGTTGACGGCAGCGCGCACGCCCTCGCAACCCAGCGTGCCAACCCCGGCTTCCAGCCGAACAGCCCGACATCGCTGTTCCCATCCTCCGCGAGTTACCAGCCCGCGCCCTGGGAGGCGCCGAACACAGGCAACCCGAACCAGCAGCTCCAAGGCCGTTACTTCTTCACCCGCGCGGGCCTCCGCGGTCGCGACTTCGACGGCCCGGAAGTGCCCGCCACACCCTGAAATGAAAAAGAGCCCTCCAAGAGGGCTCCTGAGGTCTTCGCCCGGCTCCAACACTCACGCCGCGCGGGGCCGGTCATCATCATCGGTGTTCACGAGGATGTTCAGCCGGTCCAGGTGCCGCTGCACGTCCTCGAGCGCCCGCTCCGCATCGTGCGTCCCGCCCTCATGGAGCGGCTTGGGCTGCCAGCGCCCGATGCGGCTGACCTGGCGCGGGAACGGGATCGAATCGCTGTCCTCATGCTCCACGCCGCGGAGTCGAAGGTTCGGCATGTCGTCAGCTCCTTCGGCGCGAACGCGCCGGCTAAGGAGCATCGGATAGAAGTCGGTGAAGGTTTCGTGAGTGAGTTTCATAAGCACCGTCCGTGGGTCATCGCGGGCCGCGGAACCGTCAGAGCCATCCTGGCTTGAGGTCCTGTAACCGTGTTCAGATCGGCGTTTGTGCATCCGAACCGGGAGAAAGCCGCTTTAGGCGTGACAGTCACCGTCCGTCGTTTATCGGACCTACCGCTCCCCCGCGTTGTCCTCACCGTCCCCCATCCCCTCCGGCTCGGGGGTCACCTCATCAATCATGTTCAGGTCCTCATCCGGCCGGCTGACCTGGCCCTGGTCCTCCACTCCCTGGAGGTCGTCCTTGAAGTCGATGCCCAGCTCTTCAAGGTCCTGCCGGAGCTGCGCAATGGCGACCCGCACCTGGGACCGCTCGATGTGGATGTCCACGTGGTGCTGGTCCGTGGGGGCGTCCACGTTGAACTCCTCGGGACGGTCGTGCAGGTGGAAGTCGATGCGGATCGTCACGCGGTCGCCGTTGTCCCCCACCACCGAGAACTTGAGCTCCGGCTCGAGCAGCTCGAGCTCCCCAATCTCCGGGCGCAGGCCGACCAGCCCCTCAAGCCACTCGGCGAGGTTGGTGATCTGGTAGAGGTTGAGGCACGGCGCGGTCTCCTCCCACTCCTCCTGCGGCGTCACGACCCGGAACGCGATGGTGATCGCCGTGTCGTCGCCGTAGGAGTCCTGAATATCGTCGAGCCGGTCGGCGATCAGGCCCATCTCGAACTCGGTCCCGTTCTCCCCGGCAAGCAGCATCGCCATGGCACATCCTTTCGCTTGAAGGACGATACCCGTGCCCGGGGCCGGGCTCCCTCGCCTAAACCGTGATTCACCAGGGTCTTAGCGCGACGTTCGCAACCCCTCAAGCCGGTGCAACACCCGCGCGTGAATATCCGGCGGGGCGGAAACCACCAGCAGATTCCCAACGACGTGGATCGACGCCGCGTCCCCACCGTTGCTCAGCCAGTCATCGGAAAGGTCCCACAGCGACATCGCGATGAGCTGCGCAGTTTTGGGAAACGCCATGCCCGTCAGCGCAACCGCGGGGAGCTTGTTGTGGGGCGGCGCTCCGATGCCCGACACGTCGTAGATCACCACCTCCCCCAGCATCCGCCGCGGCATGTCATCACTGAACGGCCCTTCCGGCATCCGCGGCATCAGCCGCACGGGCTCGCCGCCCGCACGCTTCAGCCCGTCGATCAACGCTCCGATCCGCACCTGCTCCACCGCGGGCGCAACGACGAAGAGCCGATCACCCACCCCATCAATCACCGACACATCGCCACCGTTGACAAACCACTCATCGGGGGACACGAGGGCGATCACCGCATCACCGACCTCGCGGGTACTGAGGCCGCCGATGGTGTAGGTCTGGAGGTAGGTGTCGGGTGCGGTGCCTCGCGGAAGCAGCTCGACCGCGCCGTCCCTGACCAGCCAGCGCACGCCGCGGAACCGCATGTCGTTGCACACAAAGTCGAGCGTCCGGCTCGCGGGGAGAGGCCCGGGGACCGGCCAGATGAGCGGGCCCTCGGGGGCGTTGAGCTCCAGGCCGGTCGCGGCGCGGAGGCGCGAGCGCAGGTCCTCCTGATCAATCGCGGTAAAGGCGCCGATCACGCCGCGGTCCAGCGCAGCAACCCCGCCGGTGACCCCCGCGGGGACCCCGTCGCGCGACTCAAGGGCGAACCGCAGCCGCACGCGCCAGTCCCACAGCAGCGCCTGCCAGCCCCACACGCCGTGGGTCTCCGTGCGCTTCCGCAGGATGCGCTGCAAGGCAAAGTACCACTCCGGGCGCGGGGCCAGGTAGTCAAGCTCGGGGTAGGGCGCCGCCGCGATCAGCGCAGCCGTGGGAATAAACCCACGCGAGCCCTCGTCCTTCACCCGCGGCACGCACCACAGCGAATAGCCCAGCAGAACGAGCAGCCCCGTCAGCGGCAGCATCCGCACCCGCCGGCGGGTCTTGTGAAGGGCCTTGAGTGAACGCGCACCGTGCCCGCACTCAGGGCAGACGAAGACGGGACCGGTCGGAGATTCAGACTCGGGCACACCGTCCATGGAGTACCAGCAGCGCGGGCAGCGGCGCCTGCCGCGGGAACGGTCATGCACAAAGCCGCGGAGCAGGACCAGCAGCCCTGCCGCGGCAAGGAGAAAGCCCAGCGTGTGCCAGGCGGTATCGGTCATGCGGGGTGGGACGCGGGAGGAGGAGGAAGGTTCCTCAGCTCTGGATCAGGTACTCGTCCTCAAGCACCCGCTCGCCGTCTTCGGAGGGCGTGCGCATCATGACCCGCACGCGGACCCAGCTCCCCGACTGCACCGATTCCGCGACCCAGGTGGGGGCGACCAGGGGGATGCGGTAGGTGCGCGTGGCGTTGTCAAACCGGCGGGTGTTGCTCTCGGGGTGCTCCATGCCGCCGACCTCCCACGAGAGGTCCTGCGTCTCGGTGTTGGGTGCCGCGGCCCCGGGGCGGTACAACTCGACGTGGAGCGGGCCCAGGCCCTTGACCGAGTCGCCGTAGCGGTCGAGCAGCTCAAAGTGCAGGATGAGCTGCGACTGCTCCGGCGCGGCGCCCGCCCGCTCCCACCCCGACTCCACGTGCGTGAGCGGGTGGATGCGCAGGGAGGTGGGCGAGAAGGGGTACGCGGCGATGACGCCCGCCTCCACCGGCAGCGCCGGGTCGGAGCGGCCGTTGTGGAGGGTGCAGCCGGGGAGGATGAGGAGGAGAGCGAGGCAACGCCGCATCAGCAACGGTAGGGTTGCCCGCGGTACGATGCGCCCGATGGAGGGGCCCAGGCCGACCAACCTGCAGCGGTTTTTCGCCTCCCACTGGCCGAAGACTATCAGCTTCGCACTCTGCGCCGGCGCGGGCGCTGTGTTCGCGGTGACCAGGATCGACTTCGATGTCAGGCACATCACCTGGTCGCTCGCGCTGCTGCTGGCGGTGCTCGCGATCCTGGGCGCGGCGGTCGGCTTCTGTGCAGGAACGATCCTGCTTTGGCCGTTGTTCTGCTTGATCTACTTTGTTCGGGAGCGGGTCAACGGTGGGCCGTTCCGGCCCGGCGACAGGGTCGCGGTTCTCCGGGGGCCGCATGAAGGGACCATCACGACAGTCCGGGAGCGATGGCAGGGGGAAAGTGTCCGAGTGGACCTGGGGCCAGAGGCAGACGCCAGGTACACCGACATCTTCGATGGCACCCAGCTGATGCGCGTTGCGAAGCAACCGCTCGCCACGCCGCCAGGAGATTCCTCGCCGCCACTATCCTGATCTGCACCCGTGTCCCGGTGTTGACACAATGTGCTACAACCGTACACTACCCGCATGGCCAAGCGCATTACCGCCAACGTCTCGCTCACCCCCCGGCTCAATGACTTCGTCGAGGAACTGGTCGCGTCCGGGCGGTACCAGACCAGCAGCGAGGTCTTCCGCGAAGCGCTGCGCCTGCTGGAGCACCGGGAGCGGCAGCCGATTTTGACACAGGAACAGCTCAAGCGCGAGGTGATGATCGGCTATAAGCAGGCGAAGGCCGGCCAGCTCCTTGACGGGCCCACGGTCATGGAAGAGATCCGGCGCAAGTACCTTGGAAAGGCTGCGAAACGCACCACGCGGAGGCGCGCCGGATGATGCGGTACGTTGTCTCACCCGAGGCCGCCGCTGATCTGCACGACATCTTCTCGCACTACTCCTTCGAGAGCGAGCAAGCCGCGGAGACGTTGCACCTGGCGCTGCTTGACGCGTTCGACATGCTCGCGGGCCACCCCCGCGTGGGCACGCTGCGCATGGACCTGACCCCGACTCCAATCCGCACCTGGACGGTGTATTCGCACATGATCTTCTACGACCCTGAGACCCGACCGATCGAAGTCCTGCGCGTACTGCACGGGGCGCGTGACCTTCCCAGGGCCTTTGGCACGAAGGCGCCCAGTCCTCCGAAGCGCCGCCGCAAGCGGTAGACCTACCCTTCCACCATGTTCTCCCCCATCGCCGAGATTCTCGAAGAGCTCCGCCAGGGCCGCATGATCGTCCTCACCGACGATGAAAGCCGCGAGAACGAGGGGGACCTGGTCTGCCCGGCCCAGTTCATGACCCCCGAGCGCGTCACCTTCATGCTCCAGAACGCGCTGGGCTACATGTGCCTCTCGCTCACCGAGGCCGACTGCGACCGGCTCAACCTGCACCCCCAGTCCGCCGTGAACACCACTGTCCGCGGCACGCCCTTCACCGTCTCCATCGACCTGCACCCCCGGCACGGCGGCACCACCGGCGTCTCCGCGAAAGAACGCGCCAAGTGCATCCAGATGGCCATCGACCCGCGCTACAGCGCCGAGGACTTCGTCCGCCCCGGCCACATCAACCCGCTGCGCTCCCGCGATGGCGGCGTGCTGGTGCGCACCGGGCAGACCGAGGGCTCGCTGGACCTGTGCCGGCTCGCGGGGCTCTACCCCGCGGCGGTGATCATCGAGATCATGAAGCCCGACGGCGAGATGGCCCGCGTGCCCGACCTCGTCCAGTTCTGCAAACAACACAACCTGAAGATGTGCTCGGTGGCGCAGATCATCGAGCACCGCCTGAAGCGCGAGTCGATGGTGCGGCGCGTCCAGCCCTTCGAGGGCCGCCCGCTGCACACCGCCTACGGCACCTTCAACACCCTGCTGTTCCAGAGCGTGGTGGACCCGCTGCCGCACCTGGTGCTCACGGCCGGGGGCATTGGCCGGCCTTCGGGCCCTGGGGCTTCAGAAGCGGCGCCCACCGACAAGCCCACCCTGGTGCGTATGCACCGCCGCCACCTGCTGGGCGACGTCTTCGGCTCCATCGAGGCCGGCGCTGAGGCGCCCTCGGGGGAGACCCTGCGGGCGTCGATGCGGGCGATCCAGGCCGAGGGGAGCGGGGCGATCGTCTACCTGCGCACCAACAACCCGGCGGACGAGGCGGCGTCGCTGGAGGCGATGCTCCAATCGCTGACGCGCCCTCGCGATGCCAATACGCCCGACCTGGAAGCCGCCCACCCGCAGCTCCTCCGTGAGTACGGGGTGGGCGGCCAGATCCTGCGCAACCTCGGGCTGTCCAGGCTGCGGCTGCTGACCAACAGCAGCACCGAACTGCCCGGGCTGGACGCCTTCGGGCTGTCGATCGTCGAGCGTGTGCCGGTGTCGGTCACCGCCGCTCGATGATCACATCCGGGTTGCGGTCCTCGATGATCGTGGTGTTCGTGGGCCGCCGCTCGAT
>JAEYTB010000050.1 GCA_023434205.1 Planctomycetota bacterium | reverse complement strand
TCAACCACGTCATCCGCGAGTACACCGACCGCAGCCACTTCATCGTCATCACCCACAACAAGCGCACGATGCAGTCCGCCGACCGCCTCTACGGCGTCACCATGCAGGAACGCGGCGTCTCCACCCGTGTCTCCGTCCGCTTCGACGAGGTGGGCAAAAACGGCGAGATCTCCGCCAAGGCCAGCGAGGGCGCCGCGGCGCTCAACACCCACGCCATCGTGGAGAGCAAGGCCGGCGGCAGCCTCAAGGCCGGGCTCGCCGCGATGCGGGAAGACAGCCCCGTCCTCTCCAACTGAGCCCGGGCCGCAACCCCGCCCCACCCGGCGCGGTAGGCTGGGGCATGCGCACGCTCCTGCTGTGCCTGTGCCTTGCCCTGCTCCCCGCCTGCAAGAAGCGGGACACGCCGCTGGAAGCCATCGCCGCCGCGGCCGTCAGCCCCACCCAGGGCCGCACCGCCGCGGCCCACATGCTCGTCACCGACTGGCAGGCCGGCAAGGTCAAGCTCGACGACGCCATCAACCTCGCCTTCGAGATGGTGGAGAGCGCCAAGTCCGGCAAGCCGCCCTTGGGCAGGTCCGCCGTGCCGACCTCCACCGCCGCGACCGAGTTCGCCGGCTGCGTCCTGGACGCGACCAAGTTCCTCGACGGGAAAATCCCCACCGGCGCCGAGCACGAGATCTTCTGGATGCGGGTCGGCGGCCTGGCCTTCGCCGCGGCGGAAGAGGCCCGCGCCAACGGCCGCAACAGCGACGCCCTCGACTTGGTGCTCGCCGGCCACCCCCGCTGGCAGAACGACGCCTACTGGTACATGCACCCCACGCACGACGGGCTGACCTCCCTCATCATGGCAGAGAACGGCATGCGATCCGAGGCCGTCACCCGCCTGCGCCGCCGGGCCGACCTCCAGGGCCTGGCGGCGGATGTGTACAAGGCCCTCACGGGCGGGGATTACTAGCTTGGCAGCCCCCACCCTCCCGGCTATCCTTCCGCCATGACGACCGGCACGACCACGACTTCGGGGGACCAGCGACACGGGTGAAGCCGGCACCTGTGCGTCCGCAGCAACCACGACCAGCCCCGGCCCATCGCCGGGGTTTTTTCATCGGAGGGTTCGACATGGCCGCCAAGCCCGTGTGCCTCGTGTGTCAGAAGGAAATGGTCCGCGGCTTCCTCACCGACGCGGCGTACGGTGGCATCGCACTTCCTCGCTGGTGTGAGGGAGAGCCCAAGCCGGGCTGGTGGGAGTACGAAGTCCGGTCCTCACAGTACAAGACGGGCGCCAAGGTCGTCGCCTACCGCTGCCCGCAGTGTGAGGCCCTCCGCCTCTACGCATCGTCAACCACCGAGTAAGCTCCTACCCCTCCACTCCCGCGCGGCTTTCCCCGCTTTCCGCTTTCCGCTTTCATTTCTCCCACCCCCCGAGCCCCCCATGCCCACCATCACCCTCCCCGACGGCAAGACCAAGTCCTTTGACCAGCCCGTGAGCGGCTACGACGTCGCCGCGTCCATCGGCGCCGGCCTCGCCAAGGCCGCCATCGGCGTCAAGGTCGACGGCCAGCTCCGCGACCTTTCCGCGCCCATCGCCACCGACGCGAAGATCGAGATCGTCACCGCCCCACGCCCCGGCCAGCAGGCCAGCCCCGACGCCCTCTACCTCATGCGCCACTCCGCGGCACACGTCATGGCCGAGGCCATCCAGGACGTCGTCGGCAAGGATGTGCTCCTGGCCTACGGCCCCCCCACCGACACCGGCTTCTTCTACGACATGTTCGTGCCCGAGGGCCGCAAGATCTCCAGCGAGCAGTTCGACGCGATCAACCATCGCATCGCCGCGATCGTGAAGGAGGACCGCCGCTTCACCCGCTACGAGATCGACTCGCAGCAGGGCCTTCGCAAGCTGTGGGATGAAGCCAACAAGTACAAGGTCGACAACGCCAACAGAGCCATCGCAACTCAGTTGTCTGGTGCAGACGGGGAGCGGGTGCAACAAACGTTGAACACTCGACAGAAGGTACTCGGGGAATCCCCCCTTGACACCGCTCAATGGCTGATGAACCAGCCCAGTATCCATCAGGCAAAACTCTCCTTTTACGCCACCGGCGAGCCGGGCAAGAACTGGGAGGACCTCTGCCGCGGGCCGCACGTGCCCTCCACCGGCCGTATCGGCGCGGCGAAGGTGATGTCGCTCGCCTCCGCCTACTGGCACGGCGATGAGAACTCCGACCGCCTCATCCGCGTCTACGGCACCGCCTTCGCCACCCAGGCCGACCTCGACGCCTACCTCGCCCAGCTCGAGCAGGCCAAGGCCCGCGACCACCGCGTCATCGGCAGGGCCCTGCGCCTCTTCCACATCGATGAGGATGTGGGCCAGGGGCTCATCCTCTGGACCCCCAACGGCTCGATCGTCCGCAAGGAGCTCCAGACCTTCATCGCCGCCGAGCTCAGGAAGCAGGGCTACACCGAGGTCTTTACCCCGCACATCGGCGGCCTGGAGCTCTACAAGACCTCCGGCCACTTCCCCTACTACAAGGACAGCCAGTTCCCGCCCATCGTCGAGCGCGACACCCTCGAGCGCCTGGGGACCTGCTCCTGCTCCGAGGTCATGCACCGCGTCGAGGGCGTCTCCGAGCGCCTCGCCCGCGGCATCAACGAGCGCACCGGCAAGGAGACCATCGAGAAGTCCCGCATCATGCCCGAGGACCAGCTCGTCCAGGGCTTCATGCTCAAGCCCATGAACTGCCCGCACCACGCCAAGATTTTCGCCTCCGCCCCCCACTCCTACCGCGACATGCCCGTCCGCCTCGCCGAGTTCGGCACCGTCTACCGCTGGGAGCAGAGCGGCGAGCTCAACGGAATGACCCGCGTCCGCGGCTTCACCCAGGACGACGCCCACCTCTTCTGCACCGACGAGCAGGTCGCCGCCGAGATGCAGGGCTGCCTCTCGCTGGTCAAGACCATCTTCAACGTGCTGGGCATGAAGGACTACCGCGTCCGCGTGGGCCTGCGTGACAAGGACTCCGCCAAGTACACCGGCTCGGCCGAGAGCTGGGACAAGGCCGAAGCCGCCTGCCTCGCCGCCGCCGCGTCCCTTGGCGTCGCTTTCAGCCAGGAGCCCGGCGAGGCCGCGTTCTACGGGCCGAAGATCGACTTCGTCGTGAAGGACGTCATCGGCCGCGAGTGGCAGCTCGGCACCGTCCAGGTCGACTACCAGATGGCGCTCCGCTTCGACCTCTCCTATATCGGCCCCGACAACAAGGCCCACCGCCCTGTCGTCATCCACCGCGCCCCCTTCGGCAGCATGGAGCGCTTCTGCGGCGTGCTCATCGAGCACTTCGCCGGCGCCTTCCCCACCTGGCTCGCCCCCGAGCAGGTCCGCGTCCTGCCCATCAGCGAGAAGACCAACGACTACGCCCACCGCGTCCTCGCTGCACTCCAGGAAGTCGGTGTCCGCGCCACCATCGACGCCGGCCCCGACCGCATCCAGGGCAAGGTGAAGGACGCCGCGGAGATGAAGGTGCCGTACATGCTGATCGTGGGGCCGCGGGATGCGGAGAACAACGCGGTGAGCGTGCGCATGCGCGGGATTGAGAAGGACCTGGGCGCCATGCCGCTGGATAAGTTTGTCGAGGGTGTTCGAGACGAGATCGGTAACCGCACCGCGTCCCCATCGGTGAAGCCATGACCACACCTGAGCCAAGCGACACCCGTGACGGGGTGACTTCCCCGCAGAAGACTCGGCAAGCGCTGCGACTGCACCCGCTTGTCGCCGTTCTGATGCTGGTCGGCACGCTCGTGTGCCTATGGCTGACGGGCGTTCTCCGCGGAAACACGGACTTGCGGTCGGTCGTTGCGGGCGTCGTGCCACCTGTAGCAGCGATCCTGGTCGGGCTCATCATCGCAACGGTTGCCTCGCTGGCGAGCAAGAGATCGAACAGGGTCTTTAACGTCACGCTCGCGGTCTGCATGGTCGCGTTCCTTGCCTTCCTCGGCTGGGCCATGGCACAGCGCGCCAGAAACTCAGAGATTGCACGGCGGAACGCCGCAGACGAGCGCCTCGCGGCTGATGCATTTGAGCGCAGCTCTCAACGCTTCTCGCAGTTGGTCGTCGCCGCCGCAAAGCAGTACGGGGCGGACATGGAGGCGTTCATGGCTGCCGGGGGCGTGTTGCCGGACCGGCTCACTAACAGCGCCGAGATTGCCGATCGGCTGTCGCTTGCCAAGGCTGTGCAGGCGAGCCACTTGAACGGCTGCGCCCTGATCTCCGACGCGGAGAACATCTATGCCGGCCTGCTGCGGGAGGAGGGCTGTCCCGAGGACGGGATCGGCCCCCTCACAGCGGCATTCCGACGCGACTTCGACCGGCGCGAGTCCTTGCTGCAATGCGAGGTCCGAACGCGCGCGGTGGGATCGATGGTCGCGTTCCTTGAGTTTCTCAACGCCAAGGCGGGGAAGTTTGAGCAGGACGACAGACAGTTCACGTTCGAGACCGACGGCGACCTCGCGGAGTTTGAGCGGCTGCGTCAGGAAATGATCGAAAGCGCGAGCGCCGAGAGCCAGCACATCAAGGCGCGTAGGGAGCGTGAAGAACGGCGCTAGCCGCACAGGGCGGCCCGATCGGTTCTACGGGTTCTTCTCCAGGTCCTCCCGCGCCGCCTCCAGCGCGATCAGCGCGTACGCCGTAATCAGCACCTTGTTGTCCTCCATCCACCGCGCCCCGTCCTTCATCGGGCGGAACGAGCCGTCTTCTTCCTGGAGCGTCGCGAGCTGCCGGACCAGGTCGCGGGCCCAGCGGCGCTCATCGGTCGAGCCATCCTGCGCCACAACCCCGATCGTCGGCGAGCCGTGCGCCTGCATCGCCCGCGCGAAGATCACGTAGTAGTAGTACAGCCCGTCCTGCCCCGCGCCGGGGTTCTCCTTCAGCGTGTAGTTGCGGGAGATCCAGTCCATCGCGGCCTGCACGCGCGGGTCGTCCTTCTTGAGCCCCGCGTACACGTAGCTCTTGAACCCCGCGTACGTCATCGATCCATACGCCCGCAGCCGGCTCACCTTCGTCCCGTCGTCGAGCGTCTCCTCGATCATCGCCGGCGTCGCCTGCGTCTGCCCCACGCCCACCTGGTCCTTGTTCACGCTCGTGGCGTAAATGAACCCGCCCTGGCTGCTGCCCTTGGCGTACGCGGCCTGGTTGATCTTCTTCCCCTCGTACGTCTCCACCATCTGGATCCGCTGCAGGAACACCAGCGCCCGCTGGAACGCCGGGTCATCCGCCGCGATGCCCGAGTCGTGCAGCGCCTCGAGCACAAAGCCGGTGTTCGAGAGGTCCGGCCTGCCGTGCCGCCCGTACCCGAACCCGCCGTAGAACGGGTGGTCCTTATCCACCGGCCGCGCCGACTCGTCCAGCCCCGCCCGCACGACAGCCCCCTCCCCGAACTGCAGCGACCTCAGAAAGTCCTGCGCATCCTTCATCACCTTCGCCACCCGCGCCGTCCGCTGCACCTTCGACAGCGCACTCAGGCAAATCGCCGTGTTGTAGCTGGGCAGCACCTTGTCGTAGATCCCCCCGTCCGGCTGCGCATTGTTCAGGATGTACTTCACCCCCGCGGCGACCGCCGGGTCGCTGTCCGTGATCCCCGGCTCGGCCAGCATCCCCGACAGCACCAGCCCCGTCATCGCCGGGAAGCTCGGGCCGCCGGCCTTGTTCACGCCCCAGCCGCCCGTCTCCTTGTCCTGCTGCGAGCGCAGGTACGCGATCGCCTTCGCCGTCATCTCGCGGACGTCGGGCGCTGTGGCCTCACGCTCAATGACCTGCTGGTTGCCCTGCGGCTGCGCCCACGCGCCCCCCGCCGCGCCCGCCAGAACCGCCACGCACACCGCCGCGCCGATCAGCCTCGTCATGTTCCGCTCCTGTAGTCCAGCGCCAAACTATACGGCCCGCGCCCGCAGCGCCCGCTCCGCGCTCAAAACCTGCGCCGCGGCGACCACCGCCGCCACCTCGGTCCGCATCACATACGGCCCAAACCGCACCGCCTTGACGCCCAGCCCGGCCCCGAGCGCGAACTCCAGCTCCGACTTCTCCCACCCGCCCTCCGGCCCCACCAGGATCACAATGCGGTCAAACCCGCACGCCTCGTATTCACCGCCCGACGCGTCCGCGATGACCACCCGGCCCACGCTGTTGACCGCTTCCTTGAAACGTACCGGCGGCAAAATCTCAAGCCTCGACGCCCGCCCGCACTGCTTCATCGCCTCCGTCGCCACACGCTCAAGCCGCTCCAGCTTGCCCTCACGCGGGTCCACCACGCTGCGCACCGTCTTGACCGGACGCCACCCCGCGGCACCGACCTGGCTCAGACCTTCGATCATCGCGTGCAGCCGGTCCCCCTTGGGCACCGCGCTGCTCACGCGGATGTACGGCGGGTCCGCTGGCACCACCTCCACCCGCTCCACGGCGACATCAACGGCCCACTCCCCCCGCTCCTTCCGGCCCGCACCGATTCGCCCGAACGCGACCGTCCCCTGCCCGTCGCACACCTCCACCGCCTCGCCCGCCTCCAGCCTCTTGACCCGCAGCGCGTGCTGCGCCTCCTCCCCTGTTATGGTTATCAGCCCTTGGGGTTGAGCCGCCAACTCGGGAATGTAGATGCGATGGGGCATGCAGAACGCCGGCGGCCTTGAGTGTTCGGGCTCCCTGACCGATGATGAACGTGGGTTATGACACCTGCCGGCGAAAACTCCGGGCCGAAGGATACCACCAACCTTCAGGCCGACATCGACTCGCTCCTCAAGGATGTCGAGCAGACCACGGGCCGCATCGAGCTGCACGTGGCCTCCATGCCCGCGCTCCCCGATGAGCCCGCCGCCGACCTCGCCGCGCAGGTCGACAACCTCCTCAGCACTGAGCCCCCGCCCGACCCGGTCGCCGCGATCGAGTCCCTCGACGCCCAGCTCGCCGAGCTCACCGCTCAGCTCCTCGACAACCGGCCGCAGGCCAGCCCGCCATCGCCCCCGCCCGCCGACACCGCGCCCACCCCGCCCCAGGAACCATCGCCTCCAGCTCCCATCGCAGCGGCCCCCGAGCCCACCCCAGTCCCCACCCCCCAGCCCGGCCCCGCCCGCGGCACGGCCCCCCTCCCCTCACCTC
>JAEYTB010000019.1 GCA_023434205.1 Planctomycetota bacterium | reverse complement strand
AGCGTGGAGCGCCGTGGGCGGGCCGGAAGCGTCGCTCGAATACACTGAACACGTTGGTGGTCCCGTCCACCGCGCTGCCGTGGGCGGGCCGGAAGCGTCGCTCGAATACACTTGGGGATCGGGCTGTGCGAGCACGGGAAGGGCCGTGGGCGGGCCGGAAGCGTCGCTCGAATACACTGTCCCCCCTCGGTGCGGGCGGGGACGAGCATCGCAGGTACGGCAGCGGCTGGCACTTACGCGGGTCCGAAGACCCGCCAAGCCGCCCCGCGCCCACTCAGAAAAGCATGAATTGCTGGGGTGGTTCTTCGCTGGCCCTCCGGGTTTTTCCAAAGAAAACCTCCTGTTTTGAGAACTGCTTGTCGGTTACCATGAGAAGCCGTACCTGGCCGTGAGCGGGCACTTCCTGACGCACCCTGCCCTTGATCCCTTCCCCCGATTCTTCGGTCGGGCAGTGGCGGGCGTACACCGAAAACTGGAGCATGGTGAACCCCTGGGAGAGCAGGAACTTGCGGAACTTGGCGTGCGACTTTTTTTGTTCCTTGGAGCCCACGGGGAGATCGAAGAGCGCGAAGAGCCACATCCACTTATACCCCGATGGGTCCCAGTTCCGCGGCCGCACCTGCACTTGCGCTTCTCCTCAGGGGGTCACAAGACCCCGCGGGTAAAAGACCTTCACGGCCGCGTCCCCCTGTGCGAATGCCTGCGCGACCGAGAATGCGGTCCCCGCGACGTGGGCGGTCACCGGTCGCAGTGGAGAACCAGGTCCGGCTTCATCCAACCTCAGGTCCATCACTTCGATCAGCCGCTTCTTGTTCTCAGGGGTAAGCGGCGAGTCGGCCCCCCACCCCGCGACAATCTCGCGGACCTCGGCATCGATGAGCGGGCGGTAGGGCTCCATCAGGTCATCAGCAAGGCAGTAGGGGTTTTCACGGTGATGGTGATGTAAACCAAGGGTGGGATGAAGGCCCGCAGCGCAGATCGCCCGCGCCACCGCGGCACGCAGGACGGCGTAGCCGTAGTTAAGCAAGCGGTTCTGGTCGGGGGCGTCAAACCGGCGGCGGAAAAGCGGGTCGTGGAAGAGCAGGGGCCAGTAGCGCGCCGCCGCCTGCGCCTCCACGTTCGCGGGGTCGCCGGAACGGACCGTTTCGGCCAAGGCAAAGAGCCCCCCATCGTCGCCATGCACAGATGCCAGCACCCTCGCCTGGGCGCGCACCTTCCAGCGCACGATCTGCTGCCAGAGTCGCTTGCGCACGGGCCGCGGGGTCGCCGCCTGCGCGAGCATCCTCTGGGTCTGGAGGGTGTTGGCCTTGAGCGGAAGCATCATTCCCGCCGGCATGTGGTTGGCATCGCACACCACGAGTGGGCAGCCCGCTTCCATCAGCGCGGCCATCGCGGGCTGAGTGAGATACACCTGTGGATGCGCCAGCACCACGCATGAGAGTTCGCCCACCGGGATCGTGATTTCCACGGTGGGTGCTCCCTCCTGCGCAAACCGGCTCTGCGAATCGGCCTCTCTGGTCAGGACAATGCATCCGTTACGGAGCGAGAGCTTCGCTGGATGCTGAGCAACCTCGAGAAAGCGCGTGGGCTGCACCGTCACACTCCCTCAATCGTTGGCCGGACGGACCTCGCCGAGGTATGACACGGTCACCTTTCGCACGCCCTCTGCGGCCAATGCTGTGCCGTTGAGGCGCACATACTCCTTCGCGCGGACCCGCTCGTCCCGCTCACGACCGTCGGCGTGCTCGACCAGTACAACCCGGTCGGCGGCCGTTGCGGTCACGCGGTACAGCCGCACCCCACCCTCCGTGGGGACCATGACATACTCGCCGATGGCCAGCGTGTAGCGGATCGATCGGTCGGGCGTTTCCGGAACTCGGACGTGCCTCCGCACGTCCAGCAGGGGCACCACCGAGAGCTCGCCAGCGGGACCGCCGCGGCGGCGCGTGCGCCACACCTCGACGTGGTGGTTTGACCCTTGTGTCGAGGCGACGAAGCGTTCTCTTGGCCCCGCCGCGACCGTGCGCAGCGTATCCTCGACCGCGATCCTGACCGTACGCACCGGGTGCGCGATCCCCCGTTCGTCCGTGACGAAAGGCAGGTCCCGCTCGTCCTTGAATGTGTCCTTGGCGGGTTTCCCGCTGGCTTCCAGCCGCCGCTGCACTTCCTGCCGGACCCGTGGGTCCACGATCCGGCCAACCTCCTTGTCGCTGAGCGCTGCCACGGGTTTGCGGATGCGGCGTTGCCCGTCCGGGCCGTGCGGTTTCGAGTACAGCGAATCGGCGTGCAGTTTCCCGCTGACACGCTTGCTCTGCCGGAAGCTGACGTTGATCGCCGCCACTTTCTGGAACGCCGCCTCCATGAATCCGGCCCACGGCGGGTCCATCGGCGCGAACAGTCGCCGCCCGGCCGCCGATGCCTGCTCCGCAGCAACCTGGAGCTGCTGCACCGCACGCGGTGTGGTGACGGCCACCACCAGCGCATCGATGGCATGGTGGCGGTGATCCCGCCGGTTCTTCTCGTCCTTCCCGCCGAGCGCGGCGTCCAGCATCCACTCCCGACGGAGGTGGTAGGTCAGCCCGCCGGTGACCGTGAACACACGGCGTACGCCAAGAGCGTCCACGCCGCCCGCCCCGCCGTACAACAGGCCGACGTACTCCGCGGCCTTGGTTGAGATGTACCTCGTCTCGGAAAGGTGCCGCTCCGCGAACCCTTCCGGTAGCGCAGGAGTCTGGAATCGTTCGAGCTTGATCTGCGCCGCATCGCCCTTGAAACGCCTGACACGCTCGATGATATCGTCCCAAGCGGGAGTGCCGTGGTACGCCTCAAAGGGCGTGCGGTTCTTCTTCCGCGAACGGTTCTCCTCGTGGTAGCAGAGTGTTTTGTTCGCAAAGCCGTTGTCGAGGCTGCGGGACAAGGGCCAGATGTGCTCAACGTCGAACTGCGGGTGCCTCCCGACAATCTCGGTAAGGCCGATGGACCGGCCTGTGTACGGGCAGATTCCGGCGCACTCCTGCCAGAGCAGGTAGCGCTCGATGTCGTCGCGCGAGGGACGCTGCACCGTCGTTTCGCGCAGGATGTGCGCCGCGGCTCTCTCGCGCTGCGCTTCCCGTTCGCGGTTCTCCTTCGTGAGCCGCTCGCGGTGCTTGCGGGCCCGCTTGAGTTCCCGCGCAAGCTCCACCCGCACCGCTTCTGGCTTGCCGAAGCGCCGGATAATGGCATTGACGAGCTTGCGGAGTTCGGTCAGCGAGCGCGTAACGGCGGGGTTGCGCACCTCTCCCAGGGCCTCTTCAACCGGCGGCAGCAGGTCCAAAGGTTCGCCCGTCATCCCGGACTGCCCGAACTCTTCCTTCCTCGCCGTCGCGTAGGGGGTTCCGTCTTCCATCCGTGTGACCAGCTGGGTGAGGGCCTGGCGGCTGTGCGCCGCGTATCCAGGCTCTAGCAAGGTTTCGCCGAGAGACTCGGCCGCCTCGCTGTGAAGCCCCCATCGCCGCACCCCTCGTCTGGCCAAGGCGTCCGGCTTCTCGAAGCAGAGCAGGTCCTCAACGACCGAGTCCTTGTCGGCCTCGCTCATCGTGTCCCAGCGGTCCCCAAAGATAAGCCGGAGCTTGGAATCAGTGCGGTGGCCGGGGAGTTTCTTCTCACCGCCGCGCTCGAGGTTAAATCGCGCCGCGCTCTTGAGTCCCAAGAGTCTCCTGAGAGCCGCGAACGTCTGATCGCCATCGCGTTCCATCGTGCTGAGGACCACCGCACGTTCTTCGCGCGTGAGGGGCCTCGCCTGGTCGCCGGGCGGCTGCACGAGCAAGTCGTTGACACGCTGAAGCATCCGGAAGCGCTGCGCGACCCGTACCCCCATCGCCGCCCGCTTCTTGCCCTCGACAAGCTCGCAAGCCCCGATCAAGTGGCTGGAGGACCGTAGCGGCCGCTGGTAGAAGATGGCGCATTGGGCAGCTTGGCGAGCCTCGCGGGTCATGGCGGGGCAATGCCTGGCCTGCTCGGTCCATATGCGGTCGAACTCATGGAGGAACATTTCGCGCGCCGTCCACCGGTCACGGATACGCTCTCCTCCCGCAGGGGCAGTGGGATCGAAACGGGCGAACAGGGCCCCGATCGTGCCGCACCCCGCCGCCTCGATCATGCGTTGCAGCTCCCCGATTTCGGCCCGGACCACGCTGGGGTCTTCTTTGGCGGGCTTGCCGTCCTCCGATGGAGGGGCCGCGGCCTTGTCGCGGCGATTCGACAGGAAGCCCCGTCTCTGATTGAGGTGGTACAGCGCCCTCCCCACCTCGTAGGGCTCCAGTCGTTGCTCGACGGCAGCGGCTCTCAGCCGGTAAGGCAGAAGCTGTCTCTCGCGGTGATCGCTCGCACGCTCGCGTTCCCATTTGTTCCGCAGTTCGGCGTCTAATGCCTTGAAGAGCGCATCGATTCCCTGTGGGGTGGCGATGTCGCCAGGGGGCAGCAAGCCGATCGATTGAAGTACCTTCAGCAGTCGGCGTCGACGCAGCGCACGGCGGCGGAACAACTTGCGTTGCTGCCGCGCCAACCGCCGCGGCCCTGCGCGAGACTCATCCCTTCCTCGCTCGGCGTCTCCCTCTGTGCCGGACTCAAAGAGGTGCGTTCCCATCCGAAGGATTCGCGCGGGCGCTCCCGCATCATCCAGCCCTACGACCGCCCACCCGATCGACGCAATCCCGAGGTCCAATCCGAGCCAAGTCCGCATCGCAATCGCCTCCATAGGGCCTTGACAGGCCCAGCGGCCCACTATACATTGTTGCCGTGTATTCGAGCGATGCTTCCTGCCCCTCACGGTAAAGGAAACATCCGCCGGGCAACGGCGTCACGCAACCCTCGCGGTCGCAGCCGCCCCGCAACGCCTCCCAGTGGGGCGTTTTTTCATTGACTTTTCCTCCGGCGTGGCCTCACCGCATGATGTGCGCCGGCGTCAGTGCCATGAGAGTCCTCACCGCGTCGGCGCCGACTGGGAGCAGGTAGTTCCGCCGGAGCTTCCTCAGGCTCACATATCCGCTGGGCTCGTGCTCCCATGTCCCTGCGACGCGCCGGTAGAGCGAGAAGTAGCCGCCGTCCGCCACCAGAATCTTTTCGCAGTGATCGAGCCCGTTGATCTCGCAATACCGCTCTGCCTGCTTCACTGTTTCCTGGAGTGGTTCGTCCATGCGTTTGGCTTCGCAGACCAGCCCGCAAGTCGAGGCGTCTGTTGGTGTATGAGTGAACACAGCCAGATCGACTTTCTTCCATTCAATCGCGAGCAACTGCTCAGACCAGCCAAGCGCCAGAAGCAGGGGCAGAATTAAGTGCGCGACCACTTCGTGCTCCGTGGGTCGTTCGGGAGCACGCTTTTCGTTGTACCAGTCGAGCAGCCCCCGGAGTTTCCGGACCGCGCGCTCAACCTGGAGGCAGGCGTCATAGCTGAGACCTTCACGGAAAAGCGCGTCCGACAACTCCTCGGGCGTCATTGGGGCCGGTGGGCTGCCGGGCATCGGGTTGAGAGGCCGCCGCGCAACATCGGCAAGAAGGTGCCGTATCGGGTCCAGATTGCGAGGATGGTGAACCCGTGTGAAAGTCGGAATCTGCTTGCGGTCTTCGAATAGATCGACCGAGGCCTGGATTCGTTGGAGTTCCTCATCGTGTTGCCGCTGCCAGATGACGCGATGGCAGTGCTCGAGGTCCCACCCATACACATCGTCGTAGGCGGTGCTGTAGAAGTAGTCGGTGTCCACAAGACCGATCGCGAGCACGTTGTAGCCCGACCGCATGAGCACGATGTCGCCCGGATGCACCTCTGTGGCGAACTGGCGTATGTATTTCACCTTGCCCCCGCCCTCGGCGAGCGCGTCGGGATTCGCGTCGTAGGCCGACGGCGAGTACGGCCCGAACCGACCCGGGCCAAGGAACATGACGTCATGGTCGAGAAATAGGCGATGGTAGCGACGCCCTTTCTCCCCGCAAGCGATCTGCCAGACATTGGGCATAGGTGTGGGAGAGTACAGGATCAGGGTGCCGTCGCCAAGCGCACCGCCAGCACTGCACCGTTTCGTCGCACGGCTCTCACGGAAGCCCGCCGCCCGCCCGCATCCTGCCGGAATCCACAGCCATATGTGTAGTTGTGGTATCGTGCTGCGATGGCACCAAAGAAGAAGCGCACGCCGCGCCGCAGACCCTCTCGCCCCAAGCTGGTCTCCCAGTACCTCGAAAACATCTCCCGCGACTTCGTCGAGAAGCACCCGGAGATTTTCAGGCAGCTTGCTGATGGGCGGCACGGCATCTATGCCCTCTACGACGACTCCGACCTCTACTACGTCGGCCTGGCCAAGAACCTGCGCAATCGGCTCAAAAGCCACCTCAAGAACCGTCACGCCGAGGAGTGGAACCGCTTCTCGATGTACCTGACCATCGGCGACGACACGATCCGTGAGCTTGAAGCGCTCGTGCTCCGGATCCTGAAGGCCAAGGGCAACCGGCAGGGTGGCCAGATCCGCCGCGCAGAGAACCTTAAGCGTCGCCTCGCGCGCGAGGTTCGGCGGAAGCACCGGGCCGAACTGGCAGCGCTCATCGGCCGCGAGCTGCGCATCCCGAACGACGAGGAGGTGGCGGCGAACGCGAACGGCCGCCTGCACACAATCGCGGCTCGGTTCCGCAAAGCGGTCACGCTTCGAGCTACGTTCAAGAAGGAGCGGTACCGGGCTCGTCTCCGCACCAACGGGACTATCCGATACGGGGGCAAGAACTTCGACTCCGCAACGGAGGCGGCCGCCGCCGCGTGCGGTCAGCGTAAGAATGGGTACTGGTTCTGGACGGTGGAGCGAGGGCCGGGCGACTGGGTACGGCTCCGGGACCTGCACAACTGACTACCAACGCATGTGCGCTCCACAGCGAGCGGGCGGGGGCGTCGGGTGAAGCTGAGCCGGGTCGGGCAGGGGCGGCGTTTGAGCCCCTGCCATCGCGTTATGCCTTGGTTCCGAAAAGCTCGCGCAGCACCCCCGTCGTCGCCTCCAGCCTGCTCCTGGTCTCGGGCGAGGCGATGGCGGCGAGCGTGGCCCGCACCGCGGCGGGGACGTCGAGCTCTTCATTCTCTTTCCAGGTATGCACGCGGCGAGACCACAGCGTCCGGCGTGCGTTGAGGCGGAGCCGGTCGGGGGCGCGGTGCGAGAGGCCGAGCTCGGGCCGCTCGCGGAACGCGTTGAGCAGCCGCTCGCGGGGGAGCGGGTCGCTGGTGGGGCCGATGTAGAGCTCCAGGTACACCGACTCCCGGGCGTAGACGGTGATGGTGAAGGACAGCCATTCCCACGGCCGGTCGGCGCGGTCGGTGCAGATGGGCGGGAGCAGCGTCGGCCACTCGCGCGGGGCGCAGGTGATGTACGAGCCGGTGCGGCGGGTCACCAGCAGACCCGCGAACTCCGGCTGTGATGTCAGCCCGCGCTCGACCTCTGCCAGCAGCTCCGTCTGCGGCGTGTCCATGTGCTCGATGATCAGGTCCAGCGCCTGCCGGTGGTTGCGGTAGATGCGGCGGCAGAGTTCGGCGATGGTGGGGTCGTCCATCATGCGGCTCCCGACAAGGGTCAGATAGTGGTCGATGAACACGCCGACCTCGCCGCTGATGGCGTTGGTCGCCTTCACGCGGGTCAGCACGCGGTGCAGGTCGGCGTAGGTGTACGTGGTCCAGCGGTCGTCGCTCGCGGCGGTCCCGGCGGGGGTCAGGAACACGTACGCGGCACGCACGCCGCTCGCGGGGGGGAACTCGCGCTGCACGGTCTCGCAGTAGCGGGCGAGCTGGTCGCCGTGCTCGCCGGCGTCCACCTTGTTCTCGATGGCGATGACGAACGGGTGGGGCGCAGGGTCGCGCGAGGTGATGAGCAGGTCGATCCGCCGCCACTCGCGGCGGACCTCCACATCCGACAGGTCGTGACCGTCGAGCAGCAGCGGCGAGAGGGGCCGCGCCTCGGCGGGCATCTGGCGGAGCAGGTCCATGAGCACGGCCCGCAGGAAGAGGTCGCCGTGGCCGTGGGACTCGCCGGGCGTGAGCAGCCAGGCGAGGAAGTGGCTGTGGCGGACCTCCGCCCGCGCGACGCCCAGGGCGTCAAAGACATTGAATCGGCCCAGCATCTGCTCTAGGGAGAGCAGGTCCTCGTTGTCGAGCACGAACCGCTCGAGGGCCTGATGGTCGGTCTCGGGCATGGGCGGAGAATACCAAGGGGGCGAAAGTGCGACGGTGCGACGGTGCGACAGTGCGAGAGAGCGAAAGAGCGACGGTGCGACAGTGCGAGAGAGCGAGAGAGCGATAGAGCGACAGAGGGG
>JAEYTB010000009.1 GCA_023434205.1 Planctomycetota bacterium | reverse complement strand
CCCCTAAACTCCCCCATGCCCACCCCGTTCTACGCCACCCCGCCCATCTACTACGTCAACGACTGCCCCCACATCGGCCACTGCTACACCACGCTCCTCGCAGACTACCTCGCCCGCTTCCACCGCCTCTCCCGCGGCCTGCCCCTCTCCGGCTCAACCGCCACCGCCGCCGAAGTCTTCATGCTCACCGGCACCGACGAGCACGCCGAGAAGGTCGTCACCACCGCCGCTTCCCACAACCTCTCGCCCATCGCGTGGGCCGACCAGAACTCCGCGGCGTTCCAGGCCGTCTTCCGCGAGCTCAACTTCTCCTTCGACGACTTCATCCGCACCACCCAGCCCCGCCACAAGGACCGCGTCGCCGGCTACCTCACGCGCCTGCTCCAGACCGGCGACGTCGCCCGCGGCGAGTACGAGGGCTGGTACGACGTCAACGACGAGGCCTACGTCACCGAGACCAAGGCCAAGGAGCAGAACTTCCTCGCCGGCAACGGCAAGCCCCTCGTCCGCCGCAAGGAGCCCAACTACTACTTCAAGCTCAGCAAGTACCAGGGCTGGCTTGAGAAGTCGATCACGGACGGAACCATCCGCGTCGAGCCGCAGGCCCGCAAGAACGAAGTCCTGGGCCGCCTGCGCGAGGGGCTGCAGGATGTCCCCATCACCCGCCCCGTCACCGACGACCCCGCGACCCAGTTCGGCATCCGCATGCCCGGCGACGAGGGCCACCGCATCTACGTGTGGATCGATGCGCTGTTCAACTACCTGTCCGCCGTGGACACGCCCGAGCGCCGCCACCTGTGGCCGCCCGCGGTACACCTGATGGGCAAGGAAATCCTGTGGTTCCACGCGGTCATCTGGCCCGCGATGCTGCACGCCCTGGGCGAGCCGCTCCCGAAGATGGTCTACGCCCACAGCCACTACACCCGCGACGGCAAGAAGATGAGCAAGAGCCTGGGCAACTTCATCGACCTGGAGACCATCCGCGCGTACACGACCTGGGCCCCCAACAAGGACAAGCTCCCCGTGACGGTGGATGCCCTGCGCTGGTACCTGCTCACCCAGGGCCCCATCGGCGCCACCGATGCGGACTTCAGCCACGCCAAGTTCGTCGAGGTCTACAACGCCGACCTCGCCAACGGCATCGGCAACTGCGCCAGCCGCGTGGGCAACATGATCGACAAGTACTTCGGCGGCCAGGTCCCCGACCACCTCGGCAAGCTCACGCACGAGGCGACCGAGACCATTGCCGGCGATGAAACCATCCACCACGTCTTCGACTGGCCCACCTTCACGCGCAAGGCCGTGAGCGACACCATCGCCGCGGTCAACGAGTGCGACATCGCCCGCGCCCTGGGCCACGCCATCGACCTCGTCCGCCAGGTGGACATCTACATCAACGCCACCCGCCCCTTCACCCTCGCCAAGCTCGTGGACAAGGGCGAGGCCAGCAAGGAAGGCCTGGGCCAGATCCTCTACCACTGCGCCGAGGCCGTCCGCATCGCCAGCCTCCTCCTCGCCCCCGCCATCCCCACCAAGATGGCCGCCCTCTGGGAGACCTGGAACTGCGAACCCCCACCCAACGTCGACCTCGAATCCCTCGCCACCTTCGCCGGGCCGCACGGCCTCAAGCCCGGCCAGCGCGTCTCCAAGGGCGACATCCTCTTCATGCGCGCGGAGGCGGCGGCTGTCGAACCTAGACGTAGATCACCTAGGTCGGACTCGGGTCGCGCCATCAACGAACGCTATGGACTTGGCGCAAAGCACGCGCTGTACCACGTTGATGGGGAGTTCTATGAGAGGCTTGAAGAGTTTCCGGGATTGCTCGCTGACCGTTACGGATTCGTTTGGTACGAGTCCGAGGAGAGCTTTCGACTTGATTCCCTTCTCGACATCCAAGCCAAAGTCCATGTGCGAGGGAAGTTGGCGGATCACCCCCAGTACACGCTTTTCCCGGAGCCCCAACAGCGACAACGCACTCCAACCCGTTGACGGCAGTTTTCCTGCAGGTCCAGAGGTGCTCGGAATCTCGATATGCTGGCGCGCTGGGTCGGATGACTAGGCCGATATGATGGATCGTGGTTGCGGGTGTGTCTCCATCGAAGGGCTACTAAAAGGGGGATTTATGCATTGTGGGGGTACTGCATTCCGGCTCACTCAAGATGCACACTCGTCGAAGGTGACCGAGAACTTCTTTCAAGAGGTTACGAGCTCCTTGAGGGATTCACTTTCCCTTCAAGGTGTATCGGAGTGGTCGGCAATCGGTATGGCTTGGCGACCCACCAAGTTTGGCGAGCGCTTTGTCGCTGTAGTCGGAGTTGCCCGAGGATCACGCTGTCGGGCAGAAGCCGCATTGCCCTTGGCGGTCGCCGGACTCCCAGTGGTTGTTGAGGAAACGCCGTCGCCTGAACTGACGGCCTGGGGCCTTCAGAGTTCAAAGGTCGTAGCAGGAGCCGCGGTACGGCTAAAGGAGAATGGCAGGCGAGGCACACTGGGTTGCCTGGTCCGAGCGCGAGGAGAAGTCTTTGCCTTGACGTGCGAGCATGTACTCTCGCAAAATGGCATGGAGGGGAAGGTTGGTGCAGTCGTAGAGTGGGCCAAGTCAAGCCAGAGTGACTGGCAGCATCTGGGCGTGGTGGACGAGCTTGGAAGTGCTGGGTCCCAACTAACAGAAACCGCCTTGACCGACAGCGCGCTGGTGAAGGTCGAGCGCCATGTCCTTTCTCACAAAGTGCCACGGATCGGAAAACCAGTGCCCGAAGCCATGGATGAATTCGAAGCGGTCGCCATCCGGTGCGAGGTGCAGAAGTTCGGCGCAGCCACTTCCCTAACAGTTGGTAGGGTGCAGGGCATCATGACCATTCGGGTCTTGGTCCGCGGTCGGTCTGGAGAGCCTGAAGCTCAAGTGGTTTACCCAAGTGTACTTGAAGTCGCTTGTGCACATGACCGATTCGAGCTTTGCGATGCAGGCGACTCGGGCTCCGTTTTCTGGGATGACAACGGCCGGGGAAAACTTCGGGCCGTTGGACTCCTATGCTCCACCAGCTTGGGGTGGAAAGGGTATGCCGTGCCCATGAGGCGCGTCTTGCAGGCCCATTCGGCCATTGTTTTCGGACCTTGAGCCTTCGATTTCACTTGCGTTAGGGCGATTCGTCGATACGTTTGAGGGTGTCAGAAGACCGGTCTAGTTATCCACAGATTGTCCACATCGCCCACTTGGTCGCCGCCTTGACTCGGTACTCTCTCGAAAACCGCATTTCAGAGAGGGGATGCTCATGAACACTGCCGCTGTCGAACTCGCCTCTCGCCTTCGTCAAGTGACGACTCGTCACTCGGCGGAGTATTCTGGGCGCGACGATGTCAGTGGTGCTGGCGTGGCTTGGCGCGAAGGACGGCTCAAGTTTGTTGTTCAAACTGATTCCCCAGAGAAGGCTGAGCGGCTTCGTTCGCGACTCCCAGATCTGGTCGAGGAACTTCCGGTAACGCTCGAACTCGCCTCATTGCCCAAGGCTGCTTTCATGTCCGAACCAGCGCCCCGGCGCCGGACGCTAGCAGATCGTCTCATTAAGTGGATCCGCATTCACTTCTGACTCGATACGAGGCACACTTTTCCTCAGCGGCCGCCGCCGGCCTGCCGACCACCACCCCCACCTAACGACCTGCGCACCCTGAATGTCGGCGCCGGCCCCCAGCTCTGGTGCGCCGCCGGCAACGCCCTCCACTTCTGGAATGGCTCCGCCTGGCAGACCCGCCCGCAGTGGTCCGCCAACGGCCCCATCACCTCCATCGCCGCCACCCACAACGCCGACGGCTCCCGCTCCATCTTCGCTACCGGCAGCTTCACCCTCGCCAACGGCATCCTCTCCCACAACATCGCCGAGCTGCACGCCTGCTCCCCCAACTGCACCGCCGACTTCGACAACGACGGCGACTCCGCCACCGACGCCGACATCGAAGCCTTCTTCGCCTGCCTCGCCGGCAACTGCTGCCCCACCTGCGGCTCCGCCGACTTCAACAACGACGGCGATACCGCCACCGACGCCGACATCGAGTCCTTCTTCCGAGTGCTGGCCGGCGGCCCCTGCTAACCCACGCCTCCCCCACCTCCGCGAGGCGGAGGGTGCATTCCACTCCTCCCCCGGCTCTGCGGGGGAGGTGCCGAGGCTCTGCGAGGCGGTGGGGGTCTTCACTCCTCCCCCGGCTCTGCGGGGGAGGTGCCGAGGCTCTGCGAGGCGGAGGGGGTCTTCACTCCTCCCCCGACTCCGCGGCGAAGGTGCCGAGGCTCTGCGAGGCGGAGGGGGTCTTCACTCCTCCCCCGGCTCCGCGGCGAAGGTGCCGAGGCTCCGCAAGGCGGAGGGGGTCTTCACTCCTCCCCCGGCTCTGCGGGGGAGGTGCCGAGGCTCTGCGAGGCGGAGGGGGTCTTCGCCTCGATGCCCTCCAACCGGCTTTGTGTGCAAAAAGCCGGTGAACCCATCAATCCACCACCCCTCCCCTTGCATCCCCCTCCGCCGTGGTTAGGCTCCTGTTATGTCAACCACGACCCACCTCCCCGACCTCTCCAAGCCCGACCAGGCCCTCCTCGAGGACCTCATCGACGGCAGCCTCGACCTCCCCGCCCTCGCCGCCAAGCACGGCCTGACCATCCCTCAGGCCCTCGACCGCGCCGCCAGCCCCCCCATCGCCGCGTACCTCGAGGCCTTCGACCGCTTCCGCCTGCTCCGCGAGCACGCCCGCCAGGACAAGGCCCTCTCCACACTCCACCGCAACCTCGACGCGGCACCAAAGCCCGCGGAACAGATCCGCGCCGCCAGCACCCTCCTCCGCTACTCCACCCAGCGCACCTCGCGCGAAAAGACCACCCGCCACCGCGCACCGCACCGCACCGACCCGCCCGCTGCGCGCGAAGTGGCACTCCAGCCCGCGGCCAGCTTCACACCGCCGCTCGACCCACTCGCCGCGCTGTCATCACTCGTAGAGACCAACGCCCTCACCGGCGCGATCGCCCCCATCGCGCCCCCCCGCCCCAGCGGCCGCACCCGTCCCAATACTCCCGCCCCTTCGCGCAGCCTCGCAAGCCTCGCCGGCGCCCCACCCCCGCGCTGACTCACGGCGTCGCCGGCACCTCCGGCCCGTCGTAGTCCCGCCCGCGAATCCCGTTGCGCGTCCAGTAGACCCGCCCCTTGATCACTTCCCCCAGCAACGGTGGTTCCCACACGGATGGCGAATAGTTGATGAGGGTCGAGTAGGGACTGGAAGGGAGGTCCGGCTTGAAGCCGACATTCGAACGTCCGCTCGCACGCACCTGCACGCTCCCATCGGCCATGAGCTGCGGCACACGAGCGTGCAGGTACCCCCACCAGACCGGCGCCCGCGCCCCGGTCCACTGCGCCGAGTCGAACATGAACACCTTCTGCGACGGGTACGTCACCTCCGCCCACCGCCGCTCCCCCAGCCGCAAGGGCATGTGCGAAGGGCTGAGCTGGTACAGGTTGTGCGAAGCCGCCTGCCTGATCGACCCGCGTGTCGGGGCGATCTCAAAGTCCGTCGCCCAGAACGCCGGGCCCATCCGGTACGACATCCCATACGGACCGAAAGCTAACGGTGGCGTTTGTGGCGGCAGTGTCGGCGGGAGCTGCCCCGCGTAGAACGCCGCGGGATCGTTCGACCACAGCCGCAGGTACCGGTCCCCCGGCGACACCGCGAACCGCAGCGTCAGCGGCTGGTCAAGGTACTCGCTCAGCACCCAGTGCCCGTACGTCACCGACGGCACCCAGTTGGCCAGGTACGCCGCGTCCGGCCTTCCCCGCCGCCGCGCGATGTCGATCGCCTGCACCGAAGCCGATGCCAACGGTGTGGACGAACTCGCCAGTTGCGAGTTCATGTCCGCAAAGCTGCTCAGGTTGCGGTCCGTCATTCTCCACGAGAACGACCACACATGATCCTGAAAGTCCGCGCCGTAGCTCGCCGTCACCGCCGCGAACTCGTGCAGGTTCGCCACCGACCCCGCCTGCATCCCCGCACTGCGCGCCCGCGAGCCGCTCACCACCACCACCGCCATCAGCGCGCACACCACCACCACGCTCACCACCGCGTCCACAAGCCCAAAGCCACGCCGGCATCCACCCATGCGCAGGCCCTCCATCCCATCAGCCTACCTCGCCGAACCCCCTCTCCCAACCCCATCTGCCCCGTACGTTCCGAATCCCTCTACCCGCCCCGCACCCCCGCGAACTTCTCCGCCGTCGCCAGCAGCTTCGCCACCCTGTCCCTGCGGCTCTGCACCGCCGACCGCCACTTCGTCGCGTACGTGCTCGGCTTGCCCGCCACCGCCGTCTGCCCCGGCGCCGGCCGGCGCATCACCTCCGGGTACGCCTCCAGCAGCTTTTCCAGCTCCGTCAACGCCGCGGAGGCCCGGTCGAGCTCGCGCCGGCCCTCCTCCGCGGCCTCCCGGTACTTCGACGGCGCGATGTCCTGCGCCCGCGGCCAGGGCATCTTCAGCACCACCTTGGCACGGTCGTGGGCCGCATCCGCCGTGTCCAGAAGCATCTCGGCCTTGACGCTCCGCCCGCCCACCGCGGCGCTGATCACCCGTTCCACCCGCGGCGAGTTTTTCAGCTCGCGCCTGTGCATCAGCGCCGTCCAGCCCTCCAGCGTTCCGCTGGCCAGCTTCAGCCGCACCAGCCCCTTCGCGTCGATCTCCGCGCTGTGCGCGCCGTCGCGCTCCACCACCAGCGGCAGCGACTCGCCCTCGGGCCGTTCCCCCACCACCGTGTACGCGTCCTTCTCAAAGGCGCACCACAGCACCGCCGAGGGGCTGATGAGCCCGGCGAGCACACCCTCGTTCCAGCCGCGCTCCGCCGCGTGCGTCCGCGCGATCCCCGCCAGCTCCTCCACCACCGCCGTCCCCGAGGTCTTCTCGGGCACCAGGTCCGCCTGCGCCAACCCCGCGCACCGGCCCCTCACCGTCACCCGCGGCGAGACCACGCACTCTTCCGCCGCGAGCCCCACCACCAGCGCCCCCGCGCCCACCTCGCCGTCACGGTCGTCCAGGTACACCACCACCGGCACCTGCGAGCCCTTCACGTACCGCGCCATCTGCGCCACCACGTCCAGCCGCGACTCGTTGCCCGACAGCTCCACCACCACCAGCGCGTGCCGCTCCCGGTACGCATCGCTCAGCGCCTGCCGCAGCTCCTCCGCGGCGTGCATCACCTCCAGATTGCCGTGGACCGCCACCCGCATGACCGCGCCCGGCCGCGCCTGCCCCAGGGCCGGGACCGCCGCCATCAGGACCGCCACACACGCCAGGATCAGGGTGCGCATAGGCCCCCAGCCTACCAGCGCGCCACCGCCGCCTGAAGTTCCACAAATCTGCCGGCAAGATTGCCCAGTCCAGGAAAGTCGCCCCCGCGGACAGTCGATAGCCATAGCGGTAGTCGATCGGGAGGTGTGTTATGGGTCCGTCGGAAAAGGCATTCAATCAGGTCAAGTCGATCCTCGGGAAGCTGGACCGGTCCATCGACCAGCTCCGCGAGCAGCGGACCACGCCGCCCGCGCCGCCGGCGCCCGTCCACCAGCGCGTCGAGGCCCCCAAACCCGCGCCCATCCCGGCGGCCCCGGCCCCGTACCGCTCGATCAGCGGCTACGGCCGCGCCACGCCCATCACGCCAACGAACAACTAGACGCCCACCGGCGCGCTGTAGAACTCCTCCAGCACCGCCGTCCAGTCCGCCAGGCTGCTGATCGCGATCATCCGCCGCCGCACCTCTTCCCCGCGAGGATGGTGCGCCGCGAAGCGGATTCCGAACTTGCGCATCATCTTGCTCGTAGCGTCCTCGCCGTGCTTGAAGCGGCGCGTCACCGCCAGCGACAGTTCGAAGTGCTGCCGCAGCACGCGGCGCTGCTCTTCAATCGTCGGCGCGGTGGGAGCGCTGCCGGCCATCATCTGGCGCGCCTGGCGGAAGATCCACGGGTTGCCGATGCAGCCGCGGGCGACGCTCACGCCGCTGACGCCGGTGTACTCGATCATGCGGAAGATGTCGTCCACGCCCCACACGTCGCCCGATCCGAGGATCGGCCGCTGCGGGTGCCTGGCGACGATCTCGCGCAGCAGGTCCCAGCGGCTGGGGCCGACGTACTTCTGCTGCACCGTGCGCGCGTGCACCGTCGCCCACGCGTAGCCCATGCCGAACGCCGCCGAGAGGATGCGGTCGAAGTTGGCCGCCATTTCCGGCGTGTCGTCGAAGGCGCGGCGGATCTTCAGCGTGCAGGCGACCGACGCGGGCACGGCCTCTCGCACGGCCTCAAGGATCGCGATCGCGCCGTCGGGCTCGGCGAGCCAGTGCCCGCCGCGGGCCTTCTTCTCGATCTTCTTGACCGGGCAGGCGAGGTTGACGTCGATGACTTCAAAGGACGACTCGACGCCGGGGCTGAGGCCGCCCTGGGCCGAAGCCCCGGGTTCGGCGTGCAAGGGCGTCACAACCCGGGGCTTTGTCGAAGACTCCTCAGCCCCGGCGTCGCGCGCGTACGCCAGCTTCCTGTACGCCTTATCGCTCCGCGCCTTCTGCTCGACCATCTTCACCGCCGCGGCAGCCATTTCCTTGGGGTCGCTGCCCATGATCTGGCCGGCGAGGGGGTGGTCCTCCTCGCCGCCGGGGATGTTGTCGTGGAGCTCGCCCAGGTCGGCCTTGTCGAAGCCGCGGCCGCCGGCGAGCAGCGTGCGGTCGAGCAGCGCCTCGGTGACGCAGAAGGGGCAGCCGTGCCGGCGGGCCACGATGCGCATCGCCGCGTCGCTGTACCCGGCGAGGCCCGCCTGGAAGAAGGGGGCATCGAAGGCCGGGACCACCGCGGTGATCCGGGGGTCTATGCCGCGCTCCCCCACCGCCGCGGCGATGCGGCGGGGGTC
This sequence comes from Planctomycetota bacterium, assembly GCA_023434205.1. GTDB lineage: Bacteria > Planctomycetota > Phycisphaerae > Phycisphaerales > UBA1924 > JAEYTB01. The sequence goes on along the minus strand of JAEYTB010000009.1, from coordinate 1,296 downwards.
CAGCCCCTGGGCCCCGGGGGCGATCGCCGGGCCGGGCGGGGTGGCGTTGTTGCTCTCGCACGACATAGCTGGGACTATAGAGGCGTGAAGCAAACCACCACCCTCGTGCTGTTCGCCTGTCTGTGGGTCCTGGGCGGCTGCGCCACCAGCCGCGACATGACCAACGCCCGCCCCTACCCCGGGAGCCTGGCCCAGAAGGGGAGCGTCAATATCCAGGTCGTGCGCCAGACCACCACGGTGGAGCTCACCAACACCACCGCCCGCGACTACGGGGCGTCGACGCTGTGGCTCAACGCCCGCTACTCGCGTCCCATCGACGGGCTCAAGGTCGGTGAGACGCTCACGCTCTCGATGAAGCAGTTCCGCGATGAGCACGGCGACGCCTTCCGCCACGGCGGCTTCTTCGCCACCGAGACCCCCGACCGCCTTGTGCTCGCCCAGATTGAGACCAAGGACGCGGAGGGGAAGGCGGAGCTGATCGGGCTGGTGGTGGTGGGCGGGGTGCCGGAATGAACATCCTCGTCATCGGCCCGCACCCGGACGATCAGGAGCTTGGCATGGGCGGCACGATCGCGCTGCTCGCTTCGCAGGGGCATGATGTGCTGCTGCTGGACGTGACGGACGGGTGCCCTACGCCGCGGGGGGACCGGCCGACGCGGCTGAAAGAAGCGGCGGACGCCGCGGCGGCGCTGGGCGTTCGCCGGCACCTGCTGGACCTGCCCAACCGGCGGGTGGAGCACACGGTCGAGAACCGGCACAAGGTGGCGGGGGTGATCCGGGCGCACCAGGCGCAGGTGCTGTTCCTCCCGCACCCGGAGGATGCGCACCCGGACCACCTCGCGGTGACGCGGATCGCGGAGGATGCGCGGTTCGATGCCAAGCTCACGAAGCTCGACCTGCCGGGCGACGGCGGGAAGCCGCCGCTGTACCCCCGGTGGGTCTTCTACTACTACTGCTCGCACCTGCGGCGCGTGCCGGACCCGACGTTCGTGATGGACATCAGCGCGTTCGAGGAGCGCAAGATGGCGGCGATCGCGGCGTACCGCTCGCAGTTCGCGGAGAACCCGGTGAACATGCAGGTGCCGGAGTGGATCAGCGCGGGGAACCGGTACTTCGGCTCGCGGATCGGGACGCGGGCGGGGGAGCCGTTCTGGTGCCGCGAGCCGCTGGGGCTCTCGTCGCTGGCGGGGCTGGCGTAGGCCAAAAAAGGAAAAACCCGGCGTTCAGAAACAGAGCCAAACGCCGGGTCTCGTGGGGGTCTTGGTTGGTGGCAGCAGCACCGCTGTTGCCCCAGAC
>JAEYTB010000294.1 GCA_023434205.1 Planctomycetota bacterium | reverse complement strand
CGTGGCCGACGACCAGCCCCTCCTGACGGCGCACATGGACTACTTCGGCAAGGTGCGCCAGTTCGCCCGCGACAACTTCGCCCGCATGGCCCTCGCCGTGAAAGCGGGCGACCACGCCGAGTTCCTGTGCGCGTTCGAGTCCAACCTCGCCCTCGCGCGACTCTGCGCCATGCAGCCCACCGCCCTCGGCATCCATATGCGGGCCCTGCTCGAGAACGTCAGCTATATCCAGCTCCGCCGGCTCCTCATGACCCACCCGCCCGAGGCGACACTTTCCGCCCTCAAAGACGCGATGAACCGCCAGCGCTGCGACCTGCCCGTCACCTACGCCCTCGAGGGCGAGCGCATCTTCGCCCTCGACGCGGTCAGCGTGTTCTTCGCCGACCCTTCCAACCCGCGCTTCGGCCGCTACTCCGCCGAGCAGTCAGACCTCTTCCAGCTCGGATTCTCCGGCGGCCGCGGGCGAATCGGCACCTGGTGGGGCAACCGCACGGCGATCAACGCCAACTTTGACAGGGCCGTCGCGGCCGCCGCCATGAGACCCCCGGCACGCCCCGCCGGGAGCGCCCTCAACCCCCTCACCGGCCTGGCCCTGCCCGACATGCTCACCGATCACATCGGCCGCCTCATCGAGTCTTACGAAAGGACCCTGTGGGAGCGCGACGGCCACCTGCTCCTCATCGACCTCGAGCGTTACTACGCCGCGAATCAGCGCTACCCCGCGAAGCTCGACGACCTCGTGCCCGCGTTCCTGCCCGCGCTGCCGAAGGACCCCGTCTCCGCCCTGCCCTGGGGCTACACCGTCGTGGACCCGGCGGTCGATGCCCGCGACCGGCACTTCCTGCTTTACGGGTTCGGAGCGGACGGCGCGGACGACTCCGGCGCTGTCGCACCCGGTACGGCGGCAGGGTACTTCTTTTCAGGAAGGTTCGCCCCGCTCTTCGAGCCCTCCCCCGGCTCCGATGTCGTCGTCAACGAGGACTGACCCACCGGCGGCCACAGCACGATCACCGCCGCGGTGGCGGCGATGTTGAGCGAGAACAGCACCGCGGCACGCAGCAGCAGCGCCCGGTTCCCCAGCGCCGCGCAGATCCCCACCTTCATCACCATGCTCGAGATGAGGGCGATGGCGATCGCCCGCCACGCCTGGTCGGCCGACATCAGCCCATTCGTCACCGCCCGCCCCGACGAGAGCGTGATCGCGTCCATGTCCGTCAGCCCCGAAATCGCCGCGACGATGAACAGGCCGCGGGAGCCGAAGTGGTCCTGCGCCGCCACCGCCCCCAGCGTCACCAGTGAATAGAGCCCCGCGAATACGAACGCCGCCTTGATGTTGGTGGGGTTCTGCTGCGGCGGCATCGTCTCGCCATCGCGGCGCGATGAGAAGAACAGCACCAGCGCCAGCGCGGTCGTCGCCAGGCCGATCGCGCCCAGCGGCGGGGCCATCTGCCCCAGGTGGCGCGGCGCTACCGCCGAGAGCTCCACAAACAGCCGCACGAACACCACCGCCGAGGCCAGCATGATCGCGACCATCGCCGAGCGTGCCATCGAGCCGTTGGCCTCCTTGGCGCGCCGCGCAAAGCTCGCCGTGGTCGCCGTGCTGGAGATCAGCCCGCCCAGGATGCCGCCGAGCATCGTCCCCGCGCGCTCGCCCACGAACTTGTACGCGATGTACCCGCCCAGCCCGATCCCCGCCACCAGCACCACCACCAGCCAGATGTTCCGCGGGTTGAGCACCCTGTACGGGCCGTAGCCCTCATCCGGCAGGATCGGCAGAATCACGCACGCCAGCAGCACGAACTGCATGACCGCGTGCACATCCTTCTCGCCCAGGCTGGCCACGAACCGGTGCAGGAGCTGCTTAGCGTACAGCAGCAGCACCACGCCCCCCGTCACCGCGATCGCGATCACGGCCGGCCCGAACACCACGTACACGCCCACGGCGTACATCACCAGGATCGCCATCTCCGTGGTGATCCCCGAGCCCGTCTTGGTCTCGCCCTTGGGGCCCATCTGCGGCGTTGTCCACGGCCGGGCACGGAGGTAGTTGCCCAGGCTGCTCGCCGCGATGACGCCCACGAACCCCACGACCACCATCAGCGCGCCCAGCACCTGGCTGTACGCGAAGAGCAGGCCCGAGAGCGACCCCAGCAGCGTGATCAGGGGGAACGTGCGGATGCCCGCGATGCGGGATTCCGCATGCTCGCGCTGGAGCCCCACCAGCCCCCCCAGCCCCATCGAGATCGCCAGCACTTCGAGCGACTCTCGGACGGTGGGCACGGGAAGGTCGGTCAGTTCCATCATCAGGGGCGAAGCTTAACACAACCGCAACAATCTGCCACCCGGACCCCCCCGGCCCGCTGCGCCACGCCCGCGCCGCGTTAGAGTGGTCTCACGAAGGAGTGGACGGCATGCTCTGGGTACTCATCGGCGTGGGTGTGATCGTGGTCCTCGGGGCGGTGTTCCTTATTCTCCGCCGGCGCGGGCGGAGCAAGCCCCTCGTCTCGGTCGTCACTCTCCGCTCCACAACACGCAATCTGACCGAATCCGAGGTCCGCCACGCCGCCCGCCGCGCCATCCGCGATGATGTGACCGTCGTCGCCGGCCCCTCACCCGACGGCGGCCTCACGCGGGTCTTCATGGTCATGCTGGGAGAGATCCCCGGCTTCTACGTGATCGACTGCGGGCGGACGTACGTCGACGACCCGGGCGCAGAATCCCAGCAGTTCGAGGACCTCCGCGCCCGCACCGCCTTCGCCGAGCACAAGGCCTGGGTCGCCGTGGACCTCGCCACCGACCCCGGCGACAAGCTCCGCCCGCAGGCCCTGACCCTCATGGCCAAGCTCGCGGCGGAGTTCTACGACGATCACTGCACGCTGCTGTACTCGCCCGCGCTCAACCGCTTCGCCGTCCCCGGGCCCGAGGTTGAGGCCAAGCTCCAGGCCGGCGACCTCGATGGCCTCTTCGGCGACTACGAGGTCAACATGCCCGTCATCGAGACCAAGGACGACAAGCGCGTCGAGCAGGCGAAGGCCAAGGCCAAGCAGGAGTGGCCCAAGTTCGTCGAAGTCTGGACCCGCCTGGGCCCCTCCAGCAGCGCCATGGTCAAGGGCCGCTTCGGGCACGACGGCGGCAACGAGTACATGTGGGTGCAGGTCCAGGACCTGAAGCCCGGACAGGTCACCGGCACCCTGATGAACCAGCCGGTCCATGTCCCCCTCACCAAGGGCCAGACCGTGCAGGTGAGCACGCCCGACGACATCGCCGACTGGGCGTGCCTGGATGGGGAGACGGCTCATGGGATGTTTGTTGAGAAGGTGCTGCGGTCGAAGTAGCTTCGCCGATTGCGAGTCTTTCCATGATTCACATTGCCCCACTCATCACCGCCGCAGCAGCTCTCATCGTCCAGCCTGTTGCTGACCCGAGGCCGGACTTCAGCTCCCAGGTCCCATACCGGGAGCAACTCCTGCGGATGCATCAGGAGCGAACCGGTCCGAACGCCTACCCCGCCCTACTCAAGGCCAAGGCACTGCTCGACAAAGTCGGGGAAAGCCTGCCGCCACGCGACGATGACCGGGGCGCGTGGATCCAGTGGTCCGCCCTGAGCGACCCTTCCGCCGACGCCGCCGAGCGTGGGCGGGCCATCACCGCGCTCGCGATGGCACGTGAAGCGGGGATCGATGCAGTCATCGCCGAGGTGGCGGGGGGGCGGACGGTGGTGCGTCCAATGGGCGAGACGCTCATCATCGCGGACACGCTCGCGGACCCCAGTGCGGCGCGGGCGTGCGTGCATATCAACAGGGCGCGAATGTCGGAGGACGCGCAGGCGGGCAGGTGGGACCAGTGGTTTGAGAGGGTCCGCGAGAGCCTGCAGATCGGCCGGTTGTACATCCACGATGAGTACATGATCATGTACCTCGTTGGAGGCGCCTGTGTCGCGAACGCGCTGGAGGCCATCGACGCAGCGGCCGCATCCGATGGCCTGGGTGAGAAGCGCCTGCAAGCAGTGGCGGCGATGCTCGATTCGGCAGTGCCGCTCCCGCGCCCGCAGGACTGTTTCGAAGGCTCCCGCATCGCGATCAAAGCGGCAGTTGAGTACGTGTACGAGCGAAACTCCTTCCAGAGGTTGGCCGCCGTCGTGCAGGAAGGCGAGGCGTTTCCGAGCGATGCTGGCCAACCTGCCGCGGCAACCCCTCCTATCGAGGGCTGGCTGACCAAAGCGCAGGCATTAGCGCAGGTGGATGAGCTTCATGACAACGCCAAGCGGCTGGCGATGCTCTCGTTCTCACAGCGGCGGGCGGACCCGTTCAAGCCCGCGGAGTTCGAGCAGACCATTTCGAGCAAGACGAACCCTGTGCTCGCTGTCTCGCTTCCGGCAGTGCAGAAACTGCTCGCATCCGTCAATCAAGTCGAGGTTCAAAGCGCGGGGACAAAGACCATCGTCGCCCTGGAACGCTACCGCCTCAAATACGGTTTCTACCCCGCGGCGACCGAGGCCCTCCTTCCCGAGTTCCTCCCGGCCCTGCCCATCGATCCGTTCACCGACAAACCACTGCTCTACAAAGGACCCGCGCCCGAACCGTATCAGGACGGTCGGCCCTACCTGCTCTACTCCGCCGGCTACGACCAGACCGACAACGGGGGCGCCACGGACCCGGAGAACCGGTTTACGGCGCTCATCCCGGGAAGGGGGGCAGGGCTGGACTTCGTGCTGAACCCGGCGCTGACGGATCAATTGCCCACCGGGAAGTGACGGTTCCGGCGATATAGTTCCCCCATGTCCACCACCTCCCGCCCCCAGGTCTCCCCCTCCCTCCCCCCCGTCGACCCCCACGCCGTGACCATCTCCGGCCTGGTGCTCGACCCCTCCTACGGACCCGCCGAGCAGGGCTACACCGAGCCCGCCGCGCTCCAGAACATCCCGCGCGACCTGCCGCCCCCCGGCCAGTTCCCCTTCACCCGCGGCTTGTTCCCCGAGGGCTACCGCACCCGCCTCTGGACCATGCGCCAGTTCGCCGGCTTCGGCTCGGCCGATGACACCAACAAGCGGTTCAAGTACCTGCTCTCCGCCGCGAAGACCTCGACCAAGGCCAACACCGGCCTTTCCACGGCGTTCGACCTGCCCACGCTCATGGGCCGCGACTCCGATGATGAGCTCTGCGTCGGCGAGGTCGGCCGCTGCGGCGTCGCGATCTCCACGATTGAAGACATGCACCGGCTCTACGCCGACATCCCGATCGACAAGGTGACGGTGAGCCAGACCATCAACGGCCCCGCGGCGGTGATCTGGGCCATGTACCTCGCCCACGCCACCCAGCGGGGCATTTCCTGGAACACCCTGGGCGGCACGCTCCAGAACGACATCCTCAAGGAGTTCCACTCCCAGAACGAGTTCATCTACCCGCCCGAGCCCAGCGTCAAGCTCGTCGTGGACACCATCGAGTTCCAGAGCAAGTTCGTGCCCAAGTGGAACTCGGTGTCCATCTCCGGCTACCACATCCGCGAGGCGGGCAGCACCGCGCCGCAGGAACTGGCCTTCACGCTCCGCGACGGCATGGAGTACGTCGAGGCCTGCCTTGAGCGCGGCCTGCCGCTGGACAGCTTCGCCCCGCGCCTCAGCTTCTTCTTCAACTCGCACAACGAGTTCTTCGAGGAGATCTGCAAGCTCCGCGCCGCCCGCCGCATCTGGGCCCGCGTGATGAAGC
>JAEYTB010000259.1 GCA_023434205.1 Planctomycetota bacterium | reverse complement strand
TGGTGGGCATGCAGGTCTCCGCGCTGCTCCGCAAGCTGAAAATCCGCCGCCCGGCGGTGTGGGCGACGGTGCCCACGTGCGCGCCGATGGTTGAGCGCGGGCGATGGGCGTCCTCGGTGTGGAACCGTTCGGACGAGTTCTCCGCGTTCCCCGAGGCGGATGCCGGCCTGATCGCGCCGCTCGAGCAGAGGCTGCTGAAGGCGTGCGACCACGCGGTGTACGTCAATCGGCTGCTCTTCGAGCGGGAGCGGCGCTCGGTGCGCGATGCCGAGTTCATCGGCCATGGCGTCGACTTCAACCACTTCGCGAGCGCCCGGCCCGGGGTTTCTCCTCCTGGGGACTGCCCCGAGGCCCTGCGGGGCCTGCCCCGGCCGCTCGTGGGGTTCTACGGTGCGCTCGACGATTACACGGTGGACCTCGAGCTGCTGATCAAGGTTGCCCGCCACATCAATCCCGCGACGCTCCTCATCATCGGTCCGAAGGCGATGGACATCTCCCGCCTGGAGGCCGAGCCCAACGTGCGGTATTTGGGCCCCGTCCCGTACGCCCAGCTCCCCCAATACGCGGCACAGTTTGACGCCGCGCTCATGCCGTGGCTGCAGAATGACTGGATCAAGGGCTGCAATCCCATCAAGCTGAAGGAGTACCTGTCCCTGGGCTTCCCGGTCGTGTCCATCAACTTCTACGAGCTGGGGCGGTACGCGCACCTGGTCTACGGCGCGAACTCGCACGAGGAGTTCCTCCGCGGCGTGACGCGGGCGCTCGAGGAACGCAACCCGGCGCTGGTCGAGCAGCGGCGCGACTCGGTCCGGAACGACAGTTGGGACGCGCTGGCGGACCGTGCCGCGGCGCTGCTGGGGCTGGGAGGGAACGCGTAATGTGCGGGATCGCCGGCTACGTGGACTTCAACGCGCCGCCGCAGGAAGCGGTGCTGCGGGCCATGGCGGGCTCGATCCAGCGTCGCGGGCCGGATGCCCAGGGCGTGCTGATCAACGGCCCCTGCGGGCTGGCGCACCGGCGGCTCTCGATCATCGACCTGACGGGCAGCCCGCAGCCGATGGAGGTGCCCGCGAGCGACGTCAGCCTCACGTTCAACGGCGAGATCTACAACTACCAGGACCTTCAGGGCGACCTGCGGGCCCACGCCGTGCAGCTCACGTGGAGCGGCGACACGGAGGTGGTCCTGCGGCTGGTGGACCGTGAGTGGGAGCGGTCGCTGCCGCGGTTCGACGGAATGTTCGCGTTTGGCGCGTGGCACCGGCGGGAGAAGAAGCTGCTGCTGGCCCGCGACCCGTTGGGGAAGAAGCCGCTCTTTTACGCTCTGCCCGAGCCCGGCGTGATCGTCTTCGGCTCGGAGATCAAGGCGCTGCTGGAACACCCCGCGGTCAGGCCGCGGCTTGACGAGGATGCGCTGCGACAGGTTGTGCGCTTCCGCGCCGTATACGGCGAGCGTTCCTTGTACGCGGGCATCAGGCAGGTTCCGCCGGGGTCGTGGCTCGAGTTCAGCCAGGCGGGGGTGCGTGCGGGGTGCTTCTATGACCTTGCGGAGCAGACGCGCCGTGCCGCGGAGGAGGTCCGATCGCTGGGCGAGGCGGACCTGCTGGAGCGATTCGACCAGCTCATCACCGCCTCGGTCCGCAAGCGGCTGATCGCGGATGTTCCAGTGGGCGCGTTCCTCTCCGGCGGGCTCGACAGCAGCGTGATCGTGGCGCTGATCCGGGCCTGCCGCGCCCCGGATGCCGAGGTTCGCACGTTCTCCGTCGGCTTTGCCGGGGATCTGCACAGCGAGCTGCCCTTCGCGAAGCAGGTCGCTGACACGATCGGCACGTCGCACACCGAGGTCGCGCTGCGCGAGCAGGATTATGCCGAGTTGTTCGCGCAGATGACCGCCTGCCGCGATGCGCCCCTCAGCGAGCCCGCGGACCCCGCGATCGCGCGGATGAGCGAGGTCGCCAAGCAGTCGGTCAAGGTCGTTCTCTCGGGCGAGGGTTCGGACGAGGCCTTCTGCGGGTACCCCAAGTACACGCTCGCGGCGGCCCCCTGGCTCGCCCGTGAGGCCGTCCGGGCCCTGGGGCCCGAGCGTGCCGCGGCGGTGGCCGGGCGGCTGGGTCTTGACCGGCGGCGGGCCTTGGTCGCGGCCCGGGCCATCGGTCTGCCTGGGGAGATCGACCGCCTCTCGCAGTGGTTCAGCTACCTGGACCGGTCTGCGCTCCAGAGCATCCTGCCGGGGCTGGGTTGGAGTGCCGAGTCGTGGGCCGAGACCACCGCCCCCCACGCCGCGGCTTTGGCGATGGGTGACTGGGAGGGCCCGTACCGCCGGATGCAGGCGGTAGACTGCCTGACGTGGCTGCCGGGCAACCTGCTGGAGCGGGGTGACCGGATGACCATGGCCGCGGGGTTGGAGATGCGGGTGCCGTTCCTCGACAAGGCCATCGTGCCGTTCGGGATCGCGATTCCCGACCGGATGAAGGTCCGCGGCAGGACTGCGAAGTGGATCGTCCGCCGCTGGGCCCAGGACAAGCTCCCCCCGGCCACGCTGAAGCGGCCGAAGTGGGGTTTCCGGGTGCCGCTGGCGCAGTGGTTCCGCGGACACCTCAAAGGCATGCTGCACGAGTACTTGCGCAGCTCGCGAGGGTTGTGCGCCGCGTACGCGGACCGTGGGCAGGTCGAACAACTCCTGAACGAGCACGATTCTGGGCAGGCGGATGCGAACCTGCAGTTATGGACCCTGCTCGCGGCGGAAGTGTGGTACCAGGATGTCTTTCTCGGACGTGATTCGGCGCGTTTGAAGGCTAACGTATCCACTGTCGCAGCCGTATCTTGAGTATCTGCACCCGTTGATCCGTTTCTGACGGTGCTGAGGTCTGTTACGGAAATCGTTTGGAGCCCGCGCTCACTTCTGTCCCACCAAGTGGGAAAGCCGGTGGCACATTAGCACCATGACCTCATCGGCCATGACCGAACAGCCACAGGCCACGCCCGAGCTCTCGCTCGCGGCGTGCCTGCTGCTGGCCGGCAGCCTTCGGCCTTCGCCGCTCACCGCCGCGACCCGATGCTCGGTCCTGGACCTGCACCTTGACGGGCGCGAGACCGTGCTCGACGCCTGGATCCGGCACTTTGAGGCGATCGCCGCGTCGGTGGGCCAGAACCCGCTGGTGCAGGTGATCCACGGCATCGCGATCCCGCCCGGCCGTTCTCAGACGCGCCCGTCCCGGCTGGAGCTGCGGCTGCAGCAGGACGCCCACGAGTATCGCGGCCCGGCGGGGGCGGTTCGGGACGCGTGCCAGGCGTACGGCGAGGATTCGACGGTCGTGATCGCCGAGGCGGCGCGGTACGTCACCGGCGACCTGACCCGGATGATGGCCGACCACGTTCGGCACGCGAGCGACATCACCGTGGGGATCAACCGCGATAGCACCCCCGCGGGCCTGTTTGTGGTCCGGTGCTCGACGTTGTCGCTGATCCAGGCCAAGGGCTTTACAGACCTCAAGGAGCAGTGGCTCCGCAAGGCGGTCGAGGCGGGGAAGCGGGTGCGTGTCTCGCGCCTGGAGAACGGGTACTCGTACGAACTCCGAACCCGCGAGGGATTCCTGCGTGCGGCTGGGGTTGCGGGCGGCCTTGTGTCGCTCGCCGCGTGCGCCGGGGATGTGGCCACCGTGCCGACGGAGGGGCCGCGGCATCTTTCTGCCGATGTCACGATCGGGGATCGCGCGGTGGTCGTAGATTCCGTTGTGATGCCGGGCGCGGTGGTGGGGGAAGACGCCGTGGTTGCGCGCTCGATCGTTTGCGGGGGAGCCAGGGTGGCGGCGGGGGGGACTGTGATCGACGGCGTCGTGCCGGCTGGACGGGAGAACGAGGGATGAACGCGGCAGGTTCGTGGAAGTTTTCAGACGGGGTCCTGCTGTCGGCGCTCATCGCGCTGGCGCTGGTGGTGACGTGGGCCCCGTGGAAGGACGTGGCGTACCTCGCGTGGAACATCGAGGAGCAGTCGCACATCCTGCTGGGCATCCCGGTGGCGTTGTGGCTGGGGTGGGTGCGGCGGGACCGACTCCGTTACGCCCCGCCTCGGCGGACGCTTCTGGGGCCGCTGGTGATCGGCGCGGGGTGGCTGATCTCTCGCTGGGGGTACCTGAATGGGACAGAGCTTGCCTGGCACGGCGGGGCGTTGCTGGTGGTGTTCGGGGCGGTGCTGAGCGTGGTGGGGCTGGAGTTCGTGCGGCAGTTCGCCCCGTCCTTCGCGGGGCTGCTGTTCCTGATCCCTGTGCCCGGCCGCATCCGGCACATGATCGCGATGCCCCTCCAGGAGATTTCGGCCAAGTTCTCCGAGTTCATCCTGGTGATCTTTGAGGTGCCGGTGGCGCGCGCGGGCAACGTGCTCGAGATCGCGGGGCACGAGGTGGCCATCGCCGAGGCGTGCAACGGCATGCGGATGGTCGCGGCCCTGGCCCTGGTGGCCTTTGCGTTCATCTACACGGTGCCGATGCGCTCCTCGGTGCGGCTGCTCATCCTGGCCATCAGCCCGCTGGTCGCGCTGGTGGTCAACGTGGTGCGGCTCGTGCCCACGGCGTTGCTGTACGGCTATTCCGACAAGCACACGGCGGATGTGTTCCACGACCTCAGCGGCTGGGGCGTGCTGGTGCTGGCCCTGGGCATCCTGTGGGGCTTCATGGCGATCCTGCGGTGGATCGAGGTGCCCATCGCGCCCTATGCGGTGGCGGAGGATTGAACTCATGAGCGCGAACGATCGCACCAACGGGATTGCCCGGTTCGCCCCCTACCTCTGCGGGGCGCTGCTCGCGGGTCTGATGCTCGTGGGGGGGCTGGACGCGAGCACGCCGCCCGGCGCCGAGGACTACCGCGCCCACGTCCGCAAGGCCATCGACTCGATTCCTTACAAGATCGGCCCGGCGGTGGGCACGGACGTGGAGCCGACCCGGGCGGCGATCCTGCTGCTCTCGCCCAACAAGATTTTCCAACGGCGGTACGTCGACCCTGTAACGGGGTGGTCGCAGTCGCTGCTGATCGTCCACTGCAAGGACGTTCGTGATATGACCGGGCACTTCCCGCCGAACTGCTACCCGGCCCACGGCTGGCGGTCCGAGGGGGCGGAACGGGCCCGCGTCCAGGTGAACCAGGAATCTACAGACGCGATGGTGTTCCGCTTCTCCAAGCAGGAGGAGATCGTGTCTCACCGCATGTCCGTGCTGAACTTCTTCATCATTCCTGAAGGTGGAGGCACCATCTTCGCGAGTATGGATGAGATGGAGAGGACCGCCCGGGCGAGCCCGGTGGGGGGGCTGGGTGTGGCGCAGGTTCAGATCGTTCAAGATGAGAGCGCGTCGCCGCAGTGGCGCGAGCACATGGTCCGCGAGACCATGCAGGCCATTGCCCCGACCCTCAGGACTATCGGCAAAGGGGTTACACGGTGAAAGACATCCTTCCTCAGGGCTACCAGGGCAACTACGGGACCGAGCCGCCCGAGCCGCCGCAGAAGCACGAGAACCCGCTCCTGATGATCCACCGCCACCTGCGCGGGCGGTACCTCCGTGCCGCGGTGCTGGGGCTGGTCCTTGCGATCCCGCTGGCCATCGGCGGCTACTTCGCCGTCCCGCCCACCTACTCGAGCACGGCGATCGTGCGCATCGCGCCGACCCTCAACGTCGTGATGTACCACAACAAGGAGACGGATGTGCCGCCGCTGTTCGAGTCGCTGGTGGCCACGCAGGCCTCGTTGCTGAGCAGCCGGCGCGTGCTGGACATCGCGATCGAGAACCCCAAGCTCAAGGAAGCGGGCTGGCCACAGGGCGCCACCGGACTGGCCCTGCTGCAGAAGAACCTGGAGGTCTCCAACCGCCGCGCGGTGGAGCTGATCACCGCGACGGTGAAGCACCGCAAGCCCGAGCTGGCCCAGCAGGCCGTGAACGCGATCCTCGACGCGTACGAGAGCGTCTACGACGAAAACAGTTCGATGAACTTCACGCAGCGGCAGAAGATGCTGAGCGACGAGGTCCGCAAGCTCGAGGCGGACATTGAGACCAAGAAGGCCATGGTCCGCGAGTACGCGAAGAAGTACGCCACCGACGAGCTGGACGATCTGCACTCCGCCAAGGTCGCGGAGCTCAACGGCCTGAATCACGACATCGACGTGCTTGAGCGCGAGGTCGCCAACCGGCGCGACCCGGCCAAGGCCGTCACCGCGGAGCAGGCGAATGCCGCGAAGGAAGCCCAGGACACCATCCCGATGCTGGCGCTGGAGTCTCCCACGCTGACCGCGCTGCTGGACGACAAGCGCCGCATCGAGCGTCACATCGACGCGCTCTCCAAGAAGGTTGGCCCCGACCACCGCGAGATGCGGCTCGCCCGCCAGCAGCTCGAGGCGGTCGAGGTCCAGATCGCCAACACGGCGGAGGAGGTCCGCAAGCTCCCTCGCCTGAGCCCGGCCAAGGCCCTGAACGTCGCGGGCATGACCGACCAGGAGCTTCAGGAGCGCCTGCAGAACTACAAGGCCACCCGCGACCGGCGGATGTCCGAGGCCAACGAGCTTCAGACCACCAAGCTCGCGATCGCATCGCTCAAGGAGCACATGGCCAGCCAGAAGGAGACGCTGGACATCACCAAGCGCACCCTCGAGCAGAGCCGGTTTGAGAGCCAGGCCCTCACGATGGGCCGCGTCTCGGTGCTGCAGAAGGGCGACTACCCGATCCAGCCCACCACCGACCGCCGCATCCCCCTCGCCGCGATCGGCGGCATGGCCGGCTTCGGCCTTAGCGGAGCGATCATGCTCGTGGTGGGCATGGTCCGCGGCGGGTACCGCTTCATCGACGATGTGGAGCGGGCCGAGGGCGCTGCCGTGCCCCTGCTGGGCACCGTGCCGGACCTCTCCGATGGCGGCGTGGAGCAGGAGCAGATGGCCGCGCTCAGCGTCCACCACCTCCGGAACATGCTCCAGCTCCAGTTTGACCGCGTTCCCGGCGGCAAGGTCTACACCATCACCAGCTCTGCGGCCGGCGACGGCAAGACCAGCCTCTCCATCGCGCTCGCGATGTCCTTCGCGGCGACCGGCCGCAGGACCATCATCGTCGACACCGACCTCGTGGGCCGCGGCCTGACGCGGCAGCTGGACCTATCCGGCCAGTCGGGCCTCTGCGAGGCGCTGCGGAAGGACAAGCTCAACGGCGAGGTCAAGGAGACCAAGATCCAGTCGCTCTGGGCCATCCCCAGCGGCGACGTCAGCGGCTTCGTGCCCGAGCATCTGTCGAGCACCATGATGTCGGGCCTCCTGCGTCAGCTCCGCGACAACTACGACGCAATCATCCTCGACACGGGTCCGATCCTCGGAAGCCTCGAGGCCAACGTGGTGGCGCCGGCCTCCGACGGCGTGGTGCTCGTAGTGGCCCGCGGCCAGAATGCCAAGGCCGTCCGCGCTTCGATTCAGCGTCTTCGCAGGCTCGGCGCGACGTGCTCCGGGCTCATTTTCAACCGCGCGGGCAGCCGCGACTTCCAGAGCAGCGTGAGCACCACGGCGGTCAGCGCCAGGTCCATCCAGGCCGCGAGCGTCGGTCGGACCTCTGGCGGGGCGGGACGGACGGCGCTGCTGCGGGCGCTCGAGGGTCCGTCCGCCGAGAACACATCAAAGGACTGACGGGCTTGCCAAGCCCCGTACACTGAGGCACTTGTGAGCACTCTCGCGTCCATCCCGTCCTCCGCCAGCGCCGACAAGCGCAGCGGGGATGCCGCGCTCGTGGAGCGCGTCTGGGGCTTCTCGCCCAGCGAGCTGCACGACCGGTACTGGGCGGCCAAGCGCATCCAGGTGGTCCGCCTGGGGAGCGGCTCGGCGGCGGCGCGGGGGCCGGGCATGTACCTGCTCATCGAGCCCGAGGTGCTCGTCGTGTTCGACCTCAAGCAGGTCATGCGCGTGTTCAACCGCGTGCACCCGCGTGCCGCGCGGGTTCGGGTGCGCGATGAGGCTGACCAGGCGTACACAGAGACCGTTGTGGCTGACCGGGAGGACCGGTTTTTGGCGTTCCGCCGCACGTACCGGCCCCGCACCCACTCCACCGCGCGGGTCTGGCTGACGCCCGACCCGGCGGTCGCGAACCTGTGGGCCCAGGCCGAGACGCCCTCCGCGGGACGTGCCGCGGTGAAGGCGGCCTGCGGCGCCCGCCGCATGATTTCGGTGGCGCTGTCGGGCAGGGTGTTTGGCTCGCAGCGCGAGGGCGCCGCGTGTACCGGCGTGCTGATGCAGCGCTGGAAGACGCCGTCATCGCTGATCGAGGACATCTACGAGTACGAGCCGGGCGTGTGGCTGCACGAGGACACCGATGTGCCCGCGGGCGTGCGGTTTGTCGCCCCGGTGTGGGCCGGCGCCGGCATCACGCTCAAGCCCGGGCAGGTGTACATCGGGCCGCACGCCTTCGGCGACGCCCCTGGCTCGCACCCGCCCGTGGGGGAGGTGCAGTGGGAAAACCTTTCCATCCCCGCATACCGCCTGCTGCCGCACATCCCCAACACGCGCCTGGCGCGCGTCTTCAAGCGAGGCTTCGACATCGTCTTCGCGGCGGTGGTGCTCCTCATCACCGCCCCCCTGTACCCGCTCATCATCCTCGCGATCTGGATTGAGGACGGCTGGCCGCCCTTCTTTGCCCACACGCGGCAGACGCTCGGCGGGCGTCCCTTCCCCTGCTACAAGTTCCGCACGATGTACCGCAACGCCGAGCACCTCAAGGCCCGGCTCGTTGCCGCCAACGTGTGCGACGGCCCGCAGTTCTACATCGAGAACGACCCGCGCGTGCTGAAGGTCGGGAAGGTCCTGCGCAAGTTCCAACTCGACGAACTGCCCCAGTTCTGGAACGTGCTGCTCGGGCACATGAGCGTGGTGGGGCCCCGCCCCAGCCCCGACAAGGAAAACCAGTTCTGCCCCGCGTGGCGCGAGGCCAGGCTGAGCGTGCGCCCCGGCATCACCGGCCTGTGGCAGGTGCGCCGCACGCGCGAGCCGCAGACCGACTTCCAGGAATGGATCCGCTACGACCTCGAATACGTCCAGCACGCCACCTGGAAGCTGGACCTCTGGATCATCATGCTGACGATTCGAAAAGTTCTTGGAGGGTGAGACATGGGCCGTCGGACTCAGAAGCGAATCGCGCTGCTCGTGGGCGTGCCGGTGGTGCTCGGGTTGGGGGCCGCGGGCGCCTACGTCGTCAAGGACATGCACCGCAAGAACCGCATGGCCGACTCGCTGCGCGAAGGCTCCGCCGCGTACCAGGCCGCGGACTACCCGGGGACGATGGAGAAGCTGGGGTACTACGTCGGCCAGAACCGCAAGGACGGCAAGGCGCTCCTGATGATCGCCGATGCACGCCGCAAGACGCCGATCGAGAACAGCCGCCACATCGTCGAGGCGATCCCCTACGCCAAGGCCGCCGCGGACGCACTCCCGGGCGACCCCGAGCCGCTCGAGATGCTGCTGGACCTTTACGACAAGGCCAACTTCCTGCTCGAGCGACTCCAGGTAGCGGAGGCCTTGCTCAAGCTCAACCCGCGTCACCAGGAGGCGCTCCGGGCCAAGTCCATTGTCCTGGCCCGCACCGGCAAGACCGCCGAGGCGGTGGAGGTCGGCCTCCAGCTCGCGCGCGAATACCCCGACGACATCGAGGCCACCCGTGCCGCGGTCCAGCTCATGGTGTTCCACGGCACAGACAAAGCGGACATCGCCAAGTTCGTTTCTGACGTAGCGGATGCGCACCCGGAGGACGCCCGTTATGTCGTCATGAAGTCGCAGGTCGCGGCCCACCTGGGCGACGCGTCCAACGCGATTGTGATGGCGAAACGCGCTGCGGAACTGCCGGTGCGCTCCGGCAAAGCTCTTGCCGAACTGCTCTCACTGCTGGACGTCCTGGGGAACACGGACCACACCCTGCTCGCCAAGGGCGATGAGCTGCTGGAGCGGGAGATGTCCGGCCCGCTCGCGACCGAGGTTGCGACCGTTGCCGCGGAACGGGCGTGGAAGCTCGGGCGGCTGACCGCGGCCCAGGAGGCGATCCAGAAGGCGTACAGCACCGCGGAACTCTCAAAGGCGTCCGATGATGCGCTGGGGTGGGGCGCGTACCTGCAGGTGATCGACGGCAAAAAGCCCGAGGACGAGGCGGTCAAAGCCCTTCTGGCGCAGCTCTCCGCCCGGACCAGCACCGACGCCAACTTCTGGCGGGCGGTCGTGGAGGCCCAGACCCTGATCGACTCCGGCAAGCCTCAGGAGGCCCGCGCCGCCATCTCGCGTGCAAAGGGCTTCCGCACCGGGAGCGACATCGCCGAGTACATCGAGGGCGACATCGACCAGCGCGTTGGCGAGTGGCGGCAGGCGATCGCGCGATGGACCCACCTGGCACGGACCCAGCCTACGTGGCGCGTCGTCCACATTGCCCTCGTCAGCGTGCTGCTCCAGCGCAATGAGGTCTTGCAGGCCGTGACCGAGGCCGAGATCGCCGCTAAGGTGCGTCGCGGTCACCCCGAGCTGCTGCTGCTGTCGCGTTCGTACGCGCGGCTGGTGGAGAGCGACCAGGCCCGGCAGGATCGGCTCGAGCGCATCCAGGTGTTCGCGGACGAGCTCGTCAAGGGGCTTGGGGACGACCCCGAGCTCACGGCGCTTGTAGCCCGAATCTACTTGGGAATCGGCCGCACGGCCGACGGCGAACGCCTCGCCCAGACCCTCCTGGACCGCACCCCCGCGCCCGATCCTCAGGTGCTCACGCCGCTCGCGGCGGCGCTGCGGCGGTCCAACCCGGGCCTCAGCGAGCGGGTGCTCGCCCGGGCGCAGACCGATGCCGACAACCCGGATGTGACCTACCAGGCCGCCGTCCAGCTCGCCGATGCGGGCAAGCAGGACGAGGGCCGACGGCTGCTCGAGAGCGCGCGGGAGAAGCACAAGGGGCAGCTCGACTACGAGGTGCGATACGCCGCGTTCCTCGACCGCGTCCGCGACCCCCGCGCGATTGAGCTGCTTTCGCGCCTCGCGGGCGAGCACGAGGACGTCGCGGCCATGCAATCGACGCTGCTGGACTCCGACAGCGCCTGGAAGGATGAGAAGGTCGTCGTTGCCGCGATCGAACGGCTGCGGCGGCTGTCGGGCGAGGGCGGCAGCGCGTGGAAGACATACGAGGCGCGCCGGTTGCTGACGTTCAACTCCAACCCGGCGCGTGCCGCCCAGGTTGTTCAGCTCCTGGGGCCCGTGACTAACGCCGATCCTCGGAACACCCTCGCGCTCGCCCTGACCGCTGAAGCGCAGATGATGCTCGGGGACCGCAACCAGGCGATCGAGCTCCTCCGCCAGGCCGTGCAGGTCGAAGCGGAGCGGTCGACCTTCTACCCGCGCCTGATCGAGCTCCTCCAGCAGGCCGGCCGGAGCGACGAGGCGTCGCAGCGGCTGCTCGCCTTCACACGCATCGTCCGCCTCACCCCCGATGTTCAGCGCATGCGGGCTCGCTTGCTCGCCAACCAGGGGATGTGGGACCTCTCCGCGGCGGACTACCGCCTGCTCGCGGACCGGGGGAGCGTCGAGGACATGTACTCGCTCGGCGCCGTGCTCGCTCGCAAGGGCGACATGGCCGGCGCACGCCGCGCGATGGACTCCGCGGCGGCGATGGACAACCTTCCCGAGCCTGTCGTCGTGGGCATCGCCGACTTCTACGCGTCTCAGGGCGACGTGGCCCTGGGCCGGAAGGTGCTGGAAGAGCGGCTGCCGGAGAACTCGGCGCCGCACCGCTCGCTGGTGCTCGCCCTCTTCTTCGAGCGGCACCGTGAGTACGAGCTCGCCGAGAAACACCTGCTTGAGCAGGCGCGGGACGGAAAGGCGGATTCGTACGCGGAACTCGCCTCGTTTTATTACAAGCAGCGGCGCACGGCCGACGCCCAGGCCGCCGTGGAGCGTGGGCTGGCGATCTCCAGCGACAATCCTCGCCTGAAGGAGATTGCCGGCTTCATCAAGCTCGGCAGCGGCGGGCAGACCGCACAGGCGATGGCCGACATCGTCGCCGCCATGGAGAAGACCAACACGAGCGAACCCCTGAGGATGCTGGCCGCGGCGATCCAGGAGTACGAGACGACGCCCAACAACGTGGACAGCTACCTCGCCCGGCTCGAGGCCATCACCGAGAAGCACCCGGGCTTCTTCCCTGCGTGGCGGATGCTGGTGCAGGCACGGGCCCAGCGCGGGCAGATGCGTGAGGCGGTCGACGCGGCACGCCTGGCCGTAAAAGCGCAGCCCGTCGACCCACGACCGGCCCGCCTTGCCGCGGAGGCGATGTTCGCCGCCGGCATGCTGGAGGACGCGCTGGTGATGGCGAACCTCTGGCGCGAGCGGGCTGTTGAAGACCCGTTCGAGGCCGATATGGCGGTGGCGGGCATCCTCTCGCAGATGCTGCGTCACGGCGACTCGGTCAGCCGCATGGAGCGGTGGAAGTCCCGGATCATCGCCGAGGCCGACCGCAACCCGTCGTTCATGGAGCAGTACGCCGTGGGGCTGGCGTCGGTGGGGCGGGCATCGGAGTCCAAGGACCTGCTGTGGCCGCGACTGGATAAGAGTGAGGCGTGGGCGCCCACCTGCCTGCGTGTCGCGGAGCGGCTGTCGCCGGGCGAGCAAGAGATTTGGTTCGCCCGCATCGAGCCGGCGCTTAGCTCAAACCCGGCCCACCGCGTCGCACTGGGACGGGTCATGTACATCTCCGCGACCACCAACAACAACCCGGCGATGTTCGACCGTGCGATCGAGGTGCTCCGGCCGGCCCTCGAGGACCCCAATGCTCGTGCCGCCGCGGCCCTCTATTCCGCGGGCTGCTACGACTCCCGCGGCAACCGTGCGGAAGCGATCCGCCACTACCGCATGGCGGTGGACAAGGTCCCGAACGACCCCGCGTCGCTGAACAACCTCGCGTACCTTCTCTCGGCCGACCCTGCCACCGTTGAGGAGTCCGTCACGCTCGCCAAGCGGGCCGTCGAGATAGCGGAGAAGACCGTTCAGTCTCCGACGCTCCAGACCAGCTTCCTGGAGACACTGGGCGTGTGCCACTACCGGGCCAAGCAGTACCCGGAGGCAGAGCGGGCCTTCCGGCGGGCGACCGATCTCAACCCCACCTCCCTCGAGGCATGGTTGGGCCTGACGGAAGCTCTGACGGAGATGGAACGGTACGGCGACGCGAAGGCGTCCTTGGCCCGGATCGACGCCGCACCCTCCAAGCCCACGGCCAACGACTTCGGTGCCCGACTGGAGGCGATCCGCGGGCGCCTCAAAGACCGATAAGTCGTTGTGAACTTGGGACATCTGGGCGGGTCGTGTCAATTCCGGACCAATCCGCTTTCATTTCAGCCTGATCCCCCTTATATTGGTGACACGCCGCCCTGCAGTGGGGCGGTGAAGATTTGTAGTGGACTTCATGCGCACCCCGACCGTCATCTCCCTCGCCCTCGCATCTGCCGTAACCGCTTGCGCCAATGCCGGTTCGGTTGTCATACAGGCTGGCGGGGCCCTGACGCTCAACGCCGGGGACCTCAGCGCTTCAGTTTTCGGTGGTTCGGACTCGGCCTGGACGGCGGAATCGCTCGCCAGCGCGCACTCGACGCTTCGGCGTTCGGGCGTGCAGACCGACGGCAAGGTGACCATCGCCGCGGCAAACACGTCGCAGGGCCTGTCGCTGCTGGTGCTGGTCGATGAAGCCCTGAGCTCTCCGCTGAGCGGCGCGACGTACGGCAACCTCGGCATGTTCAGCAGTGCCTCTGGCAGCGGACTGTCGCACATCAGCGACGCCTCCAAGGGCGCCAAAATCCAGTCGGTTACGAACGGAACATTCGCGGCTGACGTGACTTACAAGTGGAATTCCAATGGGGCCGGCGAGGGCTTTGCCTGGACCAACCTGGGTGTTGGCGACGCCTTCTCGTTCCGTTTCGTGAGCTCCAACCTGAACCTGGGCCTCGATCAGGCCTCCACTTTCCAGTTCGTGTCCTGGAACGGGGCTTCCTGGGAGCTCGTTCGGAGCGCTCAGAACTCGTTTGACGGGCGTCAGCAGTTCGGCTTTTCGGCTGAAGTGATCCAGACGGTGGTTGTGCCGACGCCCAGCGCGGTCGCGCTCGCGTTCGGGCCTCTCCTGCTGCTTGGGTCCGCCCGCCGTCGGCGCGTTACCGGACGTTAGACGAACGCGCCGGAAATGCCGGATTACGCCAGATTTCCCTTTTCAAAACCGATGAGTCCTCTATAATCCATTCGTGGGGTGGTGCCGCGCTCGCGTCACCATGAAGTCAGATTCTGAGAAGGGGTTGGGAGATGAAGTCTTACTGCACCGTCGTCGCCTGTCTCGCTGCCGCCAGCATCGGTTCGCTGGCTCACGCGGGCACGGTGGTCATTGAGAATGTGGGCGGCGGCCTGACGCTGCACTCCGGCGATTTGAGCGCGACCGTGTTCGGCGGTGTGCAGCCCGGCTGGTCCAACGCGTCGCTCGCGAGCGTGCATGCGGCGCTGGGCGCCAGCGGCATCACCACCGACGGCAAGGTCACGACGCTGCTCGCCGACACGGACCACGGCCTCGCGCTGCTGGTCCTGATCGACAACGAGACGGGTGGCTCGCAGACCCCCAACAGCGCCTCGCTCAGCATGACCAGCTTCGGTCACGGCGCCAACCTCGCGTACGTCAATGACATCAACGAGACGGTGCTGATCACGCCCCAGAGCGCCACGTCGCGTCTGGCGACGGGCAGCTTCGCCTGGGATTCCACCGTCAACGGCGACGGGTTCGGCTGGGCCAACCTCGTCGTCGGCAACACCCTCACGTTCCAGTTCACCCGCCCCGTCGGCCAGCCCCTGGGGCTGGATGACCCGGGCACCTTCCAGTTCGTCAGCTGGAACGGCACGCAGTGGGAGGTTGTGAACAACCCCCTGCTGGACGGGTCGTTCACGGAAGCCGGCCAGTTCGGCTTTGCAACCGTCGTTATCCCGCTGCCAGGGACGGCCCTGCTGGCGGGCGTTCCCCTTGCGACGTTGGCGTTCCGCCGCCGCCGTCGCATGTGATTGATTGAGAGTTCGAGGAGAGAGACATGTCGCGCCTTCTGTGCTCCTTTGCCGCTATCGCGGCGCTGGCCTCCGCGGCCGGCGCTGGCGTCATTAACGTGTCCCCCATCGGGGGCGGCTTGACGCTCAACTCCGGCCCCGCCCCCGTCTTTGGCGCCGGCCCGGGCTTTGCCGCGGGCAGCCTCGCAGCGTTCAACGCGCAACTCAACGCCGACGGCATCATGACCGACGGCCGAATCACCTTCGCCGCGGTGGACACCGACACCGGCCTCGCCATGATCGCGCTGATCGATCAGGCGACGCTCGGCGGTGGGGCCGACAACGCCGGCGTACACATGGACAGCGTCTCCGACGCCACGTCCCTGGGTCTGGCGAGCGACCCCGTGCCGGTCTTTGTGAGCGGCCCGAACGCCATCGCGTTCGGCGGCTTCTCCTGGGATAGCGCTGCGTCGGGCGAGGGCTTTGCCTGGTCCAGCCTCAGCGTTGGCACCACCATGACCTGGCGCTTCCAGAAGAACGGCCCCCTTGGCCTCATCGAGCCGGCGACCTTCCAGTTCGTTGACTGGAACGGCACGGACTGGGAACTCATCTCCGTCCTGCCCAGCCAGGTCTCGTTCAGCCCCAGCGGCGAGTTCGGGTTCGCCGCGAACGTGCTCGTCCCTGCCCCCGCCGGCGCCGCCCTCTTGGGCCTGGCGGGTCTGGCCGCCCTCCGGCGCCGCCGCTAAGCCCCCATAACGCGTCTCACGAAGGGCCGGCCTATCGCCGGCCCTTTTTTTTCGCCCCGGCCCGGCACGGGGTCGGTTTGTATGTGAAACTGGAAGGGTTGTGCCGGTCCGGCAACGATTGCCGCGGCGTGGACGCCAGCGTTTTCCACGCCCCGGCCGATGAGAGATGTAGGCCGCGCCCGCCCCCGCGGGCGTATACGACCAAGGGAGTCTTCAGATGAAGGGAATCATCCTTGCCGGGGGTCTGGGGTCGCGTCTGCGTCCCCTGACACTCGTGACGAACAAGCACCTGCTCCCGGTCTACGACCGGCCCATGATCTACTACCCCATCCAGTGCCTGCTCAACGCCGGCATCCGCGATGTGCTGATCGTCACCGGCGGCGAGCACGCGGGCGACTTCCTCAAGCTCCTCAAGAACGGGAAGCACCTTGGGCTGCGCCACCTTGAGTACGCCTACCAGGAGGGCGAGGGCGGCATCGCCGACGCCCTCAAGCTGGCCGAGGACTTCGCCGACGGCGAGAAAGTCTGCGTGGTTCTGGGCGACAACATCATCGAGGGCAACATCCGGCGTGCCGCGGGCGAGTTCTTCACGCAGGCCACCGGCGCCAAGATCCTGCTCAAGGAGGTCCCCGACCCGGAGCGGTTCGGGGTCTGCCGTTTCGAGGGCGAGCCGGGGGTCGGCCGCATCGTGGAGATTCTGGAGAAGCCCCAGAAGGCCCCGAGCAACTACGCCGTCACCGGCATTTATTTTTATGACAACACCGTGTTCGACATCTGCAGCACCCTCAAGCCCAGCGGGCGGGGGGAGCTGGAAATCACGGACGTCAACAACGGGTATTTGCAGCGGGGCGACCTGACGTACGACATCCTTCAGGGCTGGTGGACGGACGCGGGCACGTTTGAAAGCTTGTACCGCGCCAACGCTGCGGTGGCCAAGGACGGGGCGAACCACACCGACCGCAGCGGCACGGTGGCACGGGGGGTCCCGATCGGGACCGCGAACTGAGCTCATGCAACCACAGGCGATCAAGACGTTCGGCGACGGCGTGGCGGGGGCTTTCGAGCAGGCCCGCGCCGCGCGCGAGCCGCTGTTCGTCCCCGCGCCGCTCTACACCGACGACCGCGGCTGGTCGCTGATGAACCAGCTCCAGGGCGTTATGAGCAGGGACGGCCAGGTCAACTTTTCCGTCACCTACCCCGGCGTCATCAAGGCCTGGCACAGGCACTCGCTCCAGACGGACTTCTGGATCTGCCTTCAGGGGCACCTCAAGGTGGGCGTCCACCGCGAGGAAGACGGCGCGACGTGGATGGCCATCATCGGCGAGAAGCGGCCCGGCGTCGTGGTCATCCCCCCGCCCCTGTGGCACGGCGCCGCGACGGTGGGGCACGAGCCCGCCGGCCTGCTCTACTACGTCACTCACGCGTATAACGCCAAGCAGCCCGACGAGCAGCGTCGCCCCTTCGACAGCATCGAGGGCTTTCCGTGGGGAGTTCGGCACGGATGAGGCGGGCATGACCCAGCCCCCGCTTGTCCTGATCGGCTCCCGCGGCATGCTGGGCCGGGCTTTCTTTACCGAGTTCACCCGGCGCGGCCGTGCGTTCACACCGCTGAACCGTGAGCAGCTCGACCTCCGCAGCCCCGACCTCTTCCCCCTGGCTATCCCGGCCCGCACACGGATCGTGATCAACTGCGCGGCGTGGACGAACGTGGACGGCGCCGAGGCGAACGAGGCCGAGGCGACCCAGTGCAACGGCGCGGGGGTCGCCGCGCTGGCGCACCACTGCGGGGAGATCGGGGCCCTGCTGGTGAACTTCGGCACGGATTACGTCTTCAGCGGCGTTTCCGAACGCCCCTACCGCGTGGGCGACAAGCGCAGCCCGCTCAACGCGTACGGCCGAAGCAAAGCCGCGGGCGAAGCAGCGCTCGAGAAGAGTGGCGCGGCGTACCTGCACATCCGCACGAGCTGGCTCTACGCCCCGTGGGGCACGAACTTCGTCCGCACGATCCACAAGGCGGGGCGGGAGAAGCCGGTGCTGAGGGTCGTCAACGACCAGCGAGGCCGTCCAACCTCCGCCGAGCACCTGGCCCGTGTCACGCTCTCGCTCGTCGAGCAGGAGGCCACGGGGACCTTCCACGCGGCCGACGGCGGCGAGTGTACGTGGTACGAGTTTGCGAGCGAGGTCGTGCGGCTGGGGGGCGGCGCGGCCCGCGTCGAGCCGTGTACCAGCGAGGAGTTCCCGCGCCCGGCCAAGCGGCCGGCGTACAGCGTGCTCGATTTGAGCGAGACCGAGCAGCTGCTGGGGCCGATGCCGCACTGGAAGGATAACCTCGCGGACGTGATGGAGAGGATCGAGTTATGACCACGAAGTACAGGCACATTCTCCTGACCGGCGGGAGCGGGTTCATCGGCTCCAACTTTGTCCGTTTCGCGCTCGCGGCACGCCCCGACGTGCGGATCACGAACCTTGACGTACTCACGTACTCGGGCAACCCCGAGAACCTGCGCGACCTGGAGGAGGACGCCCGCTACCGCTTCATCAGGGGCGACATCAACGACGCGGAGCTGGTGGGCCGCTTGATGAGCGAGTGCGATGCGGTCGTGCACATGGCGGCCGAGAGCCATGTGGACCGCTCGATCATGGATGCGCGTCCCTTCATCCAGGCTAACGTGCAGGGGACCCAGACGCTGCTGGACGCGCTCCGCCGCATCCACGCCGACCGTAAGTCGTCGCCGCGGTTCGTGTACGTCTCTACCGACGAGGTCTACGGCTCGCTCCCGCTGGACAAGCCCGAGACCCTCTTCACCGAGGACACCCCTCTGTCGCCCAACAGCCCGTACGCCGCGAGCAAGGCCGCGGGCGACTGCCTGGTCCGCGCCTACCACCACACGTTCCACCTCGACCTGCTTACGACCCGCTGCTCCAACAACTTCGGGCCATACCAGTTCCCCGAGAAGGTGATCCCGCTCTTCGTCACCAACCTGATCGAAGGCAAGCAGGTGCCGCTCTACGGCGACGGCCGCAACGTCCGCGACTGGCTGCACGTGGAGGACCACTGCGAGGCGATCCTCACGGTGCTCGAGAAGGGCCGCGCCGGGGAGGTCTACAACGTCGGGGGCAACAACGAGCGGAGCAACCTTGAGCTGACCCACTCGATCCTCAAGACCATGGGCCGCGGGCACGAGATGATCCGGCCCGTCGCCGACCGCCCGGGCCACGACCTGCGATACGCCATCGACGCCGGCAAGATCCGGCGCGAGCTGGGCTGGCAGCCGACGCGTTCGGCCTGGCCCGGCGCCCTGGAGCGGACCGTCGCGTGGTACGTGGAGAATGAGCAGTGGTGGAGGCGGGTCAAGAGCGGCGACTACCGCGCCTACTACGCGAAGCAGTACTCCGGCTCATGACCGCTCGCCCAACGCGTGCGGCGCTGGCCGGCGGCCCAGGGATGTGAGCGCCTCGCGGAGCTGCGCTGCGCCGGGCCGCGTCGGGAAGTCCAGCACCCGGTCGTGCGCGGACGCCAGCCGGCCGGGCCCCAGGACCACCACCCGCTTGTCCGGCCCCGCGTTCACGAATCGTTCGAGTTGCTCGTGGGTGGCCGTCTCGGCGTCGGTCACCCATACCGCCGCGGAGGAGTGCTGTGGGCTCTCGCCCGTTGACGCCGCTTCGAGGTCCTCGCTCGCGCTGATCCGCGGCTCATACCCCAGGCTGCGCAGCGTGGAGCCGATGAACCCCGCCACACGCGCATCCCGCACCGACACGTCCGCGAGCGGCCTCTTCGCGCGGGTGGTGGGGGGGGTCTTGAAGACCATGGTGAACGTCGTCCCCTGACCTACCGTCGAGCTGATGTGCAGGTCGCCCCCGGCACGCTGCACCACGCCCTTGACCAGGATCAACCCGAGCCCGGTCGAGAGCCGGCGCGACTTGGTGGTGAAGAGCGGCTCGAGGCAGCGGCGCTTGACCTCTTCGCTCATTCCTACGCCGTTGTCGCTGACGCAGACGCGCACCCGGTCGTCGCCGGGCCACAGCCCGTGCGGCACGGAACTGCCCTCCCGCCCCGCGCGCGCCGTCACACGCACGCAGCCCTGCACGCCCGGCCCTCGCATCGCGATCGCGTCCCCCGCGTTCTGCACGAGGTTCACGACCGCCTGGCTGAGCTGGTGCGCCGCCACGGTCGCCCTCAGCCCGGCCGGGATATCGGCCTCGACCTTGACGCCCCGCGGGAGCGTGTTGCGGACAATCGGCTCCGCGGTCAGCCACCACTCGCGCAGGTCCGTATCTTCCTCGCTGGGTCCCGATGCGCTGGAGTCGTCCGGGTCCAGGGCGAGCTGGCGCAGGCCCGCCGCGAGCCGTTGCAGGTGCCCGATGCAGGCCCGGATCGCCGCGACGTGCTCCGATGCATGGCTGTGCGCTTCGCCCTCCTGCCCGAGCGCTTCGATGTGTACCCGCACGGGCAGGAGGAGGTTGGCGATATCGTGCCCGATGCCCGCTGAGAGCGTGCCGATGGCCGCCATCCGCTCGCTCAGGCGCAGCGCCTGATTGGCGGTCTGCAGCTCCCGGGTCCGGTTGCGCACCGCCTCGGCCAGTTCGTCGCGGTGGCGAGCCAGTTCCTCTCGCGAGGCCTCGAGCTCGGTGAGCAGCGACTTGGCCTCGTGCTGCCGGTCGCGGGCGCGCAGCGCCGCCTGGGTCACCGCGGCGAGCGTGAACGGGCGTGTCGGCCGCTCGACGAGCGTGAGGTTGGCGCGGGACGAGAGCTCCTCAAAGAGCTTGGCCGACGCGTCACGGTCGGGGGCGCCCAGGATGATGATCGGCGGGTCCGACCACGCCGGGAGCTCATCCAGCACCGCGAGCAGCAGCGCGACCGAATCGCGGACCAGCGCCTCCTCGGCGATGATGCCGACCTCCGCCCCCTCCTCGACCGCGATGCAGAACCCGGCCATGCCCGTGTACGCGCGGCAATCGATGCTGTTGCGTCGCAGCGTGCCGACGATCATCTCGGCGTCCTTGCCGCTAGGCGCACACACCGCAACCGGCCCGGGCGAACTGCTGGCCCTGCGCGTGCTCACCGGGCCTCCTCACGGGGGCGTCGCTGGTCCGCCATCAGGCTCTGTTCCTGGCCGACGTACGTGGGGACGCCCGTCAGCACGCCGCGGAACTGCTCGAGCGCGCCGCCCACGCGGACGCGGCCGGGCTCAAACCTCAGCTCGCGGATCGTGTCCTCATGCGAGCCCGACCGCTTCTTGACGATCGAGACGGCCTTGCGCACCGCGCCGAAGGCTTCGAAGTGGCGGAGCAGGATGATGCTGTCGGAGAGGTAGCTGACGTCCACCGGCGGGGACATGCCGGGCCCCATCATGCCGCGTTGCACCAGCACCATCAGGGTGACGATGCCCCGGTGGTTGAGGTACGCGAGGAGTTCGTGGAGCTGGGCGGTGAGGTACCGCTCCTCGGTCATGGCGTTGAGGTAGCCGTTGAGGCTGTCGATGATGACCATCTGGGCCCCGTCGCGCTCCACGCTCTTACGCACCAGGGCCGCGAACTCGCCGGGCGAGAGCTCCGCGGGGTTGGTGTGGCGGAACGAGCACGCGCCGCTCTCAAGAAATGGCGCCAGATCGGTGCCCAGGGCTTTGGCGCGCCGCGTCGCGATGCGGGCGTTTTCCTCGAACGCGAAGATGGCCACTTTCTCGCCTCGCGTGAGGGCTGAATGGGCGAAGAGCGTGGCGATTGCGGACTTCCCGGTGCCCGCGGGGCCCGTGATCAGCGTGCTGGTCCCCCGGTCAACACCGCCGCCGAGCAGCGAGTCGAACTCTTCGAGCCCACTGCTGACAGGTTCATCCTTGAAGTTGACCCTATGCTGTGACGCCACCAGTCGCGGGAACACCTCGACTCCGCCCTTGTTAATGATGAGGTCGTGAAACCCGCCGCGGAACGACGCCCCGCGTACTTTGGCGACGCGGACGCGGCGCCTCTCTGCACCGTACTCCACGAACATGCGGTCGAGTTGGATAATGCCGTGGACGATGGACTGCGGCTGGTCATCGCCGTCGGTGGCCGTCATGTCATCCAGGAGCAGCACCGTGCTGCCGCGGCCCATGAAGAAGTGCTTGAACCCCAGCACCTGGCGGCGGTAGCGGAGCGGATCGCGGGCCAGCAGACGGATTTCTGAGAGCGAATCGATCACCACCCGGGTCGGGTTCAGCCGCTCGATTTCTGCAACGATCCGTTTTGAGGTCTCGCCTAGTTCGACCTCGGACGGGCGGAAGACGGTGTACTGGTCGTCCTCGGTCACGGTGCCCAGCGTGGCGGCCAGATCGTGGATTTGGATGCCGCTGATGTCCCAGGCGTGCGACCGGGCGATCTTCTGGATTTCGGCCTTGGTCTCGGAGAGCGTGACGTAGAGAACGGTCTCGCCGTGTCGGGCCCCTTCGAGGAGAACCTGGAGCGCCAGCGTCGTCTTTCCCGAGCCCGGGTTCCCCTCGAGCAGGTACACATGCCCGGCCGGAAGCCCCCCGTTGAGGACGATGTCGAGCCCTTGAATGCCTGTCGTGATCACCGAATCAGTCTGCAGACTCATCGAGCGTTCCTGGAGCTATCCACACTTTCGGGGGAACCCGATGCACGTGTTCACCCGGGCTGACCAGCGAACATTACGGGGTGGAGTCCTCAACCCAGCTAAGCTGGGAATGAGTTGGGGCTCATAGAGTTGCGCCCAAGTGGGTCGGACTTGGGGCGCCCGAGCCGCCGGCTTGGGTATCCGGACCCAAACATTCCCCACCCGAACCAGGGGCGAAAGTTACTCACATTGATTTTGCCGGCCCCACACGCCCCCCCGCGCTCGTGTGGTAATATGTCCCCGGCCTCAGTCCTTCCCCGCTCGGTGTTTCGAGGTTTGGGGGTTCTGGTCCCCGACGCTTCCTCCTGCCCAGGTTCAAGCAGCCGGTCAAACAGTTCGGGCACATTGGTGGAAGCACTCATGAAGCTTTACGTCGGCAACCTCTCTTTCCAGACCTCCGAGCAGGAACTCCGCGACCTCTTCTCTCAGTACGGCGAGGTGACCTCCGCCTCGCTCGTCATGGACCGCGAGACCGGCCGCCCCCGCGGCTTCGGCTTCGTCGAGTTCAGCGACGCCGAGGCGGCCAAGGCCGCCATCAACGGCCTCAACGGCAAGAACATTGGCGGTCGCGACCTCACCGTCAACGAGGCCAAGCCCCGTGAGCCGGGTGGCGGCGGCGGTCGTGGCGGCTTCGGCGGCGGCCGTGGCGGCGGCGGCGGTCGCGGTGGTTACGGCGGCGGCGGTGGC
Organism: Planctomycetota bacterium; assembly: GCA_023434205.1. GTDB lineage: Bacteria > Planctomycetota > Phycisphaerae > Phycisphaerales > UBA1924 > JAEYTB01. The sequence goes on along the minus strand of JAEYTB010000259.1, from coordinate 4,056 downwards.
GGCGGCCGCGGCGGCTGGTAATCCTCGCTCAGTCAGCTGGTGACTTTGACCGAGCCGGGCCTTCCCGGCTCGGTTTCTTTTTTGAGCGCTGGCCACCCGGTGAGTCCCCTTGTAGTCCCTGCCTCACCGGCGATTTGACGCCCGCGGCAACACTGGCGTGTCTTCGGACACTCCAAGGAGCACGGACATGATGACGACGGCCAAACTGTTGGTGTGTGCGATCGGCGCTTCGGCGGTGCTCGCGTTGACCGCGTGTGAGAACCGGAGCGGGACCAACCCGCCGCCGCCCCCGCCCAACACCACGGGCGGGACGACGCCCCCCTGAGCGAGCCCGAGGCGTACAGCGGCTCGCGCGGCCTCATGCCGCGCGGGCCGTGTTGTTTGGTCACACGTAGAACCGTACGTACACGCCGAACGAAACCGCCACGAGCCCCGCGGCGGTCGCGAGCCCCCAGAGCAGGCTCTTCTGCTTGAGGGCGAGCGCGAGCGTCGAGGCGATGACCGCGGCCTGCGCGATGATCATCCCGAAGAAAAAGAGCTGGCTGCGCGCCTTGTGGCGGTCGGCGATCAGGTTCGACCGCCGCACGTTGATCTCGGTGAGCTGCGCGATGTCCTTGTTGAGCAGGGCCTCCTGGTCGTAGCGGCGTGCCGCGTAGCGCAGCCTGCCGGCGGTAAAGTCCGCCGCCAGTTCATCGATCCTGCGGGGAAGCTCGCCAAGGCCCTGCGGCGCCGCGCGGACCGCGGCGTTGGCGGCGGCGGTCGCCTGCGAGAGCGCGGCCCGGAGGGACTCCACCGCCCGGTTCGTGGGGGCGATCGCCGCATCGAATCCTGCGACGTTCTCCTCTGCCGTGCGGAGTGCCTGCTCCAGTGCCGGGGGGTTCACGGCCATCACGGCTTCAGCAACCTCGGGCAGGGGAGCGCGCCCCTCGATCCTGGCGATCGCCGCGCGGATAGCCCCATCCTCGATCGGTCGCGGGGTGAACACCGGGCCTGTCCCCGACGCGAGCGTCTGCAGGACCCGCTCGAAGTCGGGCTGTGACCCAACCGCCGCCACGCGCTCGCACGCGGCCTTCAGCGGCCCGTCCGTGGCGCCCGACGCTTCCGCCAGCGCGGGCAGGGCCGCCAGCGCTGAGCCGAACGCCCGGGCCTCGATCGGGGCCGCGTCCGACAGGCTCTGGAGCAGCTCAAGGGTGTTGTCCAGGGCCGAGCCGCGGATGCGCTTGACCTGGAAGAAGTTCCACTGGTCAGCGATCTTTGACTGGAGCTGGGCCGCCCACGCCCGCTCGTACTGCGCCGCGTTGAGTTCGCTGTTGGAGAGCCCGGCGAGCAGCGTGGCTACCACCGTCATCACCACCGGCGTATACGTCAGGATCTTCTCCCACTGGCTCTTGGGCGGCGGTGGGGGGGTATCCGGGGCGTCCGGGTCTTTGACTTTGGGGAGTTTCGGGGCGGGGATCTTCGCGGTCATACATCGCTCACCAGCGCGCCATCCCGCACCAGGGAGAGCACCGACTCGATATCTGTCGCGAGCACGCGGTCTTCGTGGAGGGGGGGCACCCGCTCCCGGATGCGGGCGTGGGCCTTCTCAACGCGATCGCCGCTCCGCAGGGGCCGATGGTACTCGAGCCCCTGGGCGGCGCACATCAGTTCGATCGCGACAACGGTCTCGACCAGCTCCAACGCCCTGCGCGCCTTCGCCGCCGCGCGCGGGCCGAAGCTGTTGTAGTCCTCGATCCCCGCGCTCGTCACCACGTTCGCGGGGCTCGCCGGCGTCGCCAGCGAGATGATCTCGTTGCAGCACGCCGCGGCGGTGTACTGGGCGATCATCAGCCCGCTGTTGAGCCCCGGGGCGGGCGAGAGGTAGGGCTTGAGGCGGGCCTCGGGGTCAAAGTTGCTGAGCATCCAGAAGGTCCGGCGCTCGGAAATGCCCGCGATGTGGGAGAGCGCGATCGTGAGGGCGTCCAGCGGGATGGCCAACGGCATGCCGTGGAAGTTGCCCGCCGACACCACGCCCTGGTCTTCGCCGGCGAAGACCAGGGGGTTGTCGGTGACGGCGCCGAGCTCGCGGGCGACGGCCTGCTTTACATAACCCAGGCAGTCGCAGGCCGCGCCCAGCACCTGCGGCATGCACCGCAGCGAGTAGGGGTCCTGCACCCGCGGGTCGTTCTCCCGGTGGCTGGGGATGATCTGGCTGCCCCGGAGCCGCTCGCGGAGCTGGCCCGCGACGTAGTGCTGCCCGGGCTGGTTGCGGGCGGCGTGAACCCTTTCATCCAGGAACGCGTCGGTGCCGCGGCAGGCATCGATCGACATCGCCGCGGCGGTGAGAGCCGCGTCGAACGCGCGCTCCGCATCGTGGACCACCAGCGCGCCCTGGGCGGCCATGAGGTGCGTGCCGTTGATCAGCGCGAGCCCTTCCTTGGCTTCCAGGGTGATTGGGGATAGGTTGGCGGCGGCTAATGCCTCAGCCGCGGGGACCGTTTTGCCCAAGTGAATAATTGACCCCTCGCCGATCAGTGTGAGCGCGATATGGGCCAGGGGGGCAAGGTCGCCCGAGGCGCCGACGGACCCTACCGAGGGGACCACCGGCGTCAGCCCGGCGTTGAGCATCCGCGCGATTTGCTCGGGAATCACAGCACGAACGCCCGACATCCCGCGGCAGAGCGAGGCGGCGAGCAGCACCATCATCGCCCGGACCACGTCGGGCGCGAGCGGCTCGCCAACGCCACAAGCGTGGGATCGGATCAGGTTCCGCTGGAGCGTCCGAAGGTCTTGGGTAGGAATGCTCTGGCGTGAGAGGGAACCGAATCCTGTATTAATGCCGTAGTGAGGAGAGCCGTCACCGAGCGCGGCCTCGACCACCGCGCGGGACGCGGCGAGGGCTGAGCGGGCGAGCGGGCCGATCTCAACGTGTCGTGAACGGCGAGCGGCGTCAACGACGTCCGCAAGCGTGAGCGGTTTGGCATCCAGCACCAGCGGGACAGGAGAGGTCATGCGGCAAGTGTTTCAGAAAGCGTCGCGGTCTACAAGCAGGGGGGAGCGCCCCCGCGGCCGCCACACGCTGGCGGCCCTGGCCCTGATCGTTGGCGCGGCTCTGGCCGTGGGAGGCTGTACCTCCTTCAAGTCCGGGAAGCGGGGGGGCGAGACCAACGTTGAGATCGCGGAAATGACCCCCGCCGACTGGCCGATCCGGGACACCGCCCGGGTTGAGGGCTTCCGCGACGCCACCCCGAAGGTCTACCGCAGGCTCGACCTGGCCGGCAGCAAGTCTCTGGACGAACTCTCGCCCCGCCACGCACGCCTGGTGTCCGAGCCGATGTTCGAGGTCACCTACAACGACATCGTCGGGCAGGGGCTCCTGCGGGTGATCAGCTTCAAGGACGGCGATGACCCGCAGCGGTTCACCAGCGAGCAGGACCAGCGGCAGGGCTTCCGCCCCAACGCCTGGTTCCTCTCCTCGATGACGCTCAACGACCCGCGCCGTGCCGGGTACCTCTCCCGCACCCGCATGAAGCGTGCCGCGGACGAGGCCAGCAACCCCCTGTCGGGCGTCCAGTACTCCAACGTGGACCTCGACACGGCGATCCGCGAGGGGATCCCCATGGGCTTCCCGCCCGTGCAGCGGAAAGCCCCCAAGGGCCTGATCATCCACTTCGTCGCCATGATGGGCAACGAGTACGAGACCAAGGTCATCCGCCAGATGCGGGACGAGGGCTGGGCCATCGTCCATATTGACTCCAACCCCCGGGTTGTGGGCGGCGGGCGCACGTACGACATCCGCAACGATGAGGAGCTCGACATCGCCGCGGCCTCGGTCGCCAACCGCATCGACGATGTGCTCGCCGAGCACGCCTACGCCGCGGAAGCGGCCCTGGAGTACTGCCGCAAGAACCGACCCGACCTTCCTACCGACCGCGTCGTGATGATGGGGTTCAGCGCCGGCTCGCTGGTCGTTCCCACGGCGGCCGCCCGGCTGGGCGACGATGTCGAGTCCGCCGTCCTGATCGCGGGGGGGGCCAATCTGCTCGAGATCGCCATGGACAGCGCCCTCTCCAACGG
>JAEYTB010000249.1 GCA_023434205.1 Planctomycetota bacterium | reverse complement strand
CCCCTCCGTCACATCGAGTCCGTCTTCCTCGGCCTCACCCGCCCGCCCTTCTCCGACCGTGCCGCGGAAGCGGGCTGGGCCCCCGACAACCCGGCCACCCTCTGCCCCCGCTGCGCCCGAACCACCGGCCCGCACGGGCACGGCCCCCACGGCTGCACCCACTGCCACGCCGAGAAGTTCCCCTGGACCCACGCCGCCCGCCTCGGTCCCTACCAGGGCCTGCTCCGCCAAGCCATCCACGAGGTGAAGTTCTCCGCCTGGCGCCGACTCGGAACCGACCTAGGCCGCCTCCTCGGTCACCAGCTCCGGCCCCTGCTCGCCTGCCCGCCCCGCCAAGCCGTGGTCATCCCCGTGCCCTGCACCTTCCGCCGCCGCCTCACCCGCGGCATAGACCACACCGCCACCCTCGCCAAGGCCGTCAGCCGCGTCCTGGGGGCCCCTTACGCCCCCGCCCTCAAACGCCGGCACCGCCCGCCCCAGCTCGGCCTCTCCAACACCGAGCGACGCCGCAACGTCGCCGGCACCATGTCCCTCCGCGGCTACCCCCGCTTCGACGGCCTCACCATCCTGCTGGTGGACGACGTGCGCACGACCGGAGCCACCATGTCCGAGGCCTGCAAGGCCCTGCTCAAGGGGCTGAAGGCACGGGGCCAGACCCCGGCCCAGGTGTGGTCCTGCACCCTGGCGGTGGTGGAGGAGTCGGACCCCGCAGAGCCTTGAGCCGGGTCTTCCTGCGTGCCTTGTGGGGGCGGGTCGTACCATCAGTGGGTGGTTTTTCTCAAGTTTTTGAGGGCGAGCCCAGCATGTGAAACCGGGAAGCGGGCGCGTTCGAAGGGAGGTAAGCCGCGATCCTTGCTGGACTTGCGGCGCAGGCCACAAAAACCTTTCGCGCCTGACGCTTGACTGCCCTTGGCGCGAAGACCTAGACTGGCCCCCACCGTTTGCCGCGAGTTTCCGACCGGTGCAAGCCGGACGGGGATTCCGCCGAATGGTCTGATCTTTGAAAAGTGAACAGTTGGGTTCCGCACGAGAGTGTGTGTTCTCTGGCACGGCGATGCACGCCGATCCCTTCCACCAAGGGGCCAGGGGGCAACGATCATCGACGCCCTGTCCCGTACAAGGCGGGTCGTCGAGGTGGGTTCCTGGGGTCACAGCCAGGATCGGTTTACTCTCTCGTGCAGACGTTCCCGCCGCTCTGAGCGCTTCAGGCGGCGGGAAAAGAGAGTAATGCCTAATCCATCGGTTTAGCCACCGATGGCGGCGGTTGGGAAAGTTCGGCTCCCCCCGGGGTCGGATTCGGCCCACCCGTCGTAAGACCGGCCATCCAGAGCTTCGATCGGCAACGATCGCGGTGAGGGTGGTTATATACATGTCAAAATCATCATTGAAGTATCCAACCCCGCGCTGAAAGGCGTGGGCAACGAAAAATCAATTGAAGAGTTTGATCATGGCTCAGATTGAACGCTGGCGGCATGGCTAAAACATGCAAGTCGAACGTGCCCGCAAGGGCAAGTGGCGAAAGGGTCAGTAACGCGATCGAATGTACCCTGAGGTGGGGGATAGGGCAGGGAAACTTGCCATAATACCCCATGATCTCCAAGGAGCAAAGATTTATCGCCTTGGGAGCAGCGATCGTCCTATCAGGTAGTTGGTGAGGTAACGGCTCACCAAGCCGAAGACGGGTAGCAGGTGTGAGAGCACGACCTGCGACATCGGGACTGAGACACTGCCCGGACTTCTACGGAAGGCTGCAGTAACGAATCTTCCGCAATGGGCGAAAGCCTGACGGAGCAATGCCGCGTGTGGGATGAAGCGGCTACGCCGTGTAAACCACTGTCAGGGGGCAGGAACAATGACCGCCCCCAGAGGAAGAGCCGGCTAACCCTGTGCCAGCAGCCGCGGTAATACAGGGGGCTCGAGCGTTAGTCGGAATCACTGGGCTTAAAGGGTGCGTAGGCGGCTCGCCAGGTGCTTTGTGAAATCCCACAGCTCAACTGTGGAACAGCAGGGCAAACCGGCGGGCTTGAGGCAGGTAGGGGCCGGAAGAACAGTAGGTGGAGCGGTGAAATGCGTAGATATCTACTGGAATGCCGATGGGGAAGCCGTCCGGCTGGGCCTGTCCTGACGCTGAGGCACGAAAGCGTGGGGAGCAAACAGGATTAGATACCCTGGTAGTCCACGCCGTAAACGATGTGCACTAGACTGGTGCGGTTTTGACGCCGTATCAGTCGCAGTAAAAACGATAAGTGCACCGCCTGGGGAGTACGGTCGCAAGGCTAAAACTCAAATGAATTGACGGGGGCTCACACAAGCGGTGGAGCATGTTGCTTAATTCGAGGCAACGCGAAGAACCTTACCTGGGCTTGACATGTACGGATTAACCCTATGAAAGTAGGGCCACACCCGCAAGGGCGGAACGTGCACAGGTGCTGCATGGCTGTCGTCAGCTCGTGCTGTGAAGTGTCGGGTTAAGTCCCTTAACGAGCGCAACCCCTGTCGTTAGTTGCTCACGCGTCATGGCGAGTACTCTAGCGAGACTGCCGGTGTCAAACCGGAGGAAGGTGGGGATGACGTCAAGTCCTCATGGCCCTTACGCCCAGGGTTGCAAACGTGCTACAATGGCGCGCACAAAGCGATGCAAGATCGCGAGATGGAGCAAATCGCAAAAAACGCGCCCCAGTTCGGATTGCAGGCTGCAACTCGCCTGCATGAAGTCGGAATCGCTATTAATCGGAGATCAGCTACGCTCCGGTGAATGTGTTCCTGAGCCTTGTACACACCGCCCGTCACGTCATGGGAGCCGGAAGTGCCCGAAGTCGCCATATTTCAGTGGTGCCCACGGCAAGGCCGGTGACTGGGACGAAGTCGTAACAAGGTAGCCGTAGGAGAACCTGCGGCTGGATCACCTCCTTTCTAAGGGATTTCCTTAGACCAGCAGCGGCCGGGATCGATCACAAGTCGAACTACCCCCCGGCCCGGAAGAGCGATCTTCCACTGGTAACGTCAGCGCACCCTCGTCCGTCATCCCCTCGAAAGAGGCCGACGGATACACGCTCGGCAACGAGCGTTCAAGCGGACACCCAACTGTTTCTCTTCTAACCCGGAGTACTCCGGCGCAACACCCGCTCACAAGGCGGGTGTTGTTCGTTTTTGGGTGCTTCCCGCCGCTACCGCTTCACCTTCACGCCAGGCACCACGATCTCCTCAACCCGCGGCACCTCGAACACATCGAGTGTCCGCTCCGCCGCCTCGATGTCCGGCCGCAGCACCAGCGTGATCTCCTCCGCCGGGAAGTCCCCCGCGACCTCGGCCGGCCACCCGATGCCCAGGTTCGGCCGCAACACAATCCCGCCCGGCGGCTGCTCCTTTTCGGCTCCGTCGGGCTGCTGCCAGCGCGCGATCAGGGCGAACGAGGCCGGCCGATCCACACGCGACGGATGAATCGTCACCTGCAGATACCGCACCGATTCCACGCCGCGCCGGCCGTGCTGCTTCCAGGGATCCCCGAGCTCAGCCATCGCCTCCCGCACGCCAACGACACATCCCGGCGCGTCCACCATCGTCACCGTCGGTTGCTCGGTCACAACGAGTGTGCCCGTATGAACAAACTCCCGTTGACCCGCGGCAACGAGGTCAATCTCAAACGCGACCTCCACCTGCCACTCTCCGGGTGCGAGCGGCTCTCGCCCGAACCACACGCTGCTATTGAACGTCACGGAGCGCCCGATCCACTCCACCCCCATGCCGCCGTAGCCCGTCTGTGTTCGGCTCTCACCGTTGGGCCCGCGCAGCCGCACCTCCCGCACACGGACATTGGCCGGATGCTTCCCAGGGTCAGTCGCCCCGCGGGTTGTCGTCAGCGTGACCTCGTACGGAGCCTGCGCCCCGGCCCTCACCCGCGGACGCATCTTTGCGGCTACTGAAACCGAGTTGTGGATGAACGCGTGCGCCCGATCCAGCGGCAGGTCCCCACGGTCCCGCGCATCCAAAATCAGGTCCCCCCACAACGCCGTCCAAGGCGACGCCGCGTCCGCCTGCACCGCGAGCCCGTGCTCCGCGAGCCTCCGGTATGTCTCGGAAGACAGCGTTCCGTCCGTCCGCCGCACCATCAGCTCGCGCAGCACAAGGTCGCTCTGAAACCCCGGCCACTGAGCCTCGCGCACCAGCAGCCACGCCGGCTTCACCGTGTTCCAGTCAAATCCGCCCGAGCGCACCGCGACGACCAGCGTGCCCACCGCCGCCCCCAGCACCAGCAGCACGCACCCCGCGCCGACCACCACCGGCCGCCGTCGCCGCTGCCCATGACGCACCGCCCCGCGTTCCCCCAGCCCCGCCCCGCACTTCGGGCACACCTTCCCGGCGCCGCCGCCCGGCGTCACCGTCCCCACCAGATCAAACCCACACCCGCGGCAGACCGGGTGCTCATTCACACGCACCCCGCGCCACCCCCGCCACGCCAGCAGCGCTCCCGCCAGCACCAACGCCGCCGCGATCAGCCCCGCACCGATCATGCGGCCAGTCTACATCACAACATCGTCCGTCACGACCGCGGCCCGCTCACGCCGGCTTGTCCTGCCCGGGCGGCATCCGCCGCTTCGCGTGCCGGATGATCTCCCCCGTCGCCAGGTACACCACGTCCTCCGCAACGTTCGCCATCAGGTCGCCGACCCGCTCCAACTCGCGGCCCACCCGGTACACGTACATCCCCGTCGCCAGGTCCGCGTCGGTCTTGCCGCCGAGCTTCACCATCTCCATCACTTCTTCAAACAGCCGCCGGTCGAGCTGGTCGATCACCTTGTCGGAGCTGACCAGGTTCCGCGCCGCCTCCACGTTCTCATCCAGCACTGCATGCACCAGCGCCTGGCACATCGCCGGCACGCGCTGGCCGAGCTCCTGCAACGCCGTGGGCCAGCGGACCGGACCCCCCGCCTTCTCGCGCTGGCGCGCCTCGGTGATCTTCTTGACCGCCTTGGCGATGGATGATGCATGGTCCGCCACGCGCTCAAAGTCCGCGTTGGCCCGCAGGATGAACGTCAGCACCCGGAAGTCCCGCGCGAAGGGGTGGTGCAGCGCCAGGATCTCGTACGTCTCCTGCTCGATCGCCACCTCTTCAGAATCCACGCGGTCATCGCTCAGCCGCACCTTCATCGCCGCGTCCAGGTCCAGCGGCCACAGCGCCGCCAGCGCCCCCTCCAGCATCGACACCGCCATCGTCGCCTCGCGCAGCAGCCGCCGCTTGAGGGCCAGGATCCGGCGGTCGGTCGTGAACATCGGCGGCTGAGCGGGGGTCTGTTCCAATCAGTGCTCCTCAAAGGCTTCCAAAGTCTATCGAGACCGGCGCGACCGTTCCGCATCCATCCGCGCCGCCTCCGCCGCCGACCGCGGCCGCACCTTGGGCTCCGGCTTGGCAGTGGTGGGGGGGGTGGCGGGGGCTGGCTCGTCCACCACCGTGCCCGGCGCCGACAGCCGCTTCTTCAGCACCGCCGGCAGCGTCTGCGGGTCCAGGTACGCCTCGGGCGGCCTGAAGTACACCTCGCTCAGGTCGCCCACCTTCGGCGGCAGCACCGTCACCGTGGCGGTGGGGGGGCGGGCTTTCAGCCCGCCATTCCTCTCTTCGCTCCCGTTCTCCCGCAGCCTCTCCGCCACCGGCCCCGGGTCAGTCGCAAGGAAAACCACATCCCGCTCCCGGATCGTGATGGTCTTCACACCCAGCGCGTGCGCCTCCACCCGGATGTGCGCCAGGTCGAACAGCCGCTCCACCGCCCGGGGCGGCTGCCCGTACGCGTCCACCAGGTCTTTCCTGACCTGTTCCAGCGCCGCCAAGTCCGCGGCGGTCGCCAGCCTCCGGTACGCCTCCAGCCGGCGCGTGTCCGACGGGATGTACCCCTTGGGGATCATCCCGCTCACGCCGATCTCCACGCTCGTCAGGCTCGGCTGCGCCGGCTGAGGCTCGTTCTTGAGCGTGTGCACGCTCTCCTCCAGCAGCCGGCAGTACATCTCGTACCCCACCGCCGCGATATGCCCGCTCTGCTCCGCACCCAGGATGTTCCCCGCCCCCCGGATCTCCAGGTCCCGCATCGCGATCTTGAACCCCGCCCCCAGCATCGAGTACTGCTCCACCGCCTTGAGACGCTTCTGCGCCACCTCCTTCACCGTGCGCTCCGCGGGCAGCAGCAGGTAGCAGTACGCCCGGTTCTTGCTCCGCCCCACCCGACCGCGGAGCTGGTGCAGCTCCGCCAGCCCGTAACGGTCCGCATCGTCGATGATCATCGTGTTCGCCGTGGGAATGTCGATCCCCGACTCGATGATCGTCGTCGAGACCAGCACGTCCGCGTCGCCCCGCATGAACTTGAGCATCACATCCTCAAGCTCCCGCGGCTCCATCTGCCCGTGACCGACCACGATCCGGGCCTCCGGCGCCAGCCGCCGCACGTTGTCCGCCACGCTGCGGATGTCCCCGATCCGGTTGTGGACGTAGAACACCTGCCCATCGCGCGACAGCTCACGCTCGATCGCCTGCTGCACCCGGCGCGCGTTATACGGGATCACCTCCGTCACGATCGCCCGCCGGTCCAGCGGCGCCGTGGTCAGGCTCGAGATATCCCGGATCCCCAGCATCGCCATGTGCAGCGTCCGCGGGATCGGCGTCGCCGACATCGTCAGCACATCCACCGTCATCCGCAGCCGCAGCAGCGCCTCCTTGTGCTCCACGCCGAACCGCTGCTCCTCATCCACCACCACCAGCCCCAGGTCCGCGAAGTGGACATCCTTCGACAGCAGCCGGTGCGTTCCGATCACCAGGTCCACGTGCCCCTTCCGCAGCGCCCCCAGGACCTCCGTCACCTCCTTCTGAGTCTTGAACCGCGACAGGCTTTCCACGCGGAAGGGGTACCCCGCGAACCGCGACCGGAACGTCCGCTCGTGCTGCTCGGCCAGCACCGTCGTGGGCACCAGCACCGCCACCTGCTTGCCGTACTCGCACGCCTTGAACGCCGCGCGGATCGCCAGCTCCGTCTTCCCGAACCCCACATCCCCGCACAGCAGCCGGTCCATCGGGCGTGGGGATGTCATGTCCTTCTTGATGTCCGCGATCGCCGC
>JAEYTB010000219.1 GCA_023434205.1 Planctomycetota bacterium | reverse complement strand
CCGACGGTGGCGTCGGCGACGTCCGCGGCGTCGGGGGTGCTGACGCCGATGCCGTGTGTGCCGAACCTGGCGGCGCCGTGGTCTCCGGGGGCGAGCAAGACGAAGATCGCGAACATGCCGGCGCTGGACAGCTCGAGCACGCTGCAGTGCAACTGGGGCGGCACGATCAGCGTTTCGTACCCGGGCGAGACCAAGATCACGGTGTCCTGAGCCGTACGATTGGCGGCATGTCGCAGCTGAACACGGAGCGCGCGGTGGTCCGGATCCTCCGGGAGGCGGCGCGCGAGCACGGCGCGGAGGTGCAGGCGGTCGGGGAGGGGTGGATCCTGCGGTTCTCCAGGGGCGGGGTGACGCGGTTCCTGCACGGCTACACGCTGGACCTGAACACCGCCGCGACGCACGCGATCGCGTGCGACAAAGGGGCGACGTCGGATGTGCTCGGCGCGGCGGGCATCCCGCACGTGGAGCACCGGGTGTTCCTGCACCCCAAGATGGCGGCGTACGTGGCGCACCGGGGGAACTGGGAGCCGATGCTGGCGTACGCGCGGGCGCGCGGGTTTGACGTGGTGGTGAAGGACAACCAGGGGACGGGCGGGCGGGGCGTGTACCGCGCGCGGGACGAGGTGCAGCTTGAGCACGCGGTGTACCGGCTGTTCGACCAGACACAGGCGGTGGCGTTGTCGCCGTACTACGAGGCGCCGGTGGAGCACCGGTTCATCATGCTTGGGGGGCGGTGCGAGGCGGCGTACACCAAGCTCCGGCCGACGGTGGTGGGGGATGGGCGGCGGACGGTGCTGGAGCTGCTGGCGGAGCGGATGATCGGTGAGGGAGGCGCGGGGCCGATCGCGCGGCTGATCGCGAGCATGGATGAGGAGATGAGCGCGGGGCTGGGCGAGGTGCTGGCGGCGGGGGCGACGCGGCTCTTGAACTGGCGGCACAACCTGGGGCAGGGGGCGGCGGTGACGCTGCTGGAGCCCGGCGCGGAGGGGGCGGCGGCAGGGCTGGAGCTGGCGGAGCGTGCCGCGGGGGCGTTGAACCTGGCGTACGGGAGCGTGGATGTGGTGGAGACGGCGCGTGGGCCCCTGGTGATGGAGGTGAACGCGGGGCTGATGATGGAGTTTCTGGCGCGGAGCGTGGAGGGCGGGGAGGCGCTGGCGCGGCGGGTGTACCGGCGGGCGTTTGAGATGATGCTTGAGTGAGTGCGACGCGGGGGCTGTGGAGGCTTCGACGAGGTTCCGGGATTCGTTGCGTCGCCGGCGTTCGAACCCGGGACTTCGCCCAGAGCGGCTCAGCCCCGGCGTCGCGTGATCATGACTTCAGAGCCAGCGTCACCATCATCTCGATGCCGGTGGGCAGGGCGTCGTCGTTGAAGTCAAAGTCGGGCTGGTGGAGGGTGGGGACCTGCGTGGCGCCCTTGGGCCTCAGGCCCAGGAAGAAGAAGCAGGCCTTGGCGTGGTCGCCGTAGTAGGAGAAGTCTTCACCGCCCATGGTGGGGTTGTCCACGAGCTCGACGCGGTCTTCGCCCAGGGTGGCGCGGGCGAGCGTGAAGAAGCGGTCGGTGGTGGCGGGGTCGTTGGCGGTGATGGGGTAGCCCTGGTGCCAGGCGATGTCGGCGCGGCAGCCCAGCGCCGCGGCCGTGCCCTCGACAATCTCGTAGAAGCGTTTCTTGCCGAGGATGCGCATGGCCTTGCTGAGGGTGCGCATGGTGCCGATGAAGCGGACGGACTCGGGGATGATGTTGTCGGCGGTGCCGGCGTTGATGGCACCGATGGTGAGCACGACGCTGTCGAGCGGGCCGACGTTGCGCGAGACGATGGTCTGGAGCGCGGTGATGATGTGGGCGCTGGCGACGATGGGGTCGGCGGAGTACTGGGGGTAGGCGCCGTGGGCCTGGGTGCCCTTGACGGTGACGACGAAGTCGTCGGTGGCGGCGAGGAGGGGTCCGGGGCGGGTGGCGACGTGGCCGACCTCGAAGGTGGGCCAGCCGTGGAGGCCGTAGATGGTGTCGACGGGGGCGCCTAAACCGCCCTTGCCGTCGCCGGCGAGGGCGCCCTCGTTGCACATGACCTCGCCGCCGCCGCCGCCCTCTTCGGCGGGCTGGAAGATGAAGGTGACGGGGCGCGGGCGTTCGAGCTTGGCGAGGATGCGGGCGGCGCCGATGAGGATGGTGGTGTGGCCGTCGTGCCCGCAGGCGTGCATGACGCCGGGGGTGCAGGAGGCGTAGGGCTTTCCGGTGCGTTCCTCGATGGGGAGGGCGTCCATGTCGGCGCGGAGGCCGACGGCGGGGCGCGCGGGGCCGGAGGTGGCGGGGAGGTGGGCGATGACGCCGGTGCCCTTGCCCAGGCCGGCCTTGAACTCGATGCCCGCGGCGGCGAGCTCTCGCTGCACGACCTGGCTGGTGCGGTGCTCCTGGTAGGAGAGCTCGGGGTGGCGGTGGAGGTCGCGGCGGAGCGCGGTGAGGGCGGGCAGTTCGTCGCTGAGGAGTTGCCGGAGCGTGGGCGCCATCGTCTGGGTTTGCATACCCGCGAAGGGTAGGGGGCCGGGGCGCTGGTCAGGGCGTGGGGGCGGGTTTGGGTGGCTTGTAGGCGGCGTTGGTGAGGGCCTTGCCCACCCTGGTGAGGTCGAACTGTCCCTCGAACGCGGGGTAGAAGTTGTCGTCCTCTACGCGGACGCCGTCGGTCTCGACGACGGTGAGGTCCTGGTGCTCGATGAGGCTGATGCGTTCCTCGCGCGCGGCGGGGCTGGCGGGGTCGAGGACCTTGACGGTGGGGCGGCAGGGGTCGAGGGGGGACCAGTCGACGACGACGCCGCGGCGGCCGTCGCTGAGGGTGACGAGGGTGCCGGGGGGGTAGGGTGGCGCGACGGCGAGGAGGGCGTGGAAGACGACGGGGTCG
>JAEYTB010000212.1 GCA_023434205.1 Planctomycetota bacterium | reverse complement strand
TGGAGCAGCAGTCGTTGTCGCCGCCCAGGACGCGGCCGCCGCGGACGAAGATGTCGCCCTGGAAGACGCCGCGCCAGGCGTGAAAGAAACTGTTCTCGAGCACGCGTACGGGCGCGAACTGCTGCATGCCTGAGGAGGCGTAGGCGGCGAGGCGCCCGTTGTCGAGGGTGGCGGGCGAGCGCAGTTCGACGTGATCGGCGCCGAGGCCGCCGCCCTGCTCGATGAGCAGGTTGTTGCCGGGCTCGATCACAAAGCGGCCTTGGGACATGTAGTAGTTGCCGTCCAGAACCGTCACGAAGCCGTTGATGATGCGGAGGTCGCCGCGGGTGACGCGCATGAGGCCGACGGGGGTGGGTTGGCCGCCGATGGCGAGGGTGTGCGTGCCGGCGTCGATGGTGAGGGAGAGGCCGGGGGCGTCGAGGAAAGCCGCGGCGACGTTGGCGTTTGCCGCGAGCGTGACGGTGTAGGTGCCCGGTGTTTCGAAGCGGATGGTGCTGAGTGGGCCCGGGATCTGGCCGGTGTCCCAGTTGGCGGGGTCGGTGAAGGCGCCGCCGGCGGGGTTGATCCAGTGATGGACCTGGGCGAGGGCCGCGGGAGCGGTGGCGGAGAGCAGAAGTGAGCATGCAAGGCGGGCGAGCATGACCGAGCGTACAGCGGGGGTGCGGGTGGGGCAAGGAAATTCGGCGGAGCCGGGGGAGGAGTTTGGTAGCACCCCCTCCGCCTCGCAGAGCCTCGGCACCTCCCCCGCAGAGCCGGGGGAGGAGTGTGGGGCGCTCACTTCGCCATGGCGATGACGCTGTCGACGAGCTTCCCGATGCCCTCGAAGACTTCGTGGGGGCGGGCGTTGCCGTACATGTAGGCGGGGGTGGAGACGACGCGGTTGAGTTCGTCGGTGAAGCACTCGGTGACGGCGCGGGGGACGTGGGTGTTGCCCATGGTGGCGAGGGCGGAGGCGGTCTGCTCGTCGGTGCCGATGGTGAGCTTGAGGCCGGGGCCGGCGTTGCGGGTGCCCAGGACGCGGGCGGCGAGGGCGGGGGCGATGCAGCAGAAGCCCATCGGCTTCTTCGCGGCGTGGAAGGCCTTGATCACGCGCTCGGCATCAGGGAGGGCGGTGCAGTCGTGGCCCTTGCTGGCGAAGTCGCAGAGGTTCTTCGCGGCGCCGAAGCCGCCGGGCAGGATGAGGGCGGAGAACTGGAGGGGGTCGAGCTTGTCGAGGGGCTGGATGTCGCCGCGGGAGAGGCGGGCAGACTCGACCATGACGTTGCGCGTGTGGCCGGGCTGGGCCTTGTGGGTGGCGTGGTTGATGACGTCGGCCTGAGGGACATCAGGGGCGAAGCAGCGGTACATGCGGTTATGGCGGGCGACGTGGATGAGGACGCTCACGGATTCGGTGATTTCAGCACCATCCATGTGGCCGCAACCGGAGAGGACGATGGCGATGGGGAGTTGCATTGGCAGGCCTTTCGGAATGAACACGGAGGGGACGGAGGGAAGACAAAGGGCACCGAGGAGGGACGATGGATCAGATTCAAGGCATCGGTCCCGTTCGTTCTGTGTCTCGCTGTCCTGTGTGCCGTCAGTTTAGAGACGCAGCGTGCCGATCAGCTCGGCGATGCCGGCGGCCTTCTGGCGGTCAACCCACGCCGTCAGGCCCTTGGTGATCTTGAGCGGGGCGCGGGGGTCGGCGAAGAGGGCGGTGCCGACTTCGACCGCGGTGGCTCCGGCGAGGATGAACTCCGCGGCGTGCTCCCACCGGGAGACGCCGCCGATGCCGATGAGGGCTGTGTTGGTTTGCCTGGCGACGGCGCGGTAGACGTCGTGGACCAGCTTGAGGGCGACGGGGTGGAGGGCGGGGCCGGAGAGGCCGCCGGTGGTGTTGGCCAGGCGCGGGGCGCGGGTCTCGACGTCGATGGCCATGGCGGGGATGGTGTTGGAGATGCAGAGGGCGTCGGCCCCGGGGCGGCTGTTGGGGCCCTGGGGCTCGCCGCCGGGCTCGATGGCGGCGCGGGCGATGTCGGCCATGGTGGGGCGGCCGCTGGCGATCGGGGAGAGCTTGACGAGCAGGCGCTTGGTCTTGAGCAGGGGGCGGACCGCGCGGATGAGCGCGGAGAGCTGCTCGGGGTCGGCGGAGAACTCGCACCCGCCGTGGACGTTGGGGCAGGAGACGTTGAGCTCGAGGGCGGGGACGGAAGGGAGGGGCTCGAGGGCGGCGGCGACGGTGCAGTAGTCGTCGATCGAGTAGCCGGCGACGGAGACGATGACGGTGGTGGGGACCTGGGGGATGTGGGGCGCGTAGTCGCGGATGAAGGCGTCGATGCCGACGTTGGCCAGCCCGATGGCGTTGAGCATGCCGGCGTCGGTGGGGAGGATGCGCCAGGTGGCGTTGCCGTCGCGGGGCTGGGCGGTGATGGACTTGGTGACGACGGCGCCGACGCGGGAGAGGTCAAGCACGTCGGCGAGCTCGTTGAGGGTTCCCGCGGTTCCCGCTGCGAGCAGGACGGGGGAATGGAGGGGGATGCCGGCGAGGTTGGTGGCGAGCGAGGGCACGGGG
>JAEYTB010000203.1 GCA_023434205.1 Planctomycetota bacterium | reverse complement strand
CTCCGCTCCACCGTCCACCTGGGCGCCCACGCCGACGGCCCCAACCACTACGGCAAAGGTGCCCCCGGCGTCGGCGAGATGCCCCTGCACCACTACCTCGGCCCCTGCCACGTCATCGAGGCCCGCGTCCCCCGCGGCGAGCGTGCCACGCCCGCGCACTGCGGCGAGGCCCTCAACGCCATCCGCCACCCGCGCGTGCTCATCAAGACCTCAACCTTCCCCGACTTCCACCGCTGGAACCCGGACTTCGCCGCCCTCTCCGTCGAGCTCATCGACGCCCTCGCCGCCAAGGGCGTCATCACCATCGGCATCGACACGCCCAGCGTCGACCTCCAGGATTCCAAAGACCTCCCCGCCCACCACGCCATCCTCCGCCACGGCATCGCGATCCTCGAAGGCCTCGCCCTCGCCGACACCGCCCCCGGTGAGTACGAGCTGATCGCCCCGCCCCTCAAGCTCATGGGCTTTGATGGCAGCCCCATCCGGGCGGTCCTGCGCCCGCTGACCTGACCCTCAAACCCTCGAAACCCTGCCAGCCCCGGGCATACACTCGGTTTTCCACCCGCAACGACCCCGAACGGAGCCCCTGGCCCATGACCACCGCCCCCGCCGCGCCGTCTTCCGCCGCCGACAACTTTGCCAAGGGCCTCGAGGGCATCATCGCCGGCGAGACCTCCATCTGCTCCATCGAGCAGGGCGGCCTCTTCTACCGCGGCTACGAAATCCACGACCTCGCCCAGAACGCCAGCTTCGAGCAGGTCGCCTTCCTCCTCCTCGAGGGCCACAAGCCCGACGCCGCGGAGCTCGCCCGCTTCAAGGCCGAGATCGTCGCCGAGCGCGCCATCCCCGCGATGGTGATCGACTTCCTCAAGTCCGCCGGCCCCGCCCTCAAGGCCGGCACCGCGGTGCCGATGGATGTCCTCCGCACCGCCGTCTCGATCCTCGGCCACCTCGACAAGGACTGCCAGGACAACTCCAAGGAGGCCAACCTCCGCAAGGCCAAGCGCCTGCTCGCCAAGGTCCCCACGATCATCGGCCACATGCAGAACGTCATCGACGGCAAGGCCATCGTCGGCGCCGATAAGGGCGGCGACCCCACCCTCGACCACGCCGCGAACCTGCTCTACCTCATGACCGGCCAAAAGCAGCCCGAGCAGTACGCCAAGGTCATCGACGTCTCCCTCACCCTCTACGCCGAGCACGACTTCAACGCCAGCACCTTCACCAGCCGCGTCATCGCCGGCACCCTCTCCGACATGCACGGCGCCGTCTGCGGCGGCATCGCCGCCCTCAAGGGCCCGCTCCACGGCGGGGCCAACGAGATGGCCATGGAGATGCTCAAGGAAATCCGCCAGTTCGTCGAGTCCGGCAAGGGCTCCGTCAACGACTTCATGCAGAACGCCTTCGCCACCAAGCGCAAGCTCATGGGCTTCGGCCACCGCGTCTACAAGAACGGCGACCACCGCGCCCCCATCCTCAACAAGCTCGGCCGCGCCGTCGCCCAGTCCCAGGGCCCCAGCAGCCTCAAGTGGTTCGAGCTGGGCGACGAGGTCGAGAAGATCATGCTCCGCGACAAGAAGATCCACCCCAACGTCGACTTCCCCTGCGGCATGACGTACTACGTGATGGGCATCCCCGTCCCCCAGTACACGCCCATCTTCGTCGCCGCCCGCGTCAGCGGCTGGTGCGCCCACATCATCGAACAGCACGCCAACAACCGCCTCATCCGCCCGCTGAGCCTGTACACGGGAGAGGCGAAGCGGAAGTGGTGACCCCTTTCGCGCCTCGGCAGGGCTTCTCGTTTCGCCGTAAAGCGAACCCTTCCGCGACGACGGTCCCGCCGACCGTTGACGCCCGAGTCAGGCCTTTGGAGCGTTTTGTGGGCAAAGGAACTCGACATTGACGCCAGCAGCGTTCAAAGCCACTTGGTGAATCCACCAATCAGAGTCTACCGCGTTGAGGATGGGTGGGTTCTTGCCGCTGGCTAGAGCCACCGCTACGAACTTCTGGTCGCTTGGGTCGAAGCCGCTGAGCGCGGGCTGATCGGGAAACTCTCCGTATCTCCGCCATCCGTCGTCCTTGGTAGCGGTGATTGCCACGCGCGTAACGCGTTGTGGATTGAAGCGGTTGTCCCAAGCCCACTTGGCGAAGGCTCGGCCGACACCGGGCTTGCCCGCATGAGACAGGTTCGCGACGTATTCGCCCACAATTTCGTCATTATCATCGACAACGAGCACTTCATGCTCCGTCAGACGAGTGAGACGATCAATGCACGCGTCAACACAGAGCAGGTCAGCTTGCTCTGCCCGGCCCTGCGCGACCATTGCGACATTGGTATCTACAACAACCGCCACTCAGGCGCCCCCCAAAGCCCGTTTTTTCTTCGCGGCCTGAGCCATCGCTGCGATGTCTTCCATCTCGTTGCCGAAGAAGTCGGGTGGCCAGTTGGTGATGTCGCCGTAAAGGTTGAGTTCCAGTGGCGTCAAGTTCGATGCACCGTTTCTGGCATCGCAGAAGTAAAGCGCCGCATCATCCGTCTTTAGCTTCTCCTCCGCGACGCGCCGCTGCAGTCGCCGCAGCATGTGCTCGCTGTGGCTCTCCACAATGACCTGCACCTTCCGCGTCCTTGCAGCGTCGATGAATACGTCGGCGAGTCCTCGCTGCACCATAGGGTGCAGGTGAATCTCAGGTTGTTCAAGCAGGATCGTGGATCCCTCGGGCACGTAGTAGCACAGCACCAGAACCGGCAAGACCTGCGAGACACCAAAACCGACATCTGGGAGCAAGACGGGCGCGGAGTCCTTCGACCGCTGCACACGAACCTCGTACAGGCCATTGCTTTTGCTGACCTCGGTAACCTTGAAATCGGAAATGAGCCCAAGCTCCTTGAGCCAGTGCGCAACCTTGGCCTCGAGCGGTTTGGCCCCCTTGCCCTTGCCCACTTTCATTCCCCGTTGCGCGGCCGCCAGAAGAGCGGGCACAAATTTCTCACCGCGCCGTCCCATATCCTGCGGTTCGGCTCCCGACCAGCGATAGTCACGATACGGGAACTCGCGCAACGGACCCAAGTAATACGTTCGCTGCATCTGCTGTTCGAAGGCGAGTTCGAGGTCGCTGAGCACCCCTGCGTTCTTGTACGCCGCCCGAACATCGTCGGGGAAACCGTAGCACTTGATTGGAGGCGAGTAGCCCTGTGGCGGTCGACCTTGAATCCTTTCAAGAGCGAAGCCTGGGCCGCTGTGGGTGAGTTCGTACTTGGCCGCAATCCCCTTTTTGATTTGCTGGCCTTGCCTCATTTCAAACTTCTGCGCAGCGAACTCATAGGTCATCGCCGCGACGCGCGGTGCGCCAGATTCCTCGCGATCTATGGAGGCGGAGTACACAACCTGCTTTCCGCTCAGCAAAGCCTCTGCCCTGGGCTTTTCAGGATCCTTGATGTCAAGGCTCTCGGGCATCGACCACGACAATGACATCTCGAGCCGCTTCTGATCCGCTTTCTTGTTCAACAGGTCATCGAAGGCCCCAAACACCACCAGACTTTTCTCACTCTTCTCCTCACCGAGAAAGAGCGTCTGCTGCCGGTCGGGACTGTCCGCCGTCTGCTTGAGCATGAGCAGGAACTGCAGGATGCTCGATTTGCCCGAAGAGTTGGTGCCGAACAAGCCCGTGATGGGCGCAAGCCGCATCTTGTCGATGCTCCGCCATGCCTTGAAGTTGGTCAGACTCAGCGAGGTCAGCATGCAATCGCACCTTCCATCCAGGGCCGTGAGGGTCAAACGCCCGGACCAAACAGTCGGCATCATAGCGAACGGCCCTTCCGGCATCCTCCGTTGGGAACGTGCAGCGCGGCGCAACCGACCTCTCCGCCACCCGGGCTGCCCGGTGCTCTTACCCTCGTCGCCCAACACTCCTCGCAGCACTCGGGATGCTGTTGTCGTTCACGGGGTCGAAACTCAACTCGCCTTCCGCCTACACCAACTCCCTCTCCCTCCCCCTCCTCTCCCCCATCGGCTCAATCACCTCCCTGTACACCCCCACCACCTCCCGCAAGTACTCCTGAAACGTCCGCAACCGCGACGCCTCCCGCACCTCCGCCGCGCTGGGGATCCGCACCTGCCCGCGCACCAGCGCGACAATCGCCTCAGCCAGCGCCTGCGGGCTCCCCGCGGGCACCAGCACCCCGTTCCGCGGCTCATTGATAAAGTCCGTCGGCCCCCCCAGCCGCGAGCCGATCACGAACTTCCCCGCGTGCAGGTGCTCCAGAATTACGAACGGCGAGTTCTCCAGCCCCGTCGTCGGCACGATCCCCACATCAAACGCCCCCAGCGTCGCGGGCAGTTCCGCGGGCGTGTACCCGCCGCAGAAGCTCGCCTCGGGCACGCCCTTCAGGTACTCCTGGTGCGCCCGCGTGTCGCCACCCGCGCGGATGTGGAAGTGGCACCGCGAGCGCGTGTCCAGCGTCAGCAGCGCGACCGCCCGCACCAGCACATCCAGCCCCTTGTTGTACCGCGTGCTCCCGAAGAACCCGAACCGCAGCGGCCGCGTGTCCCTCCCCGGAACCCACGGCGGCTGGCGATAAAACGCCGACTGCTCCGCCGCGGCGGCGATGGCGTCAAAGTGCGGCTGCCCCAGCGGCACGTGCCGCATCACCCCCGGGTCCACCCCCATCGCCGCATGTACGCCCATCAAAAACTTTGACGGGCACAAGACCAGCGTGGCCCCGTTCATCGCCGCGACCCCCGCCGCCCGCCGGTCCCCGTAGTTGTTCAGCACCTTCAGGTGGTGCGTGGACTCCATCAGGCGCGAGTTGATGTCCGGCTGCGTCGAGGGGCGTGTCGGCAGCGGCGCCGGCGGCGGCTCCCCCGCCGCTTCCGCCATCCCCAGCTTGCGCGCAATCAGCGCCCGTCCCTTGCTGTACCCCAGCGCCACCCCCCGCGACACCGACCCGGGCGTTGACTGGTACCACGTCCGCCGCCGCCGCTCCGCGCGGTGGTCCGGCGCCGACAGGCACCCCTCGCACCGCCGACCCCCGTCGTAGTCATCGCACACGTTCACCTCGCGGTGCAGCAGGTCCACCTGCGGGCACAGCGCGTAGTAGTTGTGCGGCGTCACCACCACCGGGAACCCGGCATTGCGCACCGCCGCGATCAGGTCGAACCCGTACCCCTCCAGCGAGTGGATGTGGACCAGCTCCGCCCGCCGCTCCTTCAGCCACCCGATCACCAGCCGCGTGTGGCGCGGGCTGCTGATCTGCTCCGCCACGTTCCTGAAGTTGAAGAACCCCACCGACAGGTTCGGGCTGTTCACCAGGTCAAAGTTCTTCACGCCCCGCCACACCGCCCGCCGCCGGATGAACATCCCCGGCCGCATCGCGTAGTCCATCCCCGACCGCAGGTAGCTCACCTCGTGCCCCGCCGCCGCCAGCCCCGCCGCCAGCTCCGACACGTGCAGGTTGTACCCCGTCCCCTCGCGCTCCTGCATCGCCAGCCCCGCCCAGCCGAGGATCGCGACCCGAAGGGGTTGTCCGCTCGCTCCGCTCATCGCTCAGCCAGGCACTCCGCGTAAATCCGCTCGATGTCCGTCACGTGCTCCCCCATCCCCCGCGGCGGACGCACACCCGCCCGCAGGGACATCAACTGGCTGGGCTCGCGCAGCACGCCCTCCAGCGTCCGGGCCAGGTCCGCGCGGTCGTTGCCGCGGAACAGCAGCCCGTTCACGCCGTGCTTCAGCATATCCGGAATCCCACCCAGGTTGGCCCCGATGACCGGCAGCCCGCACGCGAAAAACTCCATCACCGTCTGCGGCCCGTTGTCCCACCACACGCTGGGGACCAGCCCCACGTCCTTGCCGCGGAGCAGTCGCGGGACCTCCTCATACGTGTACCCCGAGCGGACCGACAACCCTGCCATCCGCGGCTCCAGCGCATCCAGCCGCGGCTGGATCTCCTCTACCGCCTTGGCATACACGCACAGGTGCAGCCGCGCCAGCAGCGCCGGCTCCACCAGCTCCAGCGCATCGGCCAGCATCGGCAGGCCCTTGTAGTAGTTGTTGTACCCCAGGAACACCGCCTTCACCGCCCGCGGTTGCGGCGCATCAAACGGCACAGGCGCATCCAGCGCCGCACCGCGCACCACATCCGCCATCCGCGTCCCGATCATCAGTGTCCGCAGCACCCGCGACGGCACCCCCATCGCCTCGAACTTCTTCTGCACAAAGCTCGACACCGCCACCACGCGGTCGCACCGCCCCAGCATCTCCACCATCGCCCGCCGCCGCTGCCCGTACTCATTCAGCTCGACGCCGCCCGCATCGCTCGGGTCCGGGTGCGGGTCGTTGCTCAGGGGTACGAGTTCCGCCGGGTCCACCGCCCGCGCTGGACCCTGCACCACCTCCGGCTCCCGCGCCGTTTCCTCGTCGGGCAGAATGTCCGTGAACACCTCCGCCGGCCTGCCCGGGTACACCAGCGCCGGCGGCGGTGGCGGCGGCGTCGGCGAGAACACTTCCCGCACCCGCTCCCCCCCCGTCCGCGCCGGCTTTGGCGGCTCCACCCTCACCGTGTGATAGCTCGCCCGGTGCGCCCGCTCCTCACCCGGCGAACGCATCCCCGCCATGCACGCCGCGCAGTCCCGCCCGCCCCGGTAGTCGTGGCACGCCACCCGCCCCAGCTTCATCAGGTACACCTGCGGGCAGATCGTGTGGTAGTTGTGCAGCGAGTACACGACCTTCGCCCCCGCCCACGTCCCCGTCCCCCGCCGCGCCGCCTCCACGCATCCCGCCGTGAAGCCCTCGATGTTGTGGAAGTGCACCACATCGGGC
>JAEYTB010000158.1 GCA_023434205.1 Planctomycetota bacterium | reverse complement strand
TGCTGATTCGAGAGCCGCGGGCCGCACGGCCGGTCGGGCTGTTGGGGGCCGGCCGCGCCACAAGCGCGGCCGGTTCTCGTTTTGCCCCTGCCGCCCCAGCCGGCACCCGCCAATGATCCCACCCGTGACGCGATTCTCCGTGCTCCAGACCGAGGACCTCGACCCCGCCGCCGCGGCGTGGCTGCGCGAGTCCTGCGACCTCACCGCCTGCCACTTCTCCGACCCCGGCTTTGACGCCCTGCTCGCCAAAGCTGACGCCGCCGTGGTCCGCACCTACACCCGCGTCGACGCCGCCTTCCTCGACAAGGCCCCGCGCCTGAAGGTCGTCGGCCGGGCCGGCGTCGGCCTGGACCGCATCGACGTCGCCGAGTGCCGGCGTCGGGGCATCGAGGTGGTCCACACCCCCGACGCCAACACCCAGGCCGTCGCCGAGTACGTCTTCGCCATGCTCTTCGACGGCCTGCGGCCCCGCCGCTTCCTCACGCAGGCCATCCCCCAGGACCAGTGGAACCGCACCCGGCGCGAGCTGGAGGCCATCAACCAGCTCAGCGAGCTCACCCTGGGCATCCTGGGCATGGGCCGCGTGGGCTCGCGGGTCGCCCGCATCGCAGCCGGCCTGGGCATGGAGGTCCTCTACAACGACCTGGTCGACATCCCCGAAGGCCGGCGCGCCGGCGCCCGCCCGACTGACCTGGAGGACCTGCTCTACCGCGCCGACATCCTCAGCATCCACATCGACTCGCGCCCCGCCAACCGCGCCTTCGTGAACGCCGCGCTGCTCGCCAAGCTCCGCAAGACCGTCATCATCGTGAACACCAGCCGCGGCCTGGTCGTGGACGCCGCCGCCCTCGCCGCGTTCCTCCGCGCCACGCCCACCGCCAAGGCCCTGATCGACGTCCACGACCCCGAGCCCTTCGGCGGCGACTACCCCCTTCTCCACCTGCCCAACGCGTACCTCTCTCCCCACCTCGCGGCGTCCACCGCCACGGCGCACGTCAACATGAGCTGGGTCGTCAAGGACGTCTGGCGCGTGCTCAACGGCGAGAAGCCCGTCCACCCCGCACCTTGATCTTCACACCGACGGCCGCCCCCCCGCCCGCCGCCACGCGCTCACCTGCCCCAGGTGCGCCGCCTCGTGCGAGAGCATCAGGTACAGCGTCGCGTCCGCAATCCGTGGGAAGCGCTCCCTCCACCGCTCCAGCGGGATCGGCCGCTCCAGCACCGCCGGGTCCACCGCCTCGATCGTCGCCGCGAGCAGGTCATGGCCCTCCAGGAACTCCTTCAGCATCGCCGCTTTCCCCGGGTACGCGGCCACATCCGGCAGCGGCTTTGATCCCTTGCCGTAGGGGCTGTGCATCGGGTCGGTGAACGCCGTGCCCCGCAGCATCGCCGCGAGCACCGGCGGGTACGCGCTCAGGTGCCCCAGCGTCCACGCGGCGTGGTTCATGGTGACGCCCGCGACCGGCTGGCTCACCATGTCCGCGTCGGAAAGGTCGGCGACAAGCTTCTGCGCGTAGTCTCGCTGGTTGGACCACGACAGGAGCAGGGAAGAGATCAGCGGCGTCATGCCGCAATGGTAACCGCGCGATCAGGCCGTCATCGCCCTCATCAGCCCGGCGACCGACGGCTCGTTCTCGATCCCCATGATCATCCGCGACACCTCGCGGCACTTGGCCTCGCCCACCACATCCCGGCCCAGCGCGTTGAACTTCACGCCGATCTCCTGCTCGGTCATCGGGTCGCGCGGGTCCCCCTTGGGCACATCCACCCGCTTGCTCAGCTTCCGCCCGTCCGTCGTCGTGATCGTCACGCGGCTGGCCTGGAACTTCGGGAAGAGCTGGTCAAACTCCACGTTCGCGTGCACCTTGATCTTGTCCATCACCGCGTGCAGGCCCGTGTCCTTCACCCGCTCTTCCTTGAACTGCAGCGGCGTCACCATCCCGTCCACCAGCCCCACGGCGAGGCAGTACGGCAGCGAGTGGTCTGCCGTCTCCTTGCTCGTCGGCCGGTACTTCGCCGGGTCGCCCAGGATGTCCGCCGCCCGCATGATCACCTCGACGTCGATCGCCGCCACCTCTGATGCCTTGATCCCGTTCTCCTGCACCAACTTCATCATCGCCGTGAGCGGCGCGTGGCTGAGGGCCTCGATCGGGAAACTCTTCATCCCGCAGTCCAAAATCTTCCAGTGGTCCCCCGACGCCGTGGGCAGGTTGCCCGTCAGCTTGCCGGCGTCGAACGACACCGCCTGCCCGTTGCGGTGGCTGTGCCCGAACACCTGGAACAGCCCCTCCTTGCCGTCGAAGATGTGCTCCGGCCCGCTGTACCCCCGCGCCGCCAGCAGCGCCGACTCCACGCCCATCCGCGTCGCCCACGGGTCCACCGTGTTCTTCATGTTCGTCAGCTTGCCCGCCGTCACCGCCCCCAGCGAGCAGGTGCGGCTCGCCGAAATCCCGATGGCCTGCACCATCTGGTCTTCGGTCAGGTTCAGCATCCGCCCCGCGGCGATCGGCGCCGCAAAGCTCGTCAGGGTCGCGTGGTGCCAGCCATACTCGCGGATCCCCGGCACCCCCATCTCGCACAGCCGCATCTCCACCTCGTACGCGATCGCCGTGCCCAGCAGCAGGTCCTTGCCGGAGAGCCCCTTGAACTCGCACAGCGCCAGCGGCCCCGCGATGATGTCCGACGGGTGGCAGGGGTCCGCCTTCCAGTAGATGTCGTTGTAGTCCATCGCCCGGATCATGTGGTTGTTCAGGAACGCCGCGTCCACCGGGTTGGTTTTGAACCCGGACACGAACGTCGTGCACGGCCCGCTCCCCTGCCTGCTCCCGCTCATCTCGCGGTAGTGCGCCAGCAGGATGTGCGCATCCTCCTGCTGGCTGCCCCCCAGCGCACACCCCAGCGAGTCGTACCAGAACAGCTTGCACGCCTGGATAGCCGCGGGCGAGAGCGACTCATAGTTCAGCGAGCACGCCCACTCCGCGAGCGTGTGGGACAGGTACCGCTTTCCGGGGGTCGTGTCGTGCGCGGCCATGGGGAGTCCTCCTGGGTTGAGTCGGCAGTGTACCGGCCCACCCCGCCGCGTGAACCCGAATGTGCCCACGCTCATCCACGGCCAAAGGAGGTTCGCCCCCGCGTACCATCGCCCATGATCCCGCGGCGTGAAAGCAGCCTCGCCCGTTACCGCGCCTACCGCGCCAAACGCCGAAGCGAAAAACCCGACACTGACGCCGTCTCAGCTTCCAGCGACAAGCCAGGCGATAAGAAACCCAAGCGATCCCGCGGCTTCCTCGAGCTCTTTCGCGAGTTTTGGCGAATCGTCCGCCCCCACCGCCCCGCGATCTACTTCGCGCTCTTCACCGTCTCCATCGTCAGCGGGCTCTCCCTGCTCTTCCCCCTGGCGACCAAGATCGCCATCGACTACATCATCAGCGACCCGCCCAAGCCCTTTCCCGAGTGGGCCGCGCCGTACGTCCCCGACGGCCCCAGGCGCCAGCTCTACTGGCTCGGCGGCGCCCTGATTGCCCTCGCCTTCGTCAGCGTCTTCGTCGGCATCCTCGGCCGCTGGCAGATGACCCGCGTCACCAAGCGCGTCCAGGTCCACGTCCGCAAGATCGCCTTCGACCACGCCGGCCGCCTCCCCCTCCACCGCATCTACTACTACAAGTCCGGCGGCATGTCGAGCCTCCTGCGCGAGGACGCAGGGGCGGTGGGGGACCTGCTCTTCGGCATGCTCTACAACCCCTGGCGCGCCATCATCCAGCTCCTGGGCACCCTCATCATCCTTGCCTTCGTCGACTGGCGCATGCTTGCCGGCGCGCTCGTGCTCATCCCCGTCGTCTGGGCCACCCAGAAGACCTGGATCAGCCGCATCCGCCCCATGTTCCGCGACTCCAAGCAGATCCGCCAGGTCATCGACAGCACCACCACCGAGACCTTCGGCGGCATGCGCGTCGTCCGCGGCTTCAGCCGCGAGCAGGCCGAGACCGTCCGCTTCGCCACCAGCCAGCACTACCTCGCCCGCGTCGAGGTGCTGATCTGGTGGTGGTCGCGCCTGCTCGAGTCCATCTGGGCCATCCTCATCCCCACGGCCTCCGCCGCGGTCCTTATTTACGCCGGCACCCGCATCATCGAGGGCCAGCTCACGATCGGCGACCTCATGATGTTCTCGACGTACCTGCTGCTCCTGCTGGGGCCGCTCGAGACCCTCACCGCCACCGCCACCGCCATTCAGACCAGCCTCGCCGCCCTCGACCGCGTCCTGGACCTGCTCCACGAGGAGCCCGAGTTCGGCGGCAGGACCGGCGGCAAGCCCGTCTCGCGCGAGTCCGCCGCGGGCGCGATCACGCTCCGCGATGTGTGGTTCGCCTACCCCAAGCCCAGCCGCAAGACCGTCGCCGAGTCCCTCGCCACCGGCTCCGCAACCGACAACGGCGCCGCCCCCGCCAACGAACCCGACTTCGTCATCAAGGGCCTCTCCCTCGACGTCAAGCCCGGCGAGACCATCGCCCTGGTCGGCCCCAGCGGCTCGGGCAAAACTACGCTCTGCAACCTCGTCGCCCGCTTCTACGACCCCACCCGGGGCAGCATCCTCTTCGACGGCGCGGACCTCCGCGAGATCGACGTCCGCTCCTACCGCTCGCTCCTGGGCATTGTCGAGCAGGACGTCTTCCTCTTCGACGGCACCATCGCCCAGAACATTGCCTACGCCCGGCGCGACGCCACCGAGCAGCAGGTCATCGACGCCGCCCGCGCCGCCAACGCCCACGACTTCATCCAGCGGCTCGACAAGGGCTACCACACCCTCATCGGCGAACGCGGCGTCCGCCTCAGCGGCGGCCAGAAGCAGCGCATCGCCATCGCCCGCGCCCTGCTCGCCGACCCCCTCATCCTCATCCTCGACGAGGCCACCAGCAACCTCGACAGCGAGTCCGAGGCGCTCATCCAGCGCAGCCTCGCCATCCTCATGCAGGGCCGCACGGCGTTCGTCATCGCCCACCGGCTGTCCACCGTCCGCAGCGCCGACCGCATCGCCGTGCTCGAGAACGGCCGCCTCATCGAGCTGGGCACCCACGACCAGCTTAACGCCCTGGGCGGCCGCTACGCCGACCTCCTCCGCCTTCAGGTCGAGGGCAGCAACCCCCGTTCCCCCGCCGCGGCGGGCTGACGGCGCGACAACCACCCCTTCACGATCCGGTACGTCGGCTTCTCCACGCCGAAGGCCAGCCCGCTCGCCAGCCCGACCGTGACCGCCAGCGCCCCCAGCACCGCCACGGTCGCGTTCACACCCCGCTCCTCAAGCTCACGGATCACGATGTACCCGATGTTCTGGTGCAGCAGGTAGAAGCTGTACGAGATCGTGCCCAGGAACAGCAGCGGACGCACCCGCAGCGCCCGCGGCCGGTAGTGCGTCGCCACCCACACCAGAAACCCGCCCAGGCACACCGCCACGAACTCCCTCCACGGCTCGGTCCGCCCCTCGGGCGTCCAGAACTCCCCCGGCAGCTGGTCGAGGAAGACCAGCAGCAGCACCGCCGCGTGCCGCCGCCGGAAGCCCGACCGCGCTTCGTAGATCACCATCCCCAGCGCGAACAGGCTGAACCACCGCAGCGTGAAGACCATGGACAGGTTGAACGCGTTCTTGTACCCCAGCTCCGCCGCGACCCACGCCGCGATATCCACGCTCGTGAAGTTCGCCAGCAGCGTCCCCGCCAGGTGGAGCGCCATCAGCCCCGTCACCACCGCCAGCGCGTGCCGCCGCGCTCCCGCCGCCAGCACGCCCGCGATCACGATGTAGAACAGCAGCTCTTCCTTCAGGCTCCAGTACGCCCCGTCGATGTACCACACGCCCGGGTGCAGCCACTTGAACCAGAAGGGTGCCATCGTCAGGTTCAGCGCCGCGCTCTCGATCGAGACCGCCCGCCCCTCCAGCCCCAGGAAGTACACGGCCAGCCACGTCACCACGCACGCCACCCAGAACGGCGGGTACAGCCGCGACGCCCGCTGCACCGCGAACGTCGCCGCGGACTTGCTCCGCTGAACGCTCATCAGGATCACGAACCCGCTGATGATGAAGAACACCTGGACGCCGTAGTTGCCCCAGGGCAGCGAGGCGAGCAGCCCCGGCCCATGCCCGTACAGCTCGTCGTAGCGACGCGTGTAGTGGTACAGCGCCACCGCCAGCGCCGCGAGACCGCGGAGCGAGTCGAGCTCCACGATCCGCTCCGCCCCCGGCGCGGCAGACCACCCCGGCGGCTGTACTGTCGGCTGGCTCATCGGCGCAAGCATACTGACGCCCCGTGCCGCCCGTCGCCCATCAACCATGACCGCCCGGCCAGCACGTTCCATGCGTCGGCCGTGGTCGTTCACCGTCAATGAAAAACGGCGGCGGGTCTGCAACCCGCCGCCGCTCCCCAAAAGCTCCCTCTCAGGCTCAGAACGAGAACACCGCCGAGAACGTCAGCCGGCTCCCGTACACATCCTCCTTGTCAGTCAGCGGCACCTCCACTGCCCCGCGCAGCGCCACCCACTCCGCGGGCCGGAACTCCACGCCCGGGGCGATTGTGATCACCGGGTCGTCCTCCCCCTGGCCCAGGTTGAACACGTCCGCGCCCTGGAAGGGAATCCCCGAGGTCCCCGCCTGGGTGATGTGGTACCCGTTGATCTCCAGCACCGGGCTGAACCACTCCGTCACGTAGTAGTCCGCGTGCAGGTGCCACGCGAAGCGGTCGCTGTTCCCCGCGTCCTGGTCGCGCCCCAGCCCGAAGAAGTAGCTCGCGTTCGCGCTCAGGTGCAGCCGCCCGAACCCCTTGTTCACACCCGTGAACAGGCGGAACTCATCATCGTTCTGGAACACGCTGGGGTCCCCCAGCGGCATCTCGTACCCCGCCCCCACCGACCAGTGGAACTGGTTCTCGTAGTCCTGCACCACCGCGTACTTCAGCCCCGCGGCAACGTCCACCCACCCGTCCTCATCCACCGCGGGCGTGTCGATCCAGAAGTACCCGTCCTTGTACGCCACGAGCTGCAGCCGGTCCGTGATCGCCACCCGCGCCTGCACCGCCGCGGTCTGCGCCTTGCCCCCGCCCAGCAGGATGTCGCTGGGGAAGTCGTGGTACGCGTACCACGCGCGGATGTCCGTCGTGATCGACGCGTCCTCGTTGTCGTACGGGCTCGTCAGCGGATGCACCATCCGGTGCTCCCGCGGCTCGGCCAGCGCCGCCTCGTTCTGCCCCCCGAACAGCACCAGCTTCGCGTGCTGACCCAGCACCGGCGAACCCAGCCCCGCACCCACAACCACCGCCGCGGCGAGAGACCAACGCATCGGACGCTCCTTTCTGTTCAAGCGAGGGCAAGACACCCCCAATGCTATTCCACACTAGCAGACCAAGAACTCAACAAAATCGAGACGCCGGGTCGTAGGAGTAACACCTTCAAACACAGGAGTTTAAGAACTGTATTCCGGACCAACAACTCCGACACGATGCCGAGATTGACGTCCGCACCCGCTCTGCGACGCCCGGTTCCGCCCGCGGCGTCCGGCCCCTGACCCGCCCGCACTGTCCTGCTACGGTGTACCCCTATGAGCAAGAAAACCGTCGCCGTGACCGGCGCCTCCGGCTTTGTCGGCCGCTACATCGTCCGCGAGCTCGTCTCCCGCGACTACAGCGTCCGCGCCCTGGTCCGCTCGCGCGACAAGGCCCGCCAGGCCTTGCCCGAGCGCGCCGTCACGCTCATCCAGGGCGACATCTCCGACGCCGGCAAGCCCGACGAACTGCTCACCGGCTGCGATGCCTGCATTAACCTTCTCGGGATCATCCGCGAGACCCGCGGCGAGCCGGGCCAGAGGCCCCAGACCTTCCAGCGCATCCACGTCGACGCCACCCGCGCCCTGGTCAACGCCTGCCAGCAGCGCGGCGTCCAGCGCTTCATCCAGATGTCCGCCATCAACGTCACCGACACGGGCGTCTCCGAGTACCAGCGCTCCAAGTTCGAGGCCGAGATGATCGTCCGCCTCTCCAGCCTTGAGTGGACCATCTTCCGCCCCTCCCTCATCCACGGCAAGGAGAGCGAGGTCGTCCACCTCGCCCAGGGCTGGGCAAGCGGCCACGGCGTGCCGTACTTCTTCATGCCCTACTTCACCCGCTCGGTCGAGGACAAGCGCGTCCCCCTGGGCCCCGTCGCCGAGCACGACCCCAGCGTCGCCCCCGTCCTGGTCACCGATGTCGCCCGCGCCTTCGCCGACGCCCTCGACAACCCGCGGACTGTGGGGGAGGTCTACAACCTCGCCGGCGCCGAGGTCCTCACGTGGCCCCAGATGCTCCGCCACATGCGCGACCACTTCCCCGACGGCCACAAGGAGCAGCCGGCCTGGGGCATCCCGGGCGCGCTCGCCGCGCGAGTCGCCCTGCTCGCCAAGCACCTGGGCATGGGCCGCATGCTCCCCTTCGATGAGGGCATGGCCCTGATGGGCGCTCAGGACTTCACCGCCGCGCTCGAGAAAGCCCGCGAGCACCTCAACTGGCAGCCCGCCCCCTTCACCTCAAGCTTCAAGCAGTACGCGCCCCAGCTCGCGTCCCACTAACGCGAGACTTCCCGCACGAGCTCATCTACCGCCGCCCAGTACGCCGGCTGCGTGCTGATCGCGTCGTTGTGCCCGCCCGTCAGCTCCACCAGCCTCGCCGCCGGCGCCAGCCGCTTCAGCTCCTCCGCGTGCGCGAACGGGATAATCTCGTCCCCGCGGCTGTGCAGCAGCAGGATCGGGCAGTTCAGCGTCGGCAGCACCTTGTCCGTCCGGTACGGGTTCCTCACCAGGAACGCCGGCGCCCCGTACGCGCTCGCGAACGACGCCACGCTCTTCATCGGCGACTCAAGGATCAACGCCCCAGGCGGCCGCTCCTTCGCGAGCTGCGCCGCAACGCCCGAGCCCAGCGACCGCCCGTGGACGACGATCCGCTCCGGGTCCACCCCCGCCTTCTCTTTCAGCCAGTCGTACACCGCGACCGCATCACCGACGATCGCCTTCTGCGACGGGCTCCCCCCGCTCCGCCCGTACCCCCGGTATTCCACCAGCAGCGTGGACCAACCGCGGTCCCGGTACGCCTCCGCCAGCCCCAGGTTGTGGTCGATCAGCTCCGCATTGCCGTGGAAGAAGATCACCGCCGGCATCGGGCGCACGGAGCGGCTGGGCATGAACCACGCCTCCACCCGCGCCCCGTCCCGCTCCAGCCACACCCGCTCGACCTCGCCGGGGATCAGGCTTTCCTGCATCGCCGGGCCCGTCATCTGCCGCGGGTAGACCAGCCCCGACTCAAGCGCCAGCAGTGCTCCCAACCACACGATGTATGTTACCCCCACGAGCACCAGCACCCGCCTTACCAGGCGGAACCACAGCGGCCTTGACGCGTTCTTCTCCATCCGCGTGTTGTACCCCGAACGCCAGGCCCGCGGCTGCGGGCACTACACTGCCGCCTATGAAGCTCGTCCACAAGCTGCTGCTCGCCGCGTCGCTCTCCGCCCTGCTCACGTTCCCCGCCCGCGCCTGGGACGCGTACGGCCACCGCCTCATCACCCGCCTCGCGGTGGAGGGCATGGTGGACGCCCCCGCCTGGCTTTCCTCCCCCGACGCCAAGGCCCAGATCGCCGACCAGGCCGTGGTCCCCGACCGCTGGCGTTCCACCAAGATCAACCAGCTCGTCCACCTCAACAACCCCGAGCACTACCTCGACGTCGAAGACCTCGAGCCCTACGGCCTGACGCTCAAGACGCTCCCCACGCTCCGCTACGAGTACGTCAAGGCCATGGCCCTCGCCAAGGAGCGCGCCGGCCCGGGCTTCAAGGGCCGCCCCGTCAACCCCGCCCGAGACACCGCCAAGACGGACGAACTCCCCGGCTTCATCCCCTACGCCATCGTCGAGCAGTACGCCAAGGTCCAGAACGCTTTCCTCGTCGTGCGCACGCTCGAAAAGCTCAACGACCCCCGCCGTGCCCACCAGCTCGACATGGCCCGCGCCAACGCCCGCACCCAGATGGGGATTCTCTCCCACTACGTCGGCGACGCCGCTCAGCCCCTGCACATGACCAAGCACCACCACGGCTGGGTCGGTGACAACCCCAACCAGTACACCACCGACCGCGGCTTCCACTCCTACATCGACGGCCGCATCATCATTCACCACCAGATCAAGGACGCGGATGTCCGCGCCTTCTTTGATTCCAAGCTCACCCTCGAGGCCCGCGCCCCCTGGGACGGCGTGCTCGACTACCTCAACACGTCCTTCGTCGAGGTCGAGCCGCTCTACATCCTCAAGAAGTCGGGCGACCTGGAGAAGTCCCCCGGCAAGGCCTTCATCGAGAAGCGCCTCGCCAGCGGCGCCTCCATGCTCTCCGCCCTCTACCGCGCCGCCTGGGATTCCAGCGAGCCCACAGACAAGGACATGGCCGACTTCCAGCGCTACGACGGGCCGGTCGACCCTGCCTCAACGTCCCCGTGACCGTGCCACGATCATGTCCTCATGATCGTGCCCACGCCGCGCCACACTCCGGGCACACGCAACAACCATCCGTCGCTGCAACCACCCCCGCCAGCGAATACCCGCAGCTCGCGCACCATCCGTGCCGCAACATCACGCGCCCTGCCATCTGCGCAGTCGCGGCCCGCGGTGCCTTCCACATCAGCGCGGCCGCCGCCACCATACACCCCCCCAAAGACACAAACTCAGCCACGTGGGCAGCCCCAACTGCTTCAGGAGGCTGTGCCCCACGGTCGTGAGCAGCACCGGCGTGAACGCCATCGCTATGGTCAGCACCTTCATCGCCGGCGACTATTCCCGCCACCGCACCCGCTGAACATCCTCGGCATACGCCCTCATCGCCGGCGCATGTGGGCCCCGCGGCCATCCGACGAGGTCGAAAACCGGCACCCGCTTTCCGCGGTCATCCAGCAGCGTCGCACGTCCAAGCACAGCCGCATGCGAACCGAACCTCGCCGCCACCCCGCCACCCTATACTCCCGCCCTTTCCCTGAACCGGAGGCACCCACGTGGCAGAGCGGCACTTCGACATGGTGGTCATCGGCGGCGGCCCCGCCGGGTACATCGGCGCTATCCGCGCCGCACAGCTCGGCTACAAGGTCGCCTGCGTCGAGCGCGCCAAGCTCGGCGGCGTCTGCCTCAACTGGGGCTGCATCCCCTCCAAAGCCCTGCTCACCAACGCCGAGCTCATGGAAAAGCTCGCCCACGCCGACCTCTACGGCCTCCAGGTCGACGGCAAGATCAACGTCCAGTGGGACAAGGTCATCGGCCGCTCCCGCGATGTCGCCTCCAAGCTCAACAAGGGCATCGAGTTCCTCTTCAAGAAGAACAAAATCACCCACATCATCGGCTCCGCCAAGGTCCTCTCCGGCCGCACCGGCCAGGGTAAGTGCCGTGTCGAGGTCGCCGAGTGCGCCGTCCAGGAAGAGCTCACCTCCGCCCCCGCCAAGCCCGGCAAGGTCATCGAGACCCTCACCTGTGACCACGTCATCATCGCCACCGGCTCGGTCGCCCGCGACCTCCCCTTCGCCCGCTTTGACGGCGACAAGATCTGGGGCGCCCGCGAGGCCATGAACAACAAGCAGCGGCCCAACAAGCTGGTCGTCGTGGGCTCGGGCGCCATCGGCATGGAGTTCGCCTACTTCTACAAGCAGATGGGCACCCAGGTGACGGTCGTCGAGATGCTCGACGCCATCCTCCCCGTCGAGGACAAGGACGTTTCCGAGGCCATGGCCCGCCTCTACAAGAAGCAGGGCTACGACATCCGCACCGGCACCACCACCACCAACATCGAGAAGACCGCCAACGGCGTCAAGGTCACCATCGCGCCCATGGCCGGCGGCAAGCCCGACGAGTCCAAGAAGGAAACCCTCGAGGCCGACAAGGTCCTGCTCGCCATCGGCGTCGCCGCCCGCACCGACGGCCTCTTCGACGACAAGCTCGGCCTCAAGCTCGAGAAGGGCTGGATCGTCACCGACTACAAGCCCGGCGTCACCCGCGCCGAGCCGCTCACCTACGCCACCAACATCCCCGGCGTCTACGCCGTGGGCGATGTCATCGGCCCCCCCTGCCTCGCCCACAAGGCCATGGAAGAAGCGGTCACCTGCGTCGAGCGCATCGCCTGGAAGGAAAAGAAAGCCTCCCACGAGCCCTACCCCATCGACTACTCCGTCCTGCCCGGCTGCACCTACTGCCAGCCCCAGGTCGCCTCTGTCGGCTTCACCGAGCAGAAGCTCATCAGCGAGGGCAAGGTCAAGGGCAAGGACTACGAGGTCGGCAAGTACGCCTTCCAGTCCCACGGCAAGGCCATCGCCGCCGCCCACCAGGACGGCTTCGTGAAAATCATCCGCGGCCTGCCCCGCGGCGAGATCCTCGGGGCCCACATCATGGGCGATGCCGCGACGGAACTCATTGCAGAGCTCAGCCTTGCGCGCAGGCTCGAGGCCACCACCGAAGAGCTCATCGCCACCATCCACGCCCACCCGACGATGCACGAGGCCGTGCATGAGGCCGCCCTCGCCGCGGAGAGCCGCGCCCTCCACGTCTAACTCCCGCTAAATCGGGGCTCAGATTCCGGCACGGCGCTGCGCAGCGTGTACCCGTTGTGCATGCGTTCGATCCTCTGTGCCGTGGCCGCGCTCGCGCTCCCCGCCCTCGCCGACGACACCATCTACTCCACCGGCGACCCCTTCGGCGGGCCCATGGGCGTCACAGGCTTTGACATCCACCCGGGCCTCTCCGCCGCGATCCGCTTCCAGCCCGCGCAGGACTGCACGCTGACCTCCGTCTCCCTCTGGCTCATGAGCCACACGCCCGCGGGAACCGACGTCTCACCAACCCTCGCCCTCTCCCTCCGCGCCGA
>JAEYTB010000122.1 GCA_023434205.1 Planctomycetota bacterium | reverse complement strand
TTTTCACCACGCCACGCTCGATGCGTGGCGTGGTGCTTTTTTGAAACGGCCGTTGGGGGCACCGGGCAACGGCTCGCTGTACCATCTGGCCCACATGACCGCACTGAAGATCGAGAACCTGGCCTTCCGCTACTCGACCACCGACCCCGACCAGCCCTTCGAGCTGCGTGTGGGGCGGCTGGAGCTCGCGTCCGGCGAGCAGATGCTGCTCACCGCGACCTCGGGCGGGGGCAAGAGCACGCTGCTGTCCCTGATCGCCGGGCTGGTGGACCCCCAGCAGGGCAAGGTCGAGATCGCCGGGACGGACATCCACGCCCTGCGTGGGCACGCCCGCGACCTCTTCCGGGGCCGGCAGATCGGCATGATCTTCCAGACCTTCAACCTGCTCCAGGGGTTCACGGCAGCGGAGAACATCAAGGCGGCCTTGATGCTGGCGGGGGTGTCACCGGGCGAGCAGCAGAAGAAGGCCGCGGCGCTGCTCTCGCAGCTGGGGATCGCGCGGCCCAACGCCCCGGTGGAGCAGCTCAGCGTGGGGCAGCAGCAGCGGGTGGCGGTGGCCCGGGCCGTGGCGTGCGGGCCCGCCCTCGTGCTCGCGGATGAACCCACGGCGAGCCTGGACCCCGAGAACGCGGCCAAGGCCATCGAGCTGATCCAGCGGGTGTGCAGGGAGAGCGGGGCCGCGCTGCTGTGCGTGAGCCACGACCCGACGATGGCGGCGCGGTTTGAACGGCGGGAACGGCTGGATGCGCTCGCTGGCGCGGCGGCGGCCGGGGGAGTGGCGCGATGACCGACTGGACGATCATCCTGCGGAGCATGCGGTCCCGCCTGTTCTCGACGACGACGACGGTGGTAACGGTGGCGGTGGCGGTGGCCCTGATGCTGGTGCTGCTGACGATGCGCGGGGCCGCACGCCGCGCCTTCGAGCAGGGCGGGGGCAACATGCACCTGCTGCTCTCGCGCGATGCCAGCCCGCTGGTGTCGGTGCTCAACGGCCTGTTCTTCGCCAACGCGCCGCGGGCGCCGATCCAGTTCCGGGAGTACGAGCAGTTCGTGGCGGGCATGCCGCTGGTGGACTGGGCCGTGCCCGTGCAGCTCGGCGACAGCTACGAGGCCAGGTACCCCGTGGTGGCCACCAGCCGCGAGTTCTTTACGAAGTTCAAGCCCCGCCCGGGCGGGGAGTGGGGGATCGCGACGGGCGACGTGTTCGAGCGCGACTTCGAGGTCGTGCTGGGCGCGACGGTGGCGCGGGAGACCGGGCTGCGGGTGGGCCAGTCCATGACCCTGACCCACGGCTTCCCGACTCAGGGCGGCGGCGAGCACGTCGGCCACGACCACGGCGAGTACGTCTACAGCATCGTCGGCGTGCTGGAGCCCACCGGCCAGGCGTTCGACCGCGCGGTGTTCACCTCGCTGATGAGCACGTGGGTGATCCACGCCCACGACCGCATCGAGAAGGCCGAGCACGGCTCCGATGGGCACGTCCACAAGCTGACCACGCAGGACGACGTGACGGAGGAAGACAAGAAGATCACCAACGTCTTCGTGCGGGTGCGCTCGCGCGAGGGGTCGGACGCATCGGCCTCGCTGCCGGTGCTGTTCGACCGGCTGCGGCGCGGGCAGGGGTTCCCGGGGGGCGTGACGGTGGCGCAGCCCAACCAGGAGATGAACCGGCTGATGGACATCGTCGGCAACGTGGACCGCATCCTGCTCGCCGTCGCCGCGGTGGTGATGATCTCCAGCGCCATCGCGATCATGCTCGCGCTGTACAACTCGATGGAGCAGCGCCGCCGCCAGATCGCCGTGCTCCGCGTGCTGGGCGCGAGCCGCGCCCGCGTGCTGGGCCTGGTGCTGACCGAGTCGGCGGTGATCGGGCTGATGGGCGTCGCCGCGGGGATTCTCCTGGGAGCGGTGGGGGCCATGGCCGCCGCGGCGGTGATGAAGCGCCGCCTCGGCCTGGTCATCGAGCCGGACCTGGACCCCCCCGCGGTGATCGCGGTGGCGATCGCAACGGTGCTGCTGGCCTGCCTCGCCGGGCTGGTGCCCGCGGCGGCGGCGTACCGCACCAGCGTCATGCGGAACCTGCGCCCGATGGGCTGAGCGACTACCCTTTGAGCATGTGGAAGTTCTGGGCCATTCTGATCCTGGTGATGGTGGGTGCGGGCGCCTACGCGGTGGTGTCTTCGCGTTCGCCCAAGAAGCCCGAGCAGCGGGTCGCCCGCGCGCCGGTCGAGCTGCCGGTCGCGCCTCCAGCGCCCAAGCCGGAAGTCGCCGCGCCCAAGCCGGTGGTGCCTGCGGAGAGGCCCGCGGAGAAGCCGGTTGAGAAGCCGGCCGAGCCCGCCTCGGGAACGGAGGCCCCAACCCCCGCGCCCGCGAACGGCGCCGCGTCACCTGGGGAGCCTTTCGAGGCGTTGATCCCCGCGGAGGGCGAGGTGCTGCCCCCGCCAACGGTCGAGCCCCCGCCGGTGCCCGGCGCGGAGGTCGCGCTCGCCAAGTTCGGCGACTTCGAGGTGCTGCCCGCGAAGGTCGAGAAGCGCGACGACGGCTCCCTGCTCCTGGACGGCAAGTTCCCGCTCCGCGGCGAGGGCACCGCCGAGAAGCCCTATGTCATCACCTGGGACCTGCTTGTGTCGGTTGAGGAAGCCTTCGACCCGCAGAACGGCCGCCGCCGCCTGCCCGAGCGGATCACGATGATCGACGGCAAGCACGTGCGGATCTCGGGTTACGTCGCGTTCCCGATGACCAGCCAGGAGCCGCAGGAGTTGCTCTCGATGCTCAACCAGTGGGACGGCTGCTGCATCGGCACCCCGCCCACGCCCTACGACGCGATCGAGGTGGCGCTGAAGGAGCCCATCGAGGGCGACGACCGCTTCGCGACCACCGGCCGCGTCGCGGGCGTGTTCCACGTCAAGCCGTACCTGCAGGGGGACTGGCTGATCGGCCTGTACGTGATGGACGACGCCACGCTCACGCCGCGGGACTTTGGCGGGGCGGGGGCGAACTGAGTCGACGCCGAGACTGAGCCGTTCTGGGCGAAGTCTCGGGAATGGCTCGCACAGCGACCCACCCGAGCCTTCGCTCGAAGACTCGCTCAGACTCGGCGTCACTTACTCAGGAATAAACGCCGTGTACCCGCGCTCCAGCAGCCCGTTCGGCTGCGTGTGCCCATCCAGCAGCCGGTCCACCGCGCGGTCGATGGTCGCGCCCGTATCCGCCAGGATGGACGCGTCGTTGGTCTTGCTGCCCGCGCTCATCAGGTACGCGAACGTGCGGGCCATGCCGCAGTTCGCCACGAAGTCCGGGATGATCGCGAACTGCTTGTCGGCCACACGCTGAAGGGCCAGCATGTCCGCGACCCAGTCCTTGAGGTGGGTCTTGGTGCGGTCGTACCAGAACGGGTTGTTCGCGCCGCAGGAGATGACCTTGATGCCGCAGGCCTTGAGCTGCTCGATGCGCGCCGCGGAGGTCGAGTGTGAGATCGCGCCGGGGATGTAGATGTCCGCCTTGTGCTGGAACAGCTCATCGCCGGTGGGCGAGTCGGTAATCCCCGGGTACCCGGGGCTGGGCAGCTCCGTCCCCTCGCGGGCCCGGATCAGGGCGTTGACGTTCAGCCCCTTGTCGCTCGTGATGACCCGCGTCGTGCGGTTGGCCCCGCGGCTGGACGCCGCCACCGTGATCACGCCGAGCTGCTGCAGGTAATACGCTGCGAAAGCCCCCACCGCGCCAAACCCCTCCAGGATCGCCCGCTGTCCCTCGAGCTTCAGGTTGCGCTGCTTGTAATACCGCTCGATCGCGCGGACCACGCCGAAGCCGGTCACGACATCGGCGATCATCCAGCGGCCATCGCGCGGCCCGGGCAGGTCCGCGAGGTTGACGGGGGCCTCGACGCCGTGCTTGAGGCGGTCGATCTTGGGCGCGGGGCCCTCGCTGTCGGGCCAGGTATGGCCGCGGGCGATGCCCTCCTGCGGGTGCTTGTTGCCGACGATTCTTTCGATGATCGCCGTGGCCTCGGAGACCTCATCGACGCCGATGTCCCCGCCCGTGCCGTAGCAGAGCTTGAGGTACGGCGCGATGTGGCGGTACCACCGCTCCAGCACGCCGCGCTTCACCTCGGGCGGGTGCTTGTCATAGTCGAAGTCGATGACCGACTTGCCACCGCCGATCTCGGGGCCCGCGACGCAAAACTTCACGCCCATGGTCTTGGCGAGGAACACGGCCTCCTGCTGGGTGCCGCCCGCCCGCATGCGGGTCCCGCCGCCGGCCGCCCCGCCGCGGAGGGTGTCGATCGCGAGCCATCCCACGGCATTGGTCTCACGGTCGCGCCACTCGACGACGATGGAGGCGGGCCGCTGGTAGAAG
Organism: Planctomycetota bacterium; assembly: GCA_023434205.1. Lineage (GTDB taxonomy): Bacteria > Planctomycetota > Phycisphaerae > Phycisphaerales > UBA1924 > JAEYTB01. The sequence goes on along the minus strand of JAEYTB010000122.1, from coordinate 5,729 downwards.
GCCTGGTACTTGTCGAAGCCGTCGGGCATGGAGGTCTCCGAAAGACCGGGGAGGGCTGATCAGTCCTGCCGGTCCTGTGGGTCCGAGGCACCACCACGCCGCGGGAGCACGGCGCTGGGCGAGCGAAACATGGCGGTCGCGGCCTTACTTGTTCGTGACCAGCGTCTTGGACAGGCCCAGGGCCTTGTCCTTCTTGGGGTCGAACTTCTTGTCGGCCTGCATCTTCTGGATGCGTTCAGCGCGGGTGAGGACGGAGCGCTTGCCGGTGAGGTTGGCGGAGATCTTGAGGCTGCGGTCGAGGCTCATCGGTCGTTCCTTCCCTTGCTGGCCCATCGGCAAGGCTGGGCCAGGCCGAGAGTTACTTGAGCTTTTCCCAGGCGTGCTTCTCGAAGTTCGAGCTGCCGCGGTGCTCGCGCTGCCAGATGGCCCCCAGGCGGACGACCTCGGTCTCGAGGTTGGTCTTTCGGGAGGTCCCCAGCTCTTCGCGGGCAAGGCCCGGCAGGACGAACACCCGGCCCTTGGCGCCGGGGCCTGGATTGTTCGCAGTCCCCGACCCCGGATCAACCAGCAGGAAGTGGGCGTCGACGCTGTTGTCCCGCAGGAAGTTGACGGCCCGGCGGGCGTCTTCCAGGGGAAGGGTGGCGAGGTAGAGGTAGTTGAGCCCGACGATGCGGGGGTCGGTGCCCGGGGCGGGGGGGAGGGCACCGGGCCGAGGGTCGGCAACCCGGGGCTGGCCGGGGACGGGCTGGGCGGTTCCGATAACCGGGTCGGCCTGCGTGGGCTCCACCACGGCGGGGGGCTCCCGCCGCACGAAGGGCTGCAGCTCGGCCTCGCCCTGCTTCTTGCCCAGGGACCAGGCCAGCGTCCAGATGGCGATGCCCAAGACGAACACCGCGGCGCCGATGATGGACCAGGTCTTGATCGGCAGGCCCGCCCACGTCTGGGGCCAGGGGCTCTCGCGGTCGTCGGCGGCCGGCTCGGGGGGCGCGTAGCTGGGCTCGCGGGGCTTGAGCTCGACGCGGACCACCGGCTTCTTCTCGCGCGAGGCGGGGGCGGGCGTGGCGTCCGCGCCGCGGCTCATCAGCTCGAAGAGTGGCGTTGTCTTTCGACCGGCCATGCCACCATCGTACCGTCTTTACGCCGGGGCAGCGTGCCCCGTGCGGGGCGTATACTGGGGCCCAATGGCGATCCGCGAAGAGGACATTCTCCCCATCCGCCCCAAGCCCCTGACCCGCTCCGAGGCGGTCTACATCCCCGAAATCGTCAAGGGCTTCGGCACCACGCTCCGGCACTTCTTCACCTCCTTCGGCCACGGCAAGACCAGCCGCACCATGATGTACCCCGAGGTCCGGCGCGAGGACCTGCCCGTCGAAGAGGGCGGGATGCTCAAGTCCAACTTCCGCGGCGTGCACCGGCTGAATCGGGACGAGCTGGGCCGGGTCAAGTGCGTCGCGTGCATGATGTGCCCGACGATCTGCCCCGCTCGGTGCATCCATATCACCGCCGGCGAGAGCCCGTGGGAGGACCGCGAGAAGTACCCGGTGAAGTTCGAGATCGACGAGCTGCGGTGCATCTACTGCGGCATGTGCGAGGAGGCGTGCCCGGTCGATGCCATCGAGCTGACCACCGAGTACGACATGGTCGGTGCGTCGCGCCAGGAGATGATCTTCGACAAGGAGAAGCTCCTGCACATCTACGACGTGACGATCGACAAGAAGCCCATGTGACGGCGTGATGGCGGCAGCCAGACCGAACGGCCCCCGAGCGGGGCCGTGTTCGTTTTTGGGGGTAGGGGATCTGCGGGCTGGATCAGTTAATCCGGCCAATCGGGTTGCCAACTCGGACTTCATGGGGTCTGTTTGAGCGGCAACCAGTGTGTACGCGGGCAGGGCGTCCCCGGACCCTCTGTCCGGGGTCCGCGCTGGCCGCTGAGAGATTTCCCCGGTGTACACGGCGGGGCACGTTGTGCCTGCGCGATCGCCTTGGCCGGGGCGGAACGGAGTGAGCGATCGTTGGAAGGGAGAACTCGGATGAAGAACTTTGTGATTGCCTCGGCGGCCGGCGTGCTTGCGTTCGCGGCCGGCGCCCAGGGCGCGATCTTCAGCTTCGCCGCTGACACGATGGACCAGAGCTGGACCTTCACCGGCAACGGGTCCTCGATCTCGTCCGCGACGGGCAACAGCCCGGTCCTGCTCCATATCGACGACAACAACGGCGCCATGCCGCGTTTGAGCGTGTCCGCCAGCCTCACGGCGCAGGTCTCTCTGACGTTCGTGGGCGCGGTGAACCTGCCCGGCGGGGCCCAGGCCCTCAGCTACGCCGCCAACGGCTCGTTCGTGTTCACCGACGTCGCCGCGGGCGTGCCCCTGCTGACGACCAACTTCTCCAACGCCCTGTTCACCACCCGCGGCAGCCCGAACAACTTCTGGGCGACCACGGCCTCGCTGCAGGTCGATGACGGGCTGGGGGCGACGGTTTCGATGGTGTGGGGCGGCGCGAGCCTGGGCTCGTACGGCCTGCTGCCGGGCGTGCTGGATGCCTCGCCGCGGGGCTTCGCGTTCGACATGGTCGCCCTCAACAGCAGCGGTGCGATGCCCTACGGCGGCCAGTCGCCGGGCGTGCCGATCAACGGGACCAGCAAGCTGCCCACCAGCCAGTGGTTCGCGGAGTCGTCCTTCACGGCGTACGGCAGCGTGATCCCCTCGCCGGGCTCGCTGGCGCTGCTGGGCTTCGGGGCGCTCGCGATGCGTCGCCGCCGCCGGGCCTGAGCTTTCAGCACAACCGATCTTCAGGGGCCGCGTGTGTTCCCCGCGGCCCTTGTTCTTTTTGCATCCTGCAAACCGCGGGCGGTCAGCGGGTCGAGAGCACCCCGGCCACTTCGCACGCGAACTTCGCCGCGGCGGCGCGGATCGCGGCCTTCCAGTCCTCGCCCGGCGCGGGCTTGGCGTAGATCACGGAACGGCTGGCGGTGACCAGCACGCCCGCCTCGCCGGCGGTGGGGGCGCCCGGCCGGAGCATGGCGCGGATGTCGTCGGCCGTGCCGCCCTGGGCGCCGTAGCCGGGGATGAGGAAAACCTGGTCGGGCATGTGGGCGCGGAGTGCCGCGGCGTCGGAGGACTTCGTCGCGCCCACGACCGCGCCCAGGGCGCTGAGGCCCGAGGCGGAGAGGGACTCTCGCCCGAGGTTGCTCACATGCTGGGCGACCATCTCGCCGACCGTGCGGCCGCCCTCGAGCCGTTGGTTCTGGATCGCATCGCTGTCTGGGTTGCTGGTGCGCACCAGCGAGAACACGCCCAGCCCCGCATCGAGGAACGGCGTCATGCCGCTGGAGCCCAGGTACGGGCTGACGGTGACCCAGTGGGCGTGCAGACGCTTCGCCGCGGCGGCGTAGTGGGCGGCGGAGGTGGAAATGTCGCCGCGTTTGGCGTCCCAGAGGACGATGAGTTCGAGGCGCGCGGCCTCGGCCATGGTCTCTTCGAGGACGGCCCAGCCGCGGGAGCCGTAGCGCTCGAAGCACGCGGACTGGAACTTCACGGCGGGGACAAGCCCCGCGCACGCGGCGAGAACGGCGCGGCAGAACTCGGCGATGGCGGGGGTGGGCTCGTGGTGGCGGGCGCGGAGCTCTTCGGGAAGGCTCTCGAGCACCGGGTCGAGCCCGACGCAGACGGGCGAGCCGGCCTTGTTGATGGCATCGCGGAGGCGGTCGGCGGGGTGGGTCATTGCGGGAAAGGCTATGCTCGCAGCAAGGGAGGCACGACCACGCGGCGCGGTCGTGGCACACGGCACACATGGACGCACCACGCCACATCGACCTCAAGAAGGACAAAGGCCTCACCGTCGAGTGGCAGGACGGGACCACCTCGTACTACTCGATCGCCTACCTGCGGCGGATGTCCCCCTCGGCCGATGCCCGCGAGCTGCGCGAGCAGATCCAGAAGAACCCGCTGACGGTGCTGCCGTCGTCCAGGTCGAGCGGCCCGCTGGTCGCCGTGGATGCCCAGCTTCAGGGCAACTACGCGATTCAGATCACCTTCTCCGATGGCCACGCGACGGGGCTGTACTCGTGGAGGTACCTGCGGGAGATCGATCCGGCGCGGCGGACAGAGGCACCTCCCGGCACTTCTGAATAGGACCTCTCCGACCCGCACGACCTATCAGGCCCATTGCCTTGGTACCCTCACGCGCTGTGCCTGATTCACCCTGGCTGCTGACAACCCCGCTGAGCGATATCCGCGCCATCACCGACCGCCAGGCCGAGCTCCTCCGCGCCATGGGCATCACGCGCCTGGGCCACCTCATCGCCCACCTCCCCTCCCGCCACGAGAAGATCGAGGCCGAGACCGCTATCCGCGACCTGGTCGCCGGCCAGATCGTCACCGCCCGCGGCACGATCACCGCCACCCGCCCCGTCCGCAAGGGCCGGCTGCCCCGCCTGGAGGCCGTCGTCGTCGACGAGACCGGACGCCTCGACCTGGTCATCTTCAACGCCCCCCGGTGGCGGATGGAGCAGCTCAAGCCCGGCGTGCGGGTGCGGGTGATGGGCAAGCCGCAGACCCGCGGCCCGGGCCTGCAGATGGCCAACCCCAAGATCGAGGTGCTGCGCGAAGTGGGGGGGGGCAGCGAGCCGGGCCTCGCCGATGAGCGCGTGCGGCCCATCTACCCCGCGACCGAGGAGTTCAAGAGCCAGGACATCGAGAAGGTCATCACCAAGGTGCTCGATGCCGCCCTGCCGCTGATCGAGGACCACCTGCCCGAGCCGTACCGGCGCGAGCGGAGCCTGCCCGAGCTGCGCGAGGCGTACCGGATGATGCACGCGCCCACGACACTCGACGAGGCGCTCACGGCCCGCCGCCGGCTCGCCTACGACGAGTTGCTCATGCTCCAGATCGGCGTTCACATGAAGCGGGCCCACCTCCGCGAAACACTGCGGGCCCCCGCCCTCAAGTGGAACAACGCGATCGACAGGCACATCCGCGACCGCCTGCCCTTTTCCCTCACGCCCGGGCAGGACGAGGTGGTCAAGGAGCTCGCCAAGGACCTTGCGAGCCCCACGCCCACCAACCGGCTCATCCAGGGCGATGTGGGCTCGGGCAAGACCGTCGTCGCGCTGTACGCGATGCTGATGGCGGTCGCGAGCCAGCGGCAGGCGAGCCTGATGGCCCCTACCGAGCTCCTCGCCGAGCAGCACTTCTTCTCCATCACGCGGATGCTGGCGGGCTCGAACGTCAACGTCGAGCTGCTCACCGGCAGCACCGGACGGCCCGAGCGTGAATCGCTGCTCGCGCGCCTCGCCTCCGGCGACATCCACATCCTCATCGGCACGCACGCCCTGCTCACCGAGAGCGTGCAGTTCAAGAGCCTTGCCGTCGCCGTGATCGATGAGCAGCACCGCTTCGGCGTGCACCAGCGGGCGGCCCTCCGCGAGAAGGCCAGCGACGAGAAGACCACGCCGCACGTCGTGGTCATGACCGCCACCCCCATCCCGCGCACCATGGCCATCACCCTCTTCGGCGACCTGGATGTCTCCACCGTCCGCGGCCTGCCCCCGGGCCGCACGCCCATCAAGACCAAGGTCCTGCCCCCCGAGCACCGCGAGCTCGCGTACGCCGAGATCGAGCGCCGCGTCCTCAACGGCGAGCAGGCGTACTACGTCGTCCCCGCCATCGACCCCACGCACACGGAAGGAGATGTCGTGGGGGAGGGCGCGGGCATCAGGGACCTGCGCACGG
>JAEYTB010000093.1 GCA_023434205.1 Planctomycetota bacterium | reverse complement strand
GCGCCATAGCCCTGGCGAATCTCCGCGGCTGAGTCGGCCCGACCGTGGGCCCGCGGCCGCCCCGACCTGGGGCGGCACAAGCGGGATGCTATCCGCGCCGCCGCCGCTCCGTCTCCCGGGCCAGCACTTCCCGCTCCGCGCTCGTCAGGCTGTCCAATCCCTGCTTGCTGATCTTCTCGAGCACCGCGTCCAGTTCCGTCACGGCCGGCGGGGGCGCGGGCCGCCGAACAGCCGCGGCCGGGGGCTCTTCGTGCGCGACCGCGGCGCCCGGAGCGAACTCGTCGGCATCCACACCCGGCAGCAGGTGACGCCGGCGCTCGATCAACGTCGCCACCGCCCCCAGGACCGCCACGCCCATCAGGTGCCCTTGCCCGACCGCCGTGGCGACCAGGAAGAGCACGCCCGCGGTCACGAACCCGACCTTGGCGGCGACCTCCGCCGGTGCGTTGCTGCGGCCGCGGAGCCAGGCGTTCATGATCCGGCCCATGTCCATGGGCAGCATGGGGAGCAGCAGGTTGGCCGCGAGCATGACCGCGTTCATGAAGTAGGCCCACCACAGGATCACCTGTTCCACGCTGTCCAGATTGGCGACCGCGGCGTGGACATCCAGCGGGTTGAAGAGCAGTTCCTGCTGCGAGACGCCCATCCCCATTGCCGCGAGCGCAAGAACCGGCACCAGCAGAACGTTCATGAGCAGGCCGCCTGATTCAGCGGCCAGCGGGCTCGTCGCGCCGCGCCGGGCGACGGGGTTGAGCCCTCCCAGCGGCCAGAGCACGACCGTGTCGCCCCCGTCGCCGAGTGACCGGGCGAACAGGCCGCGGCTGAGTTCGTGGAGGATCGCGATGATCAGCAGCGACCCCAGGGCGCTGAACAGGTGCAGGGGCCCGAGGTTTTTCTGCGGGAGCCAGGCGAGGGCTTCGATACCGACCCAGACGGGGACGAGGAAGGTGTGAACGCGGACGCGCAGGCCGCCGACTTTCATGAGCGGGAATGACCACCACGTGAGCGGGTCTTCGCCCACCCCGAGCACCCGCCCGACCGACCACGCCCGTCCACTGCGTTCACCGCCCTGGCCGGAATCGGGTTCTATGTCGTGCAACCTGGCCATCCGTCACCCTCGATCCCCTGGAGACCTCGTTCCGACCGCGTCGTCGCCGTTCTGCCAAACCCTACCTGTGCGGTTCGGCCGCCTCCTTACGACCCGATTAAACCAGACGCGCCAAGACCGTCAGCCCAGCATGGAACGGGCGTGGGCCATCAGCAGGGCCGCGATGCTCTTGCCATCGGCCAGTTCGCCGCTCGCGATCATCTCCAACGCCTGTTCAACGGGCGTGGGATGTACCGTGACCCGCTCGTCCGCCTCCAGCCGCTGCCCCACCCCACGGAGCCCCCGGGCGGCGTAGGCCCACATCAACTCGTCTGAGAGCCCCGGCGAGGTATAGAACCGGCCCAGTGGCGTCAGGGTTGCGGCGGCGAAGCCGGTCTCTTCCTCCAGTTCCCGCGCGGCACAGACACCGGGGTCCTCGCCCGGTTCCAGCGTCCCTGCGGGCAACTCCAGCAGCCACCGCTCCAGGCTGATCCGCCAGTTGCGGATGAAGACCACCTGGGGCCCCGCGGCGGTATCGAGCACCGGCACAATGACGACCGCGCCTGGGTGCCGTACCACCTCGCGTTTCAGCGTCCGCCCATCTGCGCCCGTCACGATGAGCTGTTCGAAGCTGAACTTGACGCCCCGGTGGATCAGATGGCGGTCTACCCGCGGACTATCGTTCGGGTCAGGTAAGTGTTTACTCACATCGCATCGTATAGGCCCATGACCACCCACCCCATCACCCGCGAGAGACCGGCCCCGCGGCCCACGGCACCCGAGCCGCCGATTCTGTCGCTGCGCGGCGTCTACAAGAAGTTCGGGTCGCAGCAGGTGCTCAACGGGATCGACCTGGACGTCGAGCCCTCCAAGACGACCGTGATCATGGGGCCGTCGGGCTGCGGCAAGTCGGTCACGCTCAAGCACTTTGTCGGCCTGCTCCACCCGGACAAGGGCGAGATCTTCTTCGACGGCCGCCGCATCGATCAGCTCAGCGAGAGCGAGATGGAGCCTGTCCGCCTTCAGATCGGGCTGCTCTTCCAGATGGGGGCGCTGTTCGACTCCATGACGGTCCTGGACAACATCGCGTTCCCCCTGATTGAGCACACCAAGCTCTCGCGTTCTGAACGGTACGAAGCGGTGATCCAGGCCCTGAAGACCGTGGACCTCGTCGGCGTCGAGAACAAGCTGCCCGCGCAGCTCAGCGGCGGGCAGAGGAAGCGCGTGGCCCTGGCGCGTGCCATCGTGCTGCGCCCCCGCGTGGTGCTGTACGACGAACCGACCACAGGCCTGGACCCCATCCGGTCCGACGGGATCAACGAGCTGATCCTCAAGCTGCGGCACGAGCTGGGCGTCACCAACGTCGTGGTGACACACGACCTGACGAGTGCCCGCAAGGTGTCCGACCGGGTCATCATGCTGCTGGGGGGCAAGGTTGCCGCGGACGGCACGTACGACGAGCTGACGCGGAGCGAGGACCCGCGCGTGCAGCACTTCCTGCAGGGGAAGTACGACCGGGAGGACACGGGGGCGGACGAAGTGATCCGGGCTGCGCCGGCGGATACGCTGGGGTCCCAGGACCTTGGAGTGTGACTGCTTGAAGATTCAGCCTGTGATCCGTGACTTCATGACCGGGGTGGTCGCCCTGTTCGGCCTTGTGGGCACCATCATTGTGCTCATCCTGTTCGGCGAGTTCGCCGACACCGGGCGGAAGTTCTACGAGTTCCAGATCCACGCGACGAGCGCCGGCGGCCTGTCGGACACGTCGGTGGTCACGCTCAACGGCGTCAAGGTCGGCCAGGTCACCGCGACATCGGTGATGCCCCCTCCCGCCACCGGCGCCGAGATCAAGGTGAAGATCTACGAGGGTGTGCGAATCCCCAAGGCCTCGCAGGTGACCATCGACAAGAGCTTCGTGGGCGAGGCGAGCCTGGAGTTCCAGATCCTGCCCGAGACCCCCGCGGCGTCGCTCAACGACGTGATCCAGCCCAACTCGGTGTTCGAGGCGGGCGAGACCGCGAGCACCCTCCAGCGTCTGGCCGCGTCCATCCAGAAGCCGCTGGAGCGGTTCGACACCACGGCGACCAAGATCGAGACACTCGCCGAAACCTACACCCAGGTCGGCCAGCGGATCAACGAGCTCCTCGAGCCCCGCACGCTCGCCGAGGTCGAAGCCGGCAAGGAGCCCAACATCCGCAGCACGATCGCGCGGGCCGACAAGGCGCTGGCCGAGGCCAGCGCGATCCTCAGCGATGATCAGCTTGTCGCGCAGGCCAAGGACGTGCTCAGCCGCGCCAACAAGACACTCGACAATATCGCCGCCCTGTCGGCCACCTGGTCCGCGACCGCCACCAACGTGGACACGCAGATCAACGCCCTCTCCGCGCAGGCCGTGTCGGCGCTCCGCTCAACCGACAAGGCCGCGGCGGAACTGGCCGTCACGCTCGAAGCCGTGAACCAGGGCAAGGGCACGCTGGGGCAGCTCGTGAACAACCCGGACCTGTACAACTCCCTCCGCGACGCCGCGGCACGCCTGGACCGCGCCCTGGTGCAGGTCCAGCTCCTGGTCGAGAAGTACAAGGCCGAGGGCATCCCGCTGCGGCTCTGATCACTTCCGCCCGCAGGGCAGCACCTCGACAGCCGAGCCCACGGCGAGCATGACGTTGACCGGCGCCGCGCTCGTTAACCAAGCCCACTCCCGGCCGTATACACCGCCCGTGTCACCCTCGACCCGGGCCGTGGGGTTGCACCGCGCCTGCCACACCGGGTGGCGGACCTCGTACACCAGCGTCCGGCCGCGCCGGTCGACGCCGTAGCCCCAGCTGTGCTCCTTGAAGAAGTGCTCCCAACTGCTCTCGCCGGGCGTCTCGCAGCGGCTGTCGGCTTGCGCCGTGAGGCGCAGTCGCGAGCCGCGGATCGCGAGATCGTGCTCAACGCGGACCCGCGTGCCGTCGTCGTGCACGCGGCTGCTCATGCTCGCCCGCTCGTAGGGCTCGTTGTAAACGGCCCGTGCCACCCACGCGATCACGCGGCTGGGCACGAACTCTCGCACGAACATCACGCCCCGGCGGCCGCTCACCCTCTCCCGCACATAGAACCGCAGGTTGACCTCCGGGAAGTTCACCAGCCCCGGCCAACGCACGCCGCGGACGCAGCACTCGCGGAAGTCGAAAGCCACCAGGCTCACGAACACGCGCCCGTCGCGCTCGTCAAGCTCGAGCTCTTCCGGCACCCGCGCCTGAAGGACCTCCCGCGGCGCCTCGTAGGTCACGATGACCAGGTCCTGCCAGCGGGCGGTGAGAAAGGCTCGGCGCATGCACCCTCACAATCGCTCGACCGGGACGTCGGCCTGCGCCAACGCAGCGGCCTTCGGCTCGATCTCGGCGTGCAGGCGGCCCCCGCTCTGCGCTGCCGCGCGAGCCCGCCCATAGATCAGGTTAAACAGCGGCGTCGCCATGAGCGTCGTTGCGATCGCCATGACCACGCCGATGGTGAACATGGTCGGCGTGATGATTCCCTTCTCCAGCCCGATGTTCAGGATGATGAGTTCCATCAGCCCGCGGGCGTTCATCAGCGCGCCCACGGCCAGCGACGCGCGCCACGGCTCGCCGCTCAGCCTTGCTGCCGCGGCGCAGGCCGCGAGCTTCCCGACGCACGCGGCGGCCAGCACCACGAGCGCCATCCCCCACAAAGCCCACGTGTTCAGCACCCCCACCGCCGTGTTGAGCCCGGAGTACACGAAGAACAGCGGCACCAGGAGCCCCGTGGTGATCGGCCCGATCATCCGCTGGAGGTGCTGGGCGAAGGGCCCGCGCGGCATCGCCACGCCCAGGAAGAACGCCCCGAACACCGCGTGCATTCCGATGGTGTCCGTAAACCACGCTCCCAGGGCGAGCAGGATCAGGACAACCGAGAACCGTGCCGGCCCGATGGGCCACTGCGGCCCTTCGCCCACGCAGTCCGCCGCGAGGCGACGCAACATCGGCCTGAGCACCCCCAGTACAAACCCCACGTACAGCAGGCCGCCCACCACCGCCCGCACGGCCATCCCCGCGTCCGACGAGAACGTGCCGAGCACGATGGCCATGACCACCCAGGCGATGCCGTCGTTGGCGGCGCCCGCGCCCAGCACGATGGTGCCCAGGCGGGTACCTGTCATGCCGGTTTCGGCGATGATCCTCGCCAGCATGGGGAACGCCGTGATCGCCATGGCCGCGCCCATGAACAGGCACGCCTGGAGAGTCGTTACGCCCCCGCCGAAGTAGGTTGTGTCCTCCGCGAGAGCCCACGCCAGCAGACCGCCCAGCGCGAACGGGACCACGCAGCCCGACACGGAAATTGCTGCCGCGGAGCCCAGTCGCTCCCGGAACAGGTCCGACCTGAACTCCAGCCCGACCATGAACATGTACAGCGCCACCCCCACCTGGGAAAGCGACACGATGACCGGCCTGAGGTCGTCGGGGAAGAGCCACGCCTGCCCCGCCGGCCACACCAGCCCCAGCAGCGACGGCCCCAGCAGCAGCCCTGCGACCATCTCCGCCACGACCTGAGGCTGCCCGGCAAAGCGCGCGAGCCAGCCCACCGCGCTGCAGGCCGCCAGGATCACCGCGATCGCCAGGAACAGGCGCATGGACACTTCGAACGGGGTCATCGCGCGCACAACATACCTAAACTCTCCCATGGAACCACGCCTGAAGTACCCCAAGGTCGCGCCGGCCCTCTTCCAGGCGATGTCAAACCTCGAAGACCAGGTGCGGTCAACCGGCTTTGACCCCGTCATCCTTGAGTTGGTCCGCATGCGCGCCTCGCAGATCAACGGGTGCGCCTACTGCCTGGATGCGCACTGGAAAGCGGCCAAGGCCCAGGGAATCTCTGATCAGCGGCTGTACAGCCTTGACGCATGGCGGGAGACCCCGTTCTACAGCGCCCGCGAGCAGGCGGCCCTCGCACTCTGCGAGGCGATGACCCTGGTCGCCGACGGGCACGTCCCCGATGAGGTCTTCAACCAGGCCCGCCCCCACTTCCCGGACAGCGAGCTGGTCACGCTCGCGTGGGCCATCGCGGCGATCAATACCTGGAACCGCATGGCGATCACGTTCCGCGCCGTGCCACGGACGGCGACCGCATGATCACCGAACTCACCATCACGACCGGGGGGCAGGGGCTGTACGACTTCACGGACAAGGTGCGTGGCGCGGTGGCCCGGTGGCACGCGCAGACGACGTCGCACGAGGGGCTGTGTACGCTGTTCGTCCGGCACACCTCTGCCAGCCTGCTGATCCAGGAGAACGCGGACCCCTCGGCGAAGCGCGACCTTGAAGCGTGGGTCAAGCGTCTGATCCCCGAGAACGACCCGCACTACACCCACACCGCCGAGGGGCCCGACGACATGCCCGCGCACCTCAGGGCGGCGGTGACGCCGGTTTCGCTCTCGGTCCCCATCATCAACGGCCGGCTCGCGCTGGGGCGGTGGCAGGGCATTTACCTGTGGGAGCACCGCAGCACGCGGCACGAGCGCTCGGTCGTTGTTCACATCGCCTGACCCTTGCGGACTATGCTCCCGCCATGCGAGCCGTCGTCCTCCAGCGTCAGGGCAGCCCGGTCACGCCCAATGTCCGGTTCCAGAGCGACTGGCCCGAGCCCACGCCCCCGCCGCCGGGCTGGGTCAGCATCCGCACGCTCGCGAGCGCGTTCAACCAGATGGACCTATGGGTCGGCCGCGGGATCGGCGGGCTGACCCTCACCTACCCCCGTGTCAGCGGTTGCGATGCCTGCGGCGTGGTCGAAGCGGTCGGGCAGGGCGTGGACCCCGCGTGGTCCGGCCGCCGCGTCATCGTCAACGCAGCGACGGAAGTGCCCGGGCGGGTTCACCCCGACGACCCACCGGCCTCCACGCTCGCCCCCGCATACGAGCTGATCGGGGAGCACACCAACGGGATGTTCATGGAGCGGTTCAACGCCCCCGCCGCGAACCTCGCCGACGTGGGAGACGCCGACCCCGCCGAAGCCGCGGCGTTCGGGCTGTGCGCCCTGACCGCCTACTCGATGATCGTCACCAAGGGCCAGCTCCGCGCCGGCCAATCGGTGCTGGTGACAGGCATCGGCGGCGGCGTCGCGACCTCTGCCCTCGCCATCGCCAAGCACTTCAACTGCCAGGTCGCCGTGACCAGCCGGCACCAGTGGAAGCTCGACCGCGCCAGGGAACTCGGGGCCGACTTCACCATCCTGGACCACGGGCAGGACTGGTCCAAGGAACTCCGCGCCTGGACTCGCAAGCGCGGCGTGGACATGGCCGTGGACTCAATCGGAAAGGCCACGCACCTCACCTGCATCAAGTCCCTCGCCCGCGGCGGGACCTACGTCACGCCCGGGGCGACCACCGGCGGCGATGCTGTCACAGACCTCACCCGCGTGTTCTGGAATCAGCTCCGAATCCTGGGTTCCACCATGGGGAGCAACGCGGAGTTCCAGGAGGTCACTTCACTCTTCCGCGCAGGCCGCCTCAAGCCCGCCATCGACCGGGTCTTCAGGGCCGAGCAGGCGAGCGAGGCCTATGCCCGCCTGGAGGCCGGCGAGCAGTTCGGCAAGATCGTGCTGAGTTGGAACAGCTAAACGCCGGCCGCCGTCACGTCGCGCACGAAGCCTTCGAACCGCTCTCGCGTCGGGAAGACCATCGTCAGCATCAGCCCGGCGCTGAGCACGGGCGCCAGGAGCGCCGCCCCCTGCCCGGTCATCATGTAGACCACGGCGCCAAAGAGCCCTGAACCCTCCAGCAGGGCGCTGCGCAAGATCGTCAGCATCAGGAATCGGGGCATGAGTGAATCCTGGTCGCCCCCGGACTGCTGCCACTCCGCCCGCGCCTGCCGCACCCATGCGCGCCCCATCACGAGGCTGGCTGCGAGCGTGGTCGGCCAGATCACGCCGAGGGCCATGAGAAGCACGTCCGCCGAAGAGCTTGGTGGGGCGTGCCCGCTCGCGACCAGCACGTACATAGCGCCCGTGGCAGCAACCAGGCCCAGGATCAGTGCGCTGACGATCACCCGACCGGTCCCGAGTGTTCCCGAGGGCATCTGGTTGCGCGTGTCCATCAGGCCAGCGTACCGCGGACTCGTCGCGCCCGCCCGTCCGGGACACGTGTACCCTTGGATCATGCGATGCCTCCCGCTGATTGTGACGCTGTGCGCCGCCCCCACGCTCTTCGCCCAGCAGCCCGCGGCACCTCCTGTCGCCGTGGGTGTCGGGCTGCCCCCGCCCGACAACGCGGCGGTCCTGATCGGCCCGGCGGCGAAGAACGCCTTCAACTCCCCGGAGGGCGCCCTCACGGCCCAGCAGCTTGATGAGCTTCCCGGGTATGTCGAGGTCAAAGGCGGCGACCTGATTACCCGCGCCGGGCACGCCGATTGCCGCGTCCACGTGGAGTGGTACTGCCCCCCGGGCGGCGAGGGGCAGCTCGCGGGCAACAGCGGTGTGTACCTCCAGGACCTCTACGAGGTGCAGGTGCTGGGGACCATGCCCGGCGACGCCCCGCCCAAGGCCAACGAGGCCGGCGCGATCTACAACGTCCGGGCCGCGAGCGTGAACGCCTCCACCGGCCCGGGCACGTGGCAGGCCTACGACATTCTCTTCCGTGCGCCGCGTTTCATGGACGGGAAGAAGGTCCAGTCGGCCCGGATGACGGTCTATTGGAATGGCACGCTCGTCCACGACAATGTCGAGGTGCCGCGGCCAACCGGCGGCGGCGCGATCTCTCGCGGCGAGCGGCCCGCGCCCGGGTCCGACATCCAGGCGGGCCCTCTGCGGCTCCAGGACCATGAAACCGCGGCGGAAGGGCCGGTGCGGTACCGCAACGTGTGGATCTCCCCGCTCGAACCCGTGTCGTACACCCCCGGCGAGTGGCAGACGCTCTTTGACGGCAGCACGCTTGACGGCTGGTCAATCCATGGCGGCAAGGCCACATACCGCGTCGAAGACGGCGCCATCGTCGGGACCACCGCGCCCGACACTCCGAATACGTTCCTGGTAACCAAAGCAACGTACGCCGACTTCGAGCTGGTCCTCGAGACCACCCAGGACATCGAGCTCAACTCGGGCATCCAGTTCCGTTCCCG
>JAEYTB010000012.1 GCA_023434205.1 Planctomycetota bacterium | reverse complement strand
GGGAGCGGCCGCGTTCGAGGGTGGCGAGGGGGTGGTCGGCGGTGAGGCGGGAGCCGTCGGGGAGGGTGTACTCGATTTTCGCCGTGATGGTGTGGGGGAGGAAGGGGGCGGACGCGGCCTTGAGGATGAACATGAGGAAGCCGGGGCGGTCGGGGGGGGCGAAGAAGCCGGTCATCACCTGCTTCGCGTGGTCGTGGCGGGCGCCGCGGGTGAAGGTCTCGGCGTGGATGAAGTGCGCGTAGACGTCGTGCTCGCGGCCGTCACGGTCGGCGGCGATGAAAGAGACGCGGAAGGATGAGCCCGGGGGCACGCCGTAGAAGTCGGCGCAGAAGTCGAAGCTGAAGGGGAAGGGCTCGCCCGCGGGGGGCGGGGTCTTCGCGTCGGCGATCTCGGTGGGCATCGTGGGGAAGCCGATGCGGGCGCTGACCTCGCAGCGGGCGCTGAGGCGGGTGAGGGCGGCGAGCTGCTCGCGGACGCCCCAGAAGTCTTCGGGGGCGTTGGGGTCGGCCGGGCCGATCCAGTGCTTGTCGCTGGACTTGAAGCGGTAGCCGCGCTGCGAGGGCTTCTTGGCGAAGTAGCAGTTCTTGAGGACCTTCTCGTGCTCGGAGTCGGCGACGAAGAGGTAGATGAGGATGCCGATGGCGGTGACCAGGCTGGCGACAGCGCCCACGCCCGACGCCGCGGAGACGGTCATGAAGCCCAGGAACGGCGCGATGGCGACGGCGATGCTGACGACCCCGCCGAAGGCGGCGAGGCCCGCGGCGAGGGCGGCGTCGGTGTCGTCGGAGCGCCAGGCGGCGGCGGCGTCGGGCCCGTACTTGACGGCGGTGTGCAGGCCGCCCAGGACGCCCAGGACGCCCGAGGCGACCCTGAGGCGGAGGGCGGAGGCCTCCTTGAGCAGGGCCTCGTCGGCCTTGGAGAAGATGAAGAGCTTGGCGCGGGCGTCGGCGGGGAGCAGCTCGGGCTTGATGCCGCGGAGGGAGAGGTAGTCCTTGCCCAGGTCGACGAAGCCCTTGCCCAGGTCTGCGAAGGCCCAGCGGCGCTGCTTGTCGGAGGCGTGGGGGTCGGACATGGTGGCGCCGAAGAGGGCGAACTCGAGGAGGAGGAAGGCGGCGCTGGCGTAGACCTTGATGGGGCCGACCTCGGCGCCCTTGGCCTTGAGGGCCTTCTGTCGCTCGAGGTTCTGGGCGGTGACCTCCTCGATGCGGCGGTTGATGACGCGGACGCGGACTTTGAGGTCGTCGGCCTTGTCGGCCGCGCTCTGCTTCCAGAGCTCGTAGTTGCTGTTGGCGCGGGCGGCGAGCTGCGCGGCCTTGTCGCGGGCGGCCTTGAGGCTGACGCCGGCCTTGCGGGCGGCCTCCTCGATGCTCTCGATCTCGGCGGCGGCGTCCTGCATCTGGCGGCGGAGCTCGAGCTGCCGCAGGGTGTGGGTCTCGAGCTCGGCGATGAGGGCGTGGCGCTTGGCGAGCAGGGCGGGGCCGTCGGGGCGGCCGACGACGTCCCAGGGCACCTTGTCGATCTCGCTGCTGAGGCGCGAGGCCTCGCGCTCGAGGCGTGTGACCTCCTTGCCCGAGGTGGAGTGGAAGGCCATGAGCGCGGCGTAGCGCGGGTTGAGGCGGACGGACTTGACCAGTGCGGCGGAATACTGCTCCTGCATCGCGTGGGCCTGCTGGCGCAGGTCGGCGATGTTCTGCTCCATCTGGAGGGCGGTGCGGCGGAGGTATTCCTCACTGCTCTCGGCGGCGATCCAGACGTCCTTCTTCTTCATGAGGCCGCCGATGGGCTCGAAGCCCAGGGCCTGCTCGAGGCGGCGGCGGAGGAAGTTGCTGGAGAGGTCCACGGGCTTGCCGGTCTTGAAGGGCTCGGCGACCCACTGGGCGTTCTTGATGGGCGCATCGACGGCGTAGATGACCGTCTTGAGGGCGTACTTGCCCTTCTTGGCGGCCTTGATGAGGTCCTTCTGCGGGTCCTTCTCGGGGTCGGTGCCGAGCTGCGTGTTGAAGTAGCGGATGTTGTTGATGAGGTCGGCGAGGGCCTTGGCGCGGGCGGCGGCGGCCTTGTCGGGGTCGGGGCGGCCCGCGGCGTCGAGCTCCCCGGGCGAGAACTGGAAGTAGGCGTAAAGGGCCAGGTCGGGGATCAGGTCGCCGATGGCGTGCAGGGCCGCGAGGTCTGTGGAGCCCGCGGCGGGCTTGCTGGCCGCGTACTTGAGGAAGAGGTCCCGCATCGGGTTCTTGATGGGGGTCTTGTCGGAGAGGAGCTGCATGATCAGGCCCGCGCCCTGGCCGGTGGCCTGGATGGCGCGGAACTGGCAGAACCAGTGGGCGAGGGCGCCGGCCTTGTCTGCGGCGGCGGTCTGGTCGGCGGTGTCGTGGAGGTCCTCGACGACGCCCAGGTCGATGGCCTGGTGCTGGGGGCCGCTGAGCCAGTTGGCGTAGAAGCGGGCGGCCTTCTCGACCATCCTGATGTGGGACTCGAGGCGGTTGCCGTGGATGCCCAGGACCTGCTGGAGGGCCTGCTGGTCGATGAGGTCCTTGAGGTCCTGGTCGTCGCCCTGGATCCGGGCGACCATGTTGGCGAGGGAGACGAGCTCGGAGATGGTGCCGCGGTTGATGTGGGACTGGAAGTGGCGCTTGTCGACGCCCTGGACGTCTCCGTTGTCGATGGAGGTGAGGTAGGCGTAGAGCTGGTCCTGGATGGGGGCGAGGAGCTTGGTGCGGATGCGCTCGGCGAAGGCGTAGGGATCAACGACGGCGAGCATCGAGTTGTCGCGCCGGTAGCCCTCGGGGTTGATGTTCTTGGGCGGGACGGCCTGGGGGCCCAGGACCTTGCCCGCGCTGGAGGACTCCCAGAAGTTGTAGTAGATGGTGAGGGCGTCGGGGTTGTCCTTGGCGAACTGGAGGGCCTTGGGGCCCAGGCGGATGGGGCTGAGGAGGAGGTAGTAGCGGCGGGGCTTGCCGTTGACGGCGGGGGGCAGGAGCACGCCGGGGCGGCCGCCGATGGGCTTGCCCTTGCCGGCCTCGAGCTTGTCCTCGAGCTCGTCCCACTGGCCGCTGGGGGCCTTGCCGAAGATCGGGTGCGGCCGCTGGTGGCGGGGCTTCTGCCAGGTCGCGGCGATGGAGAGCTCGTGGGCGAGGCCGCGCCAGTCGAAGTAGACCTCGCGCTCGACGCGGTCGACGCCGGCGATGGAAGACTTGGGCGGGTTGACGCCGTCGACCTCGAAGGGGGCCATGTGCTGGAAGGAGCGGCGGGCGTCGATGCGGGGGGAGTCGGTGGTTTTGAGGCCGTAGTCCGTGCCGTCGGAGGAGAAGATGTAGAGCCACTTGCGGATGGGCGGGGGCGGGTTGCCGACGGGCTGGCCGGTGGCCTTGGCGGCCTGCTGCTCCTCCTCGCGGGTGATCAGGGTCGCGAGCAGGCGGGCCTCGCGGATGGCGACGAGCTGACCTGAGCCGATGCGGTCGTTGGCCATGGTGCTACGCGGGGAGGAAGCGGCTGACGGGGAAGCTGCCGCGGGTGTGGCCGACGGGCTCGAGGACCTGTGGGCGTGGGAGGATGAGGATTCCGGGCTCGTCCTTGCTGGTGAACTTGAAGTTGTAGCCGTCGGCGGCCTTGGCGGTGCAGACGAAGAAGTGCTTGAGGTACCAGTGGACCTCGTTGGGGTCGTCGGTTCCCCAGTTGAGCCTGGCGAGCTCCTGCCAGGTCATGCCGATGGACTCGGCGATGGACTTGATGGAGTCGCCGTCCTTCACCTTGTACTTGATGAAGATGCCGATGTTGGCGAGGTGCCAGGCGTCGTGGTAGGCCTTGGAGGCTTTGGGCATGGTCGGCGCGGCGGGTTCAGGACCCGTAGCCCTCCTTGAGCCGCTCGTGGTCGGCGGCGGTGTCGCGTTCCACGGCCTCGGGATGGTCGTGGGCGCGGTGGAACTCGTTCATGGCGTCGTCGCTGTGCTCGTCCCAGCGGTGGAGGCTGCCGCAGCAGAAGCCCAGGTTCTCGAGGCGGGCGTGCTTGCCGCTGTCAGTGTCGGGCGGGTCCATGTGGCCGATGAGCAGCTCGTAGCGGTCTTTCTTGTCGCCGACGACCAGGACGGCGCGGGTGAGGCTGAGGGGGATTTTGACGACCGCGAGGCCCTCGGCGCTGGTCTTGGCGGTCTGGCCCTTGTGCTTGTGGATGGGGGGCTCGCCCTCGAGGTAGTAGGGCTCGTCCTTGCGCGGCATGCCCATGTCGGTCACGACGATGCGCAGCTCGACGTGCGTGCCCTTCTTGCGGAAGCGGTGCTTCTGCTCGGTGGCGCAGTCGGCATCGTGGGGGCGCGTGGCGGGGATGACGAGGGTCTCGCCGGCGAGGAGCTGGTTGGGGGTGCGGCCGTTGGCCTTGAGGTGCTCGTTGTCTTCGTGTTTCCAGAGGGTTTCCCAGACATGGCCGTGGCGTGCCGCGACGGTGTAGATGTCGTCCCCCTGGCAGATGATGTAAGGCGTGTCGGCGTCGGGCATAAGAGCGGCGGGTAGGGTATCACGGGGGGTGGGGGGTGGGAAGAGGCGTGGGGGGGCGGTTGCGGGACGGGCGTGAAACCACGACCGCTCGGAGAGCCGAGCGGTCGTGGTGGGGGGCCGGGTTGCAGGTTGTGGGGTGCGGGGGTCAGTGGGGTTGGGTTGGCGTGAGGGTCATGGCGCGGGCGCCGGTGGCTTCGAAGGCGTGGACGCCCAGGCCGACCTGCCGCAGCGTGTTTGCGGGCAGGCGGCGCGTGCGGTGGAATGAGACGGTGTCGGCCAGGACGAGCTGGCCGCTGGGGAGCAGGACCCGCGCGGATTCCGCGGCGTGCCCGTTTGTCTGGTAGGAGCTGACGAGCACGTTCTCCATCTTGACCTCGTAGGCCGACCGGCCGATGGGCCGTTGGCTGGAGGTCAGGCGCGTCCCGATCCCGCTGGGCACGCGGTCGACCCAGAGGGGCGGTGCTTCCGGGTTGATGTTGCCCGCGGCGACGAGCAGGCCGGCGCGGGTGGCCTCGAAGGCGATGGCGGTGTCGTCACCGGTGCCAAAGGTTGCGGCGATGGAGTAGCCCTCGCCGTGGGAGGTGTTGCTGGCGGCGAAGGTGAGCGTCCCCACGCCGACCTTGCTGAGGCCTGAGTTGTCCATCTGGACGGCGGCGGAGAAGGTCGTGGGCCGGCCGTCAAAGCTGATGCCGACGGAGGAGGCGTCGTTGCCGCGGACGGGGTTGAGGGTGGTCCGCATCAGGCCGATCGCGATGGGCGTGGCGGGGTTCTCGCCGATGATGATCCGGCCGTCGACGATGACGTCGTCGTGTACCTGGGCGCCGGTGCCGCGGCGGGGCGCGGCGGCCCATTGGCCTACGCGCAGCGGATTGACGAGCAGCCAGTCGCTGGAGCCCTTGGGCAGGGCGGGGGCCCAGGAGGGGGAGAGCTTGCTGGGGTAGACCGAGGCGGCCGAGGGGTCAGCCGTGATCTCCACCATTTCCGGCGCGTTGGTGGTGGGTGTGAAGGTGCCGCGCCACACGTGGTAGGGGTTGGCGGGGTCGGCGGGCGCGCCCGTCTGGGGCGAGTGGTCCTGCCACACGTTCATGCCCAGCACGCTCGCACCGACGACCACGCCCGAAGAGGCGAAGGTCCACAGGGGCCGGCCCGCGTGCACATCAAACTGCGCCGAGGCGAAGGCGTACATGTTGGAGGGGATGTGGGCGTAGACGTTGACGTCGGCGCTCTGCCCGCTGAACAGGATGCTGGGCGAGGCGTGGACGGCGAGCGTGCACTCCTGGGCCAGCGAGGGGGCCGCCAGCGCGGTGAGTCCCGCCGCGAGGGCGAGGG
>JAEYTB010000257.1 GCA_023434205.1 Planctomycetota bacterium | reverse complement strand
CCGCTACCCTGACGACCTCAACGTCCGTAATCCCGCCCCTGCCCAAGCCTTGAGGAGAGAGCCATGTCCAAGTTTCTCATGATCGCCGCGATCCCGGCGCTCGCAACCGCCGCCCTCGCCGACCCCGTCCTCGACGGCACGCGTGACGCCCTCTACGGCCCCGCCGTCTCCGTCCAGACCGTCCAGACCGGCTTCGGCGACGCCAACCCCGCCGGCGGCAGCGAGCTCAACGCCGCCTACGCCCGCGTCGAGAGCGGCAACCTCTACCTCCTCCTCACCGGCAACCTCGAGAGCAACTTCAACAAACTCAACATCTTCATCGACTCCCAGGCCGGCGGGCAGAACGTCCTCCAGAACAACGCCGACAACGGCGGCAACAACCCCATCAACGAGGGCTGGGCCGCCAAGCACGCCGGATTCACCTTCGACGCCGGCTTCACCGCCGACTACATGCTCATCGTCCGCAACGGCAACTCCGCCGGCGACCGCTTCGACGTCGACTTCGCCACCATCGGCGGCGGTGCCGCGGCGTTCATCACCGGCGGAAACATCTTCAGCGGCTCGCTCACCGGCGCCAACCCCAACGCTCTCTCCAACGGCATCGGCGTCGCCTTCAACAACTCCAACACCCTCGGCGTCACGGGCGGCACCGGCCCCGCCAACCAGGCCGCCGCCGCCGCTGTCTCCACCGGCGTCGAGTTCGTCATCCCCCTCGCCGCCATCGGCAGCCCCATCGGCGCCTTCCGCATCTCCGCCATGATCAACGGCAGCAACCACGACTACCTGTCCAACCAGTTCCTCGGCGGCATGTCCGCCCCCCAGGTCAACGTGGGCGGCGACGGCGTGGGCGGCTTCAACGGCACCGTCGGCCAGATCAACCTCAACAACTTCGCCGGCGACCAGTTCTTCACCGTCGTCCCCTCCCCCTCCAGCCTCGCCCTGCTCGCCCTCGCCGGCCTCACCCAGCTCCGCCGCCGCCGCTAAGCCCTTGCACTCAAAACTGCAGAAGCCCAGGGACTCCCATCCCTGGGCTTCTTGTCTTTCCTCACCCGGTCCTACTTCTTCGGCACCATCTTCGCCGGCTTCCCCGGCAGCCCCACCGCCCGCTTCACCGGGTTCAAAAACTTGTCCTTCGTCGCCAGCTTCGGTTTCATCGCCGAATAGTCCTTCAGCTTCTCCCCCTCGTACTGCTGCCCGATCATCCCGCTCTTGAGAGCCCGCGGCCCAGGCGCCGGCCCCGGCACCCCCGACACCTTCGGCTTCTTCGCCAGAATCGCCGCCGTCGCGGACCCCGACTCCGCGCGGATCTTCTTGTTCTCCTGCGTCTCGGGCGCAACCTTGAACGCCGGGACCTTCTTGGCCCCACCAAACGGGTTCGGCAGCTTCGGCATGGCAACTCCCACTCAACGCCGGACAACGATACTCACTGTCGCCAAGCTAACCGTCCACATTCACCGCCGTCAACTTGCCCGTGACGCCACGCGCCGACACGACGGGTCACTTGCCCTCGCCCGGCTGCTGCGGTCGCCCGAACAGAAGCTCGATAAGCGGGCGGTCCTCGTGACGGCAGTAGACGTAGACGTGGTCGCCCACGCGCAGCTCTGTGTCGCCGCGGCAGGGTTCCAGTCGGTCGCCCCGCACCAGCAGCACCGCGGAAGAGCCGGGCGGGAAAGGAACGTGAGCGAGCGTGGCGCCCGCGACGGCCAACGCCGGGTCGATATAGAACGAGATGATCTCGCCGTTGAGCGGGACGGTCGAGTTGACCTCCAGCAGCGCCGCGGGCGACGGCTGGTCCCCGGCCTGCAGGCCGAGCCTCCGAGTTGCCCAGCGGATGGTCGCGCCGGGAACGATGGCGCCGACCACCACGATGAACAGCACGAGGTCGAAGATCCGCTCGGCGTCTTTGAGCCCCGCGAAGAGCGGGAAGGTCGCAAGGATAATCGGCACCGCCCCGCGCAGGCCCACCCACGAAATGAACGCCAGCTCTCGCCCGCGGTAGCCCAGTGGGACGATGCACAGCGCCACCGCCAATGGACGCGCGACGAACGCCAGGAACAGCCCCAGCGCGATCCCCAGCCCCGCCACCTGCGGCAGGCGCGACGGGGTCGCCAGCAGCCCCAGCATCAGGAACATCCCGATTTGGCTCAGCCACCCCAACGCGTCATGCACGCGGACAAGCCCGCCGCGGGAGGGCAGTCGCCCCGCCCCCAGCGCGATCCCCGCGACGTACGCGGCAAGGAAGCCCGACCCCTGAAGAATAGTCGCGGCACCGAACGCCGAGATCGCCAGCGCGGAGGTAAGCACCGGGTACAGCCCGCCAGTCGTGAGCCGGACCCTCTCAAGGATCCGCCGCAGCCCCATGGCGAATGCGATCCCCACCGCGGCGCCCACAATCAGTTGGAGCGGCACCTGCCACGCCATGTCCCACGACAGCGGCGCGATGCCCGCCACCAGCTCGGTAAGGGCGATGGTAAGGATCACCGCCATGGGGTCGTTCAAGCCGCTCTCCGCCTCAATCACCGTGCCCACCCGCGGCTTGAGGTTCAGGCTGCCGCCGCGGAGCACGGCGAACACCGCCGCCGCATCGGTTGACGACACAATGGCGCCCAGAACCAGCGCCGCCCCCCACGACAGCCCAAACAGCCAGGCGCCGAACGCGACCAGTCCGGCCGTCAAAGCCACACCGACGGTGGCGAGTATCCCGGCGGGCATCGCCGCACGCCGGATGTTCGCCACCGAGGTATTCAGCCCGGCGTCGAATAGAATGAGAACCAGGGCCAGCGTGCCCAGCCGGAAAGCAAGCCGATAGTCCTCGAAGGGAATGCGGCCGATGCCCTCCGAGCCGGCGAGCATGCCCAGTACAAGGAATGCCAGCACCACCGGCACGCCTACCCGCTCGCTGAAGCGCGTAGAGAGCACGCTGATGAGCAGCAGAAGTCCGAACAGCGCCAGGAGAACGGCCGTTGAGAGTGGCTCGGTCACGGGGCCAACTTTAGACCTTCACGGTGCCGCTTTCAGCGCTCTTGCGCCCCTCAGCCCTCGCCCGAGCCTCAACGGGCTTTGTGCGCACAGGCCGTGACGCCCCGCTGAGCCACCCCACGTTTTCCAAAACCTTTTTTTCCCGCGGCAATCACAGCCCCAAACCACACGCCCCCGCGCCGTAAGTCCCCAAACGCGCGCACAAACCCGGTGCCCCGCCCCCTTGGGTAGAGAGCACCGATGTCCGACCCCACCCTCAACCCCGAAGCCCCCGCGCCAACCCCCGCCGCGCCTATTCCGACATCCGACATCCCACATCCGACATCGCCCCCCGCCTCCCAGCTCTCCCT